>JAPOTF010000134.1 GCA_026709325.1 Roseovarius sp.
GGTTGCGATTTTCTCAAATCCCAGGCCAGCCCGCTGCCGCGCACCATAACCCCCGAAAACGCCCAATCGAACACATCCTCTCTCGACACGACGCCTATATCCACATTGCGCTGCTTGAATATCCTGTTTTCCGTGAGAAGCCCATCCAAATCCCCTATGACCTTCGGGAACTCCCTGGCCCATGCTTCAATGTCGTCAATCAGCTCGGGAGTCAGATCCTGATGAACGCCACCCGGGCGAAAATACGCCGCATGAAGCCTGGCGCCGCAGGCGCGCTCGTAAAACACCATGAGCTTTTCGCGTTCCTCAAATCCCCACAAAGGTGGCGTCAAGGCGCCGACATCCAGTGCCTGGGTCGTGACGTTCAGCAGGTGATTGAGTATCCGCCCAATTTCCGAATACAGAACTCTGATAAGGCTTGCGCGTCGCGGGATTTCAACATCGCACAACTTTTCAATGGCAAGACACCAGGCATGCTCCTGATTCATTGGAGCCACATAGTCCAGGCGATCAAAATATGGAAGATTTTGAAGATACGTCCGGCTTTCCATAAGTTTCTCGGTGCCTCGATGAAGCAGTCCGATATGCGGGTCGCATCTTTCGACAATCTCGCCGTCAAGTTCCAGAACGAGTCTAAGAACTCCATGAGCCGCGGGATGTTGCGGGCCAAAGTTGATGTTGAAATTGCGAATCTTCTGCTCTTTTGCAAGAGCGTCCTCGTATCCTCTCGAACCGTCCATCATGTCCATTCTCCGAGCTTCGCGTTCATTTTAAAGGATCCGTTTCCGCCATTTCATTCAATATCGGATTTCCGATGACCGCCATCGTCTTCAAGCACGTGCGGCGCTCCCTCCCATGGACTCATGAAGTCAAACTGCCGATATTCCTGCACAAGGTTGACCGGTTCGTAGACCACGCGCTTATGCTCCTCGTCGTAGCGCACCTCAACATATCCGGTCGTGGGGAAATCCTTGCGCAACGGGTATCCGGTAAAGCCGTAATCCGTCAGTATGCGTCGGAGGTCCGGATGTCCCCTGAAAAGTATTCCAAACATGTCGAACACTTCCCGTTCAAACCAGTTGGCGCTTGGGTGCGTTTCCGTGACGCTGGGAACCATGTCCTCTTCCCTGATGGCCACACGCAACCTGATTCTCCTGTTTCGGTACATTGACAACAGGTGGTAGACAACATCAAACCGCTTGGAACGCTCGGGATAGTCAACCGCGGTGATGTCCACCAATGTCGAGAACATGCATTCCTTGTCAACCTTTAAAAAATCCATCAGTTCCCGGATTCCCGCAAGCGCCGCATCCAGATTCAGCTCCCCGTGAGCAACATGCCAGTTCAAAATGCAATCCGCGCGCCTGGTCTCTATATGCCTTCCCAGTTCGCCAAGTTCTCCGCTCATATTCAGGTTCCCGTTTGTCAATGTTTCAGCGCACGATAGTTCCCGTCCGGCGAATTTTTCTCTGCAATTGGAGTATCCCGTACACCAGGGCCTCCGCGGTTGGCGGACACCCCGGCACATAGACGTCCACTGGTATGATGCGGTCGCATCCTCGAACCACGGAGTAGCTGTAATGGTAGTATCCACCGCCGTTGGCGCATGATCCCATGGAGATTACATATCTCGGCTCGGGCATTTGATCGTACACTTTTCGCAAAGCCGGCGCCATTTTGTTTGTGAGAGTGCCCGCGACTATCATCAGGTCGCTTTGACGGGGACTTGCCCTCGGCGCTGTGCCAAAACGCTCCAGATCATATCGCGGCATTGCCGTGTGAATCATTTCAACCGCGCAGCAGGCCAGCCCGAATGTCATCCAGTGAAGCGAGCCCGTTCGGGCCCAGTTGATGATGTCCTCGGTCGTGGTTAGCAGGAACCCCTTGTCCTGCAGTTCCCTGCCAATTTCCCCAACGCCCTTTTCGCGGTCATTTTCCACATCGGCGATTTCCTCTACTGCCATTCCATTGCCCCCTTGCGCCATTCATATGCAAAACCGGCTGCAAGTATGACGAGAAACACCATCATTGACCAGAATGCGGCCATGCTCAGATCCTGAAAGGCCACCGCCCATGGAAATAGCATTGCTATTTCGAGATCGAAAATGATGAACAGTATCGAGACGAGGTAGAATCGAACGTCAAACTTCATCCGGGCATCGTCAAACGCGTTAAAACCGCATTCATATGCACTTACCTTCTCGGGGTCGGGATTTCGGACCGCGACCACCACCGCCGCAAGAACAAGGGCGAGCCCGAGCGCAATCGCGATTCCCAGCAAAATCAGTATAGGGAGATATTCCCCTAGCATTTCCTCCACGAACATGCTCCTTTCACGGACACTGCCCGCGCGAACAGACCCTAAAACCGCAGTGTCATTTACGCTTCTGTTTAATGCGTCCGGCCGACAAGGTCAATATGACCTGAAAACAGAATTCGACGAAATCCAAACGCTTCTTCCTGAAGCCGCAGGGGCGATGTTGACGGCTCGGTTTCGGGAAAGCACGGTCTGTTTTTATGGAGATGTCTTTCCACTCATGGTAATTTGCCTTTATTTCAGATACATATAGTATCATCTCGCCAGTTTACAACTCCCCGCATGAAATATACGGGATTTCAAGCTATCCACAATCGAATGGAAGAAACGTTCTCGTCGCATCAACTTCATAGACCCATAGAAGGGGTATGTGCTTGGATTGAGAAGAGCAAAATCGAGGTGCCTTACCTCCTTGCCGCAACAGTCAGCCATCCGCATGCCGGTGCCTTGGTTTTTTGATTCCATTTTTGAAGCTTCCGGTGGCCGCGCCACCAAGAGATAGAATCATATAATATTGATTTTATTACATTTTTTATTTTTATGGCTTTGCACTCCACGCAAACGTCCGCTCCACCACATGGCGGCGGCATGGAACCGTGAAGACCTTGACATCCTTTGGCTTTTTGATGGTCTCAAGGA
>JAPOTF010000016.1 GCA_026709325.1 Roseovarius sp.
TGATCGGATCGGGGACGCGGTCGAAACGCTCTCGCATCATGTCCGGCATCCCGGGCATCGACAGATGCCCGCGGAAGGAGTTTCCCGTGGGTTTTTCTCTCTTGCCTGACGTTTTTCTGGCATAACAGCCGATTTCGGCGGCAAAAGTCCACGAAAAAATGTTTTCGGAAATCCATCCAACCCATTGCAAAACAACGAAAAGAAATTCTAGCGGGAATTGCTGCAGACTTGTCCGCTGCGCGGCGTGCTTTTCCGGATTCGTGTTTCGCAGTTTCAGGATGTTGCGAATCTTCCACTGAGCGGCGGGCAGGTCTGCTGCGAACGGTAAATCGATGACGTCGAAGTCCGGTTCGCCATTGACCAGCGTGTGCAGAAATTGCGCGGCATTGCCGATCATGCGGGACTGGACGTCTTCGATCAGTCTTATCCTGACCTGTTCCAAGTCGGCGATGGTAACTGCCGCGACCGTCATGCCGGAGAACTCGGTCTCGAACACTTCCGCCAACGGCGAAAGGTTCGGGTGCAGCAATTCATGCGGCGGACGGTTTGAGCTTGCGACATAGACCAGGAAGGCGCGGAAGAGATCTTCCGTGATGCCCTCATTTTCGTAGAGCAGCTTCACGTCGAACAGGTCGCGCGGGTGCTGGCGGTCGAGCGCTGCATGGAGCTTGCCCGCATACAGATCTTCGAACGCGACAAGCCGTGTTTCCGCGAATCCGAAATCATCCTCAACCGCAGGCGCCACGCGCTTGATTTCTGGCTGGAAGACGACACCTCGCGTCACCGGTGAGGTTTCGACCTTCACGGTCGCGGCGCCCCGCTGAAACAGGACGCGGGTGGCGCCGCCACCACCCCCCGCGATCCGGGTTGCCGTCGCGCCTCGCGCTTTTGAGCCAGCCAGGGCGATGCGATCCATGGCTGCGTCGATGTCCGCGAGGGACTGCGCGCGATCCCCGATCGGCAGGAAGGTTAGGTCGACATCGACCGACAGCCGCGGAAGATCGCGATAGAACAGGTTGATGGCCGTGCCGCCCTTCAGGGCGAAGTCTTCCTCTGCCGCCACGGCGGGCAGGATATCCACGAGCGGCCGGACCTGATCGATGTATCGCTCACGCGCCATTGGCAGCCTTTCTGTCGGGTATCAGCTCGGGCGGCACGGAGACCCTGTAGCGCGGATGGAAGTGGCCGTTCTCAAAGAGCGCGCGAGGCCCCGAGCCGAGGTCGAACGTCTCCGGCGACAGATGACGCCGCCAGGCGTGTCCGTGCCTGTCGGCAAATACGAAGAACAGGCGCTTGACCTTGATGCTGGTGCAGGACGCCAGAAGTTTTTCCAAACGCCGCGGGCGCGCGGACGCGAGGCCTTCAAAGACGGTATCGACGATATGAACGCTCTCATGCTTCGGCAGCTCATCCAGCAACTCAAGGATGGCGCGCTCCGACGTTGAACTCTTTAGCGGGCCGACGGGGGAGTCGACCTTCACCGTCTCGTCGTTGGCGTTCATGTCGAACAGTTTGGTGCCGTGCAGTCTGTAGCGGTCGGCCCCATCCAGCCGCTTGAGCCAGCTCGGATGCGCCTCGCCATAGAGGTGGACGTCCCGATCGTCGCGCATCGGCAAGTAGTGGGCGAACCCCTGCAGCTCCAGCGCAGTCCGTCCGCCGACGACCGATGAATAGTCCATGACGTGCTGCAGCGAGTGCGCGACAAGCTGCCACTCGGCACTGTTTGAGCCTACACTTGGCCGACGGTAGAGGCCGCGCACGACAGGTTCGAGCCATTCGCCGTCCATGTATTTATGGGCGAGCATGCGCGTGACACCATGACGCTCCAGCGTCGGCGTGTCGACCAGCCGACCTGGCAGGACGGCCTCCAGCAACCATTTTAGCTTTGTCTCGTTTTGTCGCCTCATGGGATACAAAATGGCCGGTTTTCAAAATTTGGCAAGCAGAGAGTTTTGAATGTGTCTCCCTTGGTATACCCGGGAGATACGAAACTCGCCAAATTCGAAACGCGCCGGGTTGAGCGAAGACGCTTGCGCACACGCCATCGCTCGCGGCCTTCGAGCGCGTTCATAACGGCGAGACCGACGCTCCTGGCGGCCTTCGATCGCATGACGATCCGACAAATGGGCATGGCGCTGCGTGGTCTTAGGACGGCTATGACCGAGCAGTGTGCCGATGATCGGGAGCGACAAGCCGCTGGCGAGACCAAAACTCGCAAAACCGTGTCTGAAGTCATGCTTCCCGACATCCGGCAGGCCCGCTTCTTCGCGCGCAAGTCTCCAGACCGCCCGCGTTCCGCAACAAGGGCCTGTGCCCGCATTGTCGAGAAAGACCCAGGTCGGCCGGATTGAACGGCCTGACCTGGTCTCTTCGAACCGGAGGAATGAACCGCCCCGGGTTTGCCGGAGAGTCAAACTTTCCGAGGATGAACCCTGTGACAAAGAAGAAATCACCCCCGAAATGCACGGCCGAATTCCGCGCGCGCCGTGTCCGGTTGCATCATGAGCAGCGCGCTGAATGCGCGAGCGACAGCGCAGCCTGTCAAGCGATCGCGCCGAAACTCGGCCGTTCTGCGGACACGTTGCGCAACTGGTGTCGGCAAGCTGCCCGCGACACTGGCGACCGCGATGGAATGACCAGTGAGAAGAAGGCCGAATGGAAAGCCCTGCGACGTGAGAACAAGGGATTGCGGACGGCCAATGAGATCCTGAAGAAGGCGTCTGCCTGTTTTGCTCAGGCAGAGCTCGACCGCCCGTTCCGTTGGAGCCGCAGCCCGGAGGATCTCGTGGAGTCCTGGAAGCG
>JAPOTF010000122.1 GCA_026709325.1 Roseovarius sp.
ACGATGCGCGCCCGCCAGGCGTGCTTCCGGAGACTCCGCGGGTGGCCCGCGACCTTTTCGAGGCGCTTGCGCTCCCCGTCCGAAAGCCTGATTTCCGTTCTTGTCGATTTCCTGCCCATATGCCTCTCTCCCGTTTTGTTGGCCGCTCGCAACGGCGGCGGGAGAACGATATCACACTTCCAAAAGAAATGGAATCTCTTGTTTCAAGTCATACACTAGTTCCGTAAATGGCGGCCCCGGATTCGCCAATCTCAGGTATACATCTGCTTTTTATAGGCCCGGGTGCGTTCCGTCGACTTTGCCGATCCGTCGTGATAGGTGCCAAACCATCTGTCAAACGGTATTTCGGATGTCCCGTAGTTGCACTCGAAATAGCGATGATGCAGCTGATGGAAAAAATCGCCCGCCCTCATGACCTCGCTGTCCCTGGCCGTAACCTTTTCAAAGCCGGAATGCGACAACACGGGGCTGATCTGCTGAAAATATATGTGGAACATCACATGCAGGGGATGCGACGCAACAACAAGATGGACGAAATATGTACTCAGATAGAGCAGGTTTTCATACCAGTGGTTTGATATTCCCGACCAGGGTCCGATATTGACGTTGCGGTGGTGCACGGCATGAACATGCCTGTAAAGTCTTGGATGGTGTTCAAGCCTGTGCGTCCAGTAAAAGTGGAAACTCGACCACATCGGCACAAGAAACAGCCATAGCGCAAACCACACAGGCGAGCTTTCCCAGGTAATGGTTGGCGCCCATCCATTTGCCATGGCCCAGAATATACCCCATTGATAGATGGTCGCCACAGTCAGAGCGCTGCCCAATGTCCACCATATGTTGTCCCACACCTGGTTTCTGAAGGTGAAGATTCCGTTGTCCCGAGACAGATCTCGACGATCAAACTTTTTCTTCATTCCCTGGTTTTTTCGAATGTAGAGCCACCAGTGGAGGCTTCCGGCAACCAGAGTCTGCGGCACCATGTTAAGCAGCCAGATGGTTAGCATCCATCCAGGCGCAAAAGTCTGCATGGCTTCCAGCGGCGGTAGAAAAAGCAAATAGGCTGCAACCGCCAGTCCCATGGTCAACGTTAGCGAGGTTATCTGCAACCATGCGCCCGCATACCAGGCGATTATCTCGCGCGGCTTCGGAGGCCAGCTAAAGACAGGATTGAGTGGAACCGCCCCGTCCGGACGATAGTTCCATCGCTGCGTCTCCGCATCGTCGGAGACTGCGGCGTTTGCTTTCTCACTTTGCATAGTCTGAACCCTCAGAGTCAAGAATCAGCATTATTTCGGCAAGATGCCGTTCGGCCTGTTCAGGATAGGCTTCGATTTCGCTTGCGGTTTTTTCGGCAATTAAGTCTGGGAGAACGCGAAGCGGTTTTCCGGTTTGCAGAGCGCGAATATATGTTTCCGACGCGCGTTCGAAGTAAAACATTCGATTGAAGCAGTCGGCTGGATTGTCGCCCATCACAAGAATTCCATGATTGCCCATGATCATCACCTTTTTGGAAGGGTCCATTAGTTGCGCCGCGCATCGCTCTCCCTCTTCGGTAAAGGCAATGCCTCCGTAACCCTCGTCAATCACATGGCGATTGAAGAACATTGCGGTATTTTGCTCAATGGGCGGCAGCGCGCTGTCGGCAAGACTCGCCAGAACCGTGGCGTGGACGGAATGAACATGCATCAGACAGCGGTGATGGGGACATCGGCGATGAACGGAACCGTGCAGACCCCATGCCGACGGATCAGGCGCGCCCGGACGGTCAAGCGTATCGGGATCGTTGGCATCCAGCAATAGAAGATCCGAAGCCTTGATTCTGCTGAAGTGCATTTGATTTGGATTCATGAGAAACCGCGTTCCGTCATCGCTTACCGACAGGCTGAAATGATTGGCGACGGCCTCATGCATGTTAAGTCTTGCCGTCCATCTGAATGTGGCGGCAAGTTCAACTCTTTCCTTCCAGTTGCCGATGTTGGCGCTGGTTGAAGGTTCCGGTTTCAGCATCTGACTTCCCCGTTTGCTGCATCTGATGACATGGATGGGTTTTGCGCTATAAGATTACACATTTGCAAATTCACGGCCTGGGCATCAAAGAGTCCGCGGATTTCCGAAGACACCTGTCCCGCAATGCAATTGCAAACAATACCATCGATAAATATAAAGACTTTTCTTATCACGACCAGATTTGTCGCGCACTGACAATGTGCCAAACAATCTAAAACGCCCCACCGATTGCGATGACAGGCGCCCGCCCCGATTTTGAATCCACCCGGACAGACGGTGAATTCCGTTTGCCGGATACCTGTTTTACATCACGGCAGGCGTCAAAATGGCATTAAGTCGCTGCAGGCCACTAAAAGCGCCTTTCGCAAAATTTGGCAATTGAACGGCAACAATCGGTTGAATATCCAAAAATCAATATTTACAAGAAGCATTTAAGACAAATCAAAAATTCATATCGGCAAAGAGCAGTTGGGGCATGTTACCATATCTATCGGAGCAATTATCGCAAATTTGGGGACCTGGCCGACTCCTGGGGTCGTTTCTGGTTTTGGCTTCGGCGGGTTCAATAGCGTCAGCAATGCTGAGCCTGTTTCTGCTGCCGAAACTCTGGCATTTGCTCACAACCGACAAAGGGCGCGATCACGCCGTAAACGCCGAAGCCAGTGTGGGCAAGCCACTCGGTGTTGGGATTTTCATAGTGGGCTTCTCGGTGATTTGCGTGTTTCTTTTCACGCCGTTCAATGCCGATATATATCTTTGCATGATACTGCTGCTTTTTGCCTCGCTATTGGGATTTGGGGATGATTCAAAACCCGGAGGCTACAGCGAGCTTACACTGGGTCTGACGGATCTGCTTCTTTCGCTGGGCGCATGCATGATCATACTTAACGGTCAAACGCATGTTATGTGGCTTCCATTTACCTCGGTGTTTTTTGAATTTGGGTACTGGGTGGCCGTTCTGATCTACACGCCCGTCATTTGGCTTTCGATAAACGCGCTAAACTGCAACGACGGAGTTGACGGATTGTCGGGAAGCCTTTCGGCTTCAACTCTCGCCATTATGTGCTTTGTGCTCTATACGGCAGTGGGAAATATCGAGAATTCAAAATATCTGCTGCTGCCGTTTAACGGCGAGGGGGCAAACTGGGCCGTTGCGACGGCCGTTTTTGTCGGGTCGATATTTGGATATCTGTGGCACAATGCGCCGCCAAGCGCGGCGCTGATGGGTGATGCCGGATCCCGTCCCTTAGGGCTGCTTATCGGCATGCTAATCGTTGTTGCCGGAAGCCCCATGCTCATTTTCTTCGTCATGGGGCTTATTCTGGTAAACGGCGCCACCGGGCTGGCGAAGGTCGCCCTGATCCGTTTGTTCAGAATACAGCTGCTGGGCAAGGTGCGCTTTCCATTGCATGATCATGCAAGAAAAAACCTGGGCTGGTCGAATTCGCAGGTGCTTATTCGCTTCCTGCTGCTGCATCTGGCCACCATGTGGATTCTGCTGCTTGTTTTGCTTAAAATCCGCTAGGTTTGCCGCCGGGCGCGCATTTCCCCTGACTGAAACTTGTCAGCGTCCTTTCCATACCGGATCGCGCTTTTCGGCAAAGGCGCGGGCGCCTTCAAGCTGATCTTCCGATGAATAAAGCCTGTCAACCGTTTCGAACTGTCTTCTGGTAATTCTGTTCATGGCATCCTGGAACGACATTGCCTCGGCTTCGCGGACGATCTCCTTTATCGCGGCCAGAACAAGCGGAGGCCCGGATGCAAGATCCCGCGCCATCTCGCGGGCCTTTTCCATAAGCGCACTGGCTGGCCAGATGCCGTTGATCATGCCCCATCGGGAGGCTTCCCCGGCATCGATCCATCTGCCTGTAAGAAGCATTTCCATGGCGATATGATACGGTATTCGCTTTGGAAGCTTGACAGAGGCCGCGTCGGCTATTGTTCCGGAACGTATTTCAGGCAAGGCGAACGTCGCATGATCGGCGGCCAGAATGATGTCTGCTGAAAGCGCCAACTCAAGACCGCCGCCACAGCAGATGCCGTTAACCGCGGCAATCACGGGTTTGTTCAATCCCCGAAGTTCCTGCAATCCGCCAAAACCCCCAACGCCATAGTCTGAATCAACCGCCTCCCCATCCGCGGCGCCTTTTAGGTCCCATCCGGGACAAAAGAATTTTTCGCCCGCGCCTGTGACAATTGCCACTCGCAAATCGGGATTGTCGCGAAAATCCCGAAATGCCTCGCCCATAATCCGGCTGGTGCTGATATCAATGGCGTTCGCCCTGGGCCTGTCCAGCGTGACTTCAAAAACGCATCCGTCTACGGCGGTCTTAACTGGTGTCATGGTTGCTCTCCATTGCTCATGGTCGGGTTTGCATAATGTTAAATATTGAAAGCCAGAACTTTCCGGCCGGCAGTTTGCGAGTCACGATCCCATCCTTATGAGCGCATCAGCCGCCACCGCGCGATCAGATGTGCAAATTACCGGATTGATTTCGACTTCTTCAAGTTTGCCCGCATTGGCGATGACAAAATCCTGAACTGAATTGATCGCTTTGACAATCGATACCATGTCCGCCGCGGGCTTTCCTCGATATCCCGCAAGCAACGGATAAATCCGAAGGGACTCAAGGGCCTTGCAAATGTCTTTTTCCGATACGGGCAGCAGCAGGGTCTGGAAGTCTTCCATCAGTTCCGTCAATACGCCACCGGCCCCTATCGTCATGGCAAAGCCATGGGCGGTATCGCGAATAACGCCTACAATCAGTTCGGCAGACGAATTGGTTACCATCTCCTCAATCAGGTATCCGCTGCATGACATCTGCCTTGCCGCCGCAACGACATCCTCTTTTGACTTCAATGACAGCCTGACAAGCCCGGCCTCGGTTTTGTGCGCTGCGCCTTCACCCTTGAGAACAACCGGAAATCCGATTTTGGCAGCGGAGATTGCGGCCTCTTCCGGCGCTTTCGCTCTGGAAGACATGGGGGTATCAATCCCATGGTCGGCCAGAGCTTTTTTGGCGTCGTCTTCGGTTAATGGAAAAGCGTCACTGAATGTTCCAGGCAGCAGAAGCGGATCTGGAAATGGAGACGCGGATTGTCCAATCATGGCCGCGGCTTCAATGGCTGCAAGTGCGTCATTCAGACCTTGGAGCGGAATCATGCCCGCATCCGATATTTTTTCCGAGATGCCCTCCGGCATGTTTTCCTGCAGCGTGGAAACCATCGCGACAGGCTTTCCCGTTTTGCAGGCAGCGAAGCTTCCGGCGGAAATGACGCAACGCCAATCGGTCCCGTCACAACGGTCAGCACGGGGAAAATCGGCAATGATGCAGCCAATATCAGCTGTACCGGACAGCATTGCCGCGAATGCTTGCCCCATCAGCTCGGAGTTTCTCCATATGAACGTGTGATAGTCAAGCGGGTTGGCAATGGCGACAAACCGGCCAAGAATTTCACGGAGCTTTTCCTCCTGTTCCGAATCAACCTCCGGAAAAGCGATGTTGCTTCTGGCCGCCGCATCCGCCATCAGGCTTGCCTCGCCACCAGAGCATGACATTGAGGCAATTCGGCTTGAGGGCAGCGGTCCCGCAAAATGCAACACCTTAAGCGTTTCGAGAAGCTCCGGCAAACTGTCCGCCCGCGCGATTCCCAGTCGTCGAAAAAGCGCCTCCGCGCCTTTGTCGCTGCCGGAAAGAGAGGCGGTGTGCGACATTGCCGCCTTTTGCGCCTGTTCCGATTTGCCGGCTTTAATCGCAACTACCGGCTTTCCAGCTTTGCGGGCTTCCGCCGCAAACTTCTCAAAAGCCCGCAGGTCGCCTATGCCTTCAATATGCAGGCCAACAGCCGTGACCCGCTCATCGGACAATAGACTCGCGGCGATTTCAGACAGGCCGGTTTGCGCCTGATTTCCGGCAGCGGCCACATAGGCAATCGGCAAGCCTCTCGTCTGCATTGTAATGTTGATGGCCATGTTTGAACTTTGCGCGAGTATGGCCACGCCCTTTTCCACACGCCGCCCGCCGTGCTGGTCTGGCCAAAGCAATGCGCCATCAAGATAGTTTATGAACCCGTAGCAGTTGGGGCCAAGAACGGGCATTGATCCCGCCGCATCAAGCAGGGCGTTCTGAAGTTCCGCGCCATCTCCAGTTTCGACCTGTGTTTCCGAAAAGCCGGACGCGAAGCAAACCGCGCCGCCCGCCCCCGATCTCGCGAGCATGCCAACCGTTTCAATCGTGGCATGTCGATTGACTCCAATGAAGGCCGCATCGGGTATGCCGGGCAGTTCGCCAATGGAGGCATGGGTCTTCAAACCCCCGATGGAGGGTTTGAAGGGATGGACCGGCCAAATCCGGCCGGGAAAATCCATTTTCAGGCATTGCTCGACGACATTGGCGCACCATGCGCCACCGCCAACAACGGCGATGGATGCCGGGCGAAAGAGCCGTGACAGATCCCGGTTCATCACGCTCCCAAAGGGCGCAGGAGTTCGCGACTGATTATATGGCGCTGGATTTCCGAAGTTCCATCCCAAATGCGTTCAACACGGGCGTCGCGCCAGAATCGCTCGATCGGAAAGTCGTCCATCAGCCCCATGCCGCCAAAAATCTGCAATGTCGCGTCGGTCACCCTGGCCAGCATTTCCGAGGCGAACACCTTTGCGGACGCTATTTCGCGGTTGGCGGGAAGGCCCTCGTCCAATCTCCAGGCGGAGGAGAGTGCAAGCCAGTCGGCGGCGTCAATTTCGGTAATCATGTCGGCGATCTGAAACCCGACCCCCTGAAATTTTCCAATGTGCTGGCCGAACTGCTTTCTCGTTGATGCATGTTCCAGCGCATAGTCAAACACCCGTCTGGCGCGCCCCACGCTCATGCTTGCAACGGTGATCCGCGTTGCGTAAAGCCATTCATTCATCACGGCAAACCCGCTATCGGCTTCTCCAAGCACCTGACTGTCCGGCAATCGACAGTTGTCAAATTCGAGTATCATGTTCTTGTATCCACGGTGACTTACAGATTTGTATCCGTCTCGGATGACAAACCCGGGGGCGCCCCTGTCGACAAGGAATGCCGTGATTCGTTTCTTTACGCCTTTGGGAGTCCGGTCCTCGCCAGTGGCAATAAAGACGATTATGAAATCCGCATGGTCCGCGCCGGAGATGAAATGCTTGGTTCCGTTGATCACCCAGTCGCCACCTTCTCGACGGGCGGCGCATTTCATTCCGCGCACATCGGAACCGGCATCCGGTTCCGTCATCGCCAGCGCATCCATGCGGTCACCTCGAACCGCGGGTATCAGATAGCGTTCTATCTGCTCGCCTTGACAGGCCATTAGTATGTTCTGCGGGCGGCCGAAGAAATGGGTCAGCGCCATCGACCCTCGTCCAAGTTCTCGTTCAACCAGGGCAAAATCAAGATGACCCAGTCCGGCTCCGCCATATTCGACGGGAAAGTTGCAGGCGTAAAATCCCAGATCAAGCGTTTTGCGCTTTATTTCCCGGGCTATCTCGCGCGGCACCTCTCCGGTGCGTTCGACAATGTCTTCATGTGGATAGATTTCGTTTTCCACAAAGCCGCGCACCGTGGAGACGATCATCTCCTGCTCGTGAGTTAATCCAAAACGCATCAGCTGATATCCTCCGCATGCAAGGCGGCCAGCTCCTCGACTTTTTCCCTAACATGGTCGGCCGGGGTGCATGTGCGGCGGGTCGTCAGGCTGACGTGCAGCATCATTTGGTCGCATGTTGCCAGAAGATCGTTGTTCTCCATGCGTTTCAGCTCATGGAAGCAGCGCAGTTTTTTACCCTCTCCCTGCGTGACAAGAGTGTGCACCTCAACCATTTCGCCGGCATGGGTTTCATTGATGTACCTGATGGTGGTCTCCACTGTGAAATAGCTCATCCCGGCGGCTATATAGTCATCGTCCGCACCAATGAAAGCCATGATTTCCTCTGCCGCGTCGCTGAATATCTGACCATACCGTCCCTCGTTCATGTGACCGTTGATATCTGTCCAGTCACAGGGAATCGTTCTGCGGGTAGATATGATCGGCTTTGCCGACGCGAGTTGCGGGCGCATCCGCTTCTGGTGCTCTTTCACCAACCGGCCTGCGGCGGTTCCCTGCTGCTTGAGAGCGCGCATTATGGCAATGAGGTTGCGATCTCGCTTGCGTTCAAGTTCGCGTATTGAAACGTGACCCGACTGCCGGTCCGACTGTTCCGCGATCATGTTCACAAGCTCGTCGGTCAATTCCGGAACGTCCATCAGCTTTGTCCAAGGCCATTTTAACGCGGGACCAAACTGGCTCATGAAATGGCGCATTCCCATTTCGCCTCCGGCCACCCGGTAGGTTTCAAAGAGTCCCATTTGCGCCCATCTGATTCCAAAGCCGTATCTTATTGCGTCATCGATTTCCCGGGTGGTGGCAATGCCGTCTTTCACCAGCCACAACGCTTCGCGCCATACGGCCTCAAGGAAGCGGTCCGCAATATGCGCGTCGATTTCCCGGCGGACAAGGAGCGGGCTTAATCCGATAGAGGATAAAATCCGCTTGGCGGTCTCAATGGCATGATCACTGGTTGATCTTGACGGAACGAGTTCAACGAGTGGCAGCAGATAGACCGGGTTGAATGGATGCGCGACGAGTATTCGCCCGGGATTGACTGCATTATCTTGAAGTTCGGAGGGTTTAAACCCGGAGGTCGAGGAACCGATTGCAACATTCGGATTTTCCGCCTGTATTTCCGAGATCACCTTATGCTTGAGTTCAAGCCTTTCCGTCACGCTTTCCTGCACCCATGCGGATTCCCGTACGGCATCTGAAATGGATTTGTGGCGGGTTAATCTGCCTTCATCGGGAAGCGCGCAATCGTAAAGCATGGGAAGGCCGATTCTTGCATTTGCCAAGACCTCCCCCATTTTGCGTTCGGATTCAGGATCCGGATCGAACACCTTTACATTCCAGCCGTTAAGAAGAAATCTGGCGGCCCATCCACCGCCGATAACACCTCCACCGACTATCGCCGCCGTATTGCTCATTTGCCGCTCCTCAAGGTTATATTGGGATCGAGTCCGCCCCGTGTTGCAAACTCGGCACGCCGTTCACCGGGAATGGACTCCGGTTTCAATGCGCGCATAACCCCTAGCGTCATGGGACCATGCTCTCGGTATGGCCGTCCACGGCCAAAACCTGTCCCGAGACCATTGATGCCGCCGGGGAGGCAAGAAATATCGCCATGTCGGCAATATCGTCTGCCGAAACCCATTTGCGCAAGCTTGAACCTTTTGCATATATGCCTCTTATGGCGTCTTGATCCATTCCACTTGCGGCCGCCTCCATTTGAACGACCTGCTCCATGCGTTCACCCTCCACCGCTCCAGGCGCGATGGCGTTGACGCGAATTCCATTGGGACCAAGTTCCATTGCGAGTGTCTTCATCAGGCCGATAACGCCCCATTTTGCCGCGACATATGGAGACCTGTATGGGACGCCGTTGAACCCGGAAGTTGAGGTGGCAAGCAGTATCAGCCCATTTCCCTGCTTTTTCATGACGTGCGCGGCCCAGCGGCAGGCAAGGAAGGCGCCAAACAGGTTCACGCCCACGCATGCTGTCCAATCGTCATAGGCGAGATCTTCGATTTTGCCGGCCGGCCCTCCGGTTCCGGCATTGGCGCATACCACGTCGGCACCGCCCCATACCTCCTCCACCTTGTTCAGAAACGCATCCATCTGGAATTCGTCAGCCACATCGGCGACCATTGCCGGCATATCCGGAAATTCCGCCTTTAAATGTTCAACGGCTTCCGGGTTGACATCGCATACGGCAACCCGATCGCCGAGTTCGCGGAAACGACGTGCAAGTGTCAGTCCGATTCCCGCGGCACCCCCGGTTATGACGATTCTTCGCCCTTTCATCGGCAATTCCGTCAAGCGGCCTCTGTTGCGTTATGCCGGTGCCCGTTTGATCAGTCCCAGTTTTTTTCGAACCTGCTCCGGACCGATGACGCGCGCACCAAGACGTTCTGTAATTTCCACCGCCCGCTCAACCAGCTGCTGGTTGGTGGCCAGCACGCCGCGTTCCAGCATGAGATTGTCCTCAAGTCCCACGCGGACGTTCCCGCCCGCCAAAACGGCTGCGGCAACGTATGGCATTTGATTGCGGCCCAGCGAGAATGCCGAAAAATGCCAGTCGTCGGGAACATTGTTTACCATGGCCATGAATGTATTAAGATCATCCGGCGCACCCCATGGCACTCCCATGCAGAGTTGCGCAAGAGCGGGACTTTCAAGCACGCCGTCTTCAACCAGTTTTCTGGCAAACCAGAGATGTCCGGTATCGAACGCCTCGATTTCGGGCTTTACGCCAAGCTCTGTCATAATGGTTCCCATTTCCACAAGCATTCCGGGCGTGTTTGTCATGACATAATCCGCTTCGGCGAAGTTCATGGTGCCGCAATCCAGCGTGCAGATTTCCGGCCGGCATTCGGCCACATGGGCTACTCGCTCGGCGGCTCCGGCCATGTCCGTGCCGTTTTCCTTTAGGGGAAGCGGGTTTTCCACATCGCCAAACACAAGATCTCCACCCATGCCCGCGGTCAGATTGAGAACCACATCGGTGTCCGATTCCCGGATGCGTTCGGTAACTTCCCTAAAGTATTTGAGGTCGCGGCTGGGCGCGCCTGTTTCGGGGTCTCGCACATGGCAGTGAACCACGGCGGCGCCAGCCCTGGCCGCGGCAATCGCGCTTTCGGCGATTTGCCCGGGTGAGCGGGGCACATGCGGACTTCGATCCTGTGTGCTGCCAGATCCCGTAATGGCACACGTTATGAAAACCTCTCGATTCATGGCAAGCGGCATGGGACCCTCCCTGATTGCTGTTTTTCCAATCTACTATCCTGATGAATAAAGGGAATATAAAATATTGGACAAATTAATCGCTGGAATCGACACGCTGAAGCTATTTTCGATATCCTTGAAACCCGCATTGGACAGGGTGGGAATCCACTCAAAATCCTTCGATTTCGGCGCTCGCAATTTCAGCCCGCGTGGCATTAATTTGCGCATGTCCCCATCTGCTTTGGCGCCGCTCCGGCCAGAATCGCATTTTTATCCGCGGCCACCCCGAATGAAGTCGCGCATGACATCTGGCGTGGTGCACGTACAGCGACAATCGGAATGACGGTCGCATTTCCGGAGTGTTGCGGGATATCGGGAAAGGCGGCGAAACAGACCCATAAAAAGGCCGTCATGTTTTTATCGAATGCTTGAAACCGCATTGTCCAATACAGTGTTTGTCAATCATGATAGATTTCGCTCTATTTCATAATCGAAGGCCTGATTGTGGACCAGTTCATCGCCGTGATAAGCCGATAACTCTCCGTGAAGAATATAGTGCGTATCGGTGGCGCGCATGATTGTGCGTGTGCGGGTTGACACATTCCAGCTGCCACGTTTGAAATTTTCCGTCCAGACAATGTCAAGTTCGGCACTGAGCGGATCATCGGGATGGATGCGGTGGAATTCTTCATGCGTTGATGCGACAGTCAGGCCGTCATGATCCATAAACCTTGTTTCGCCTTCGTCAATATATTGACGGTGTGTCGTTATGCCGGTTACCGCGTCATGCGTATATGCGCTTTCGAAAGACGCCGGACTGATTATTTCGACTTTTATTGGAGCTGCACCTTCGGGTTTTTCAAAGGGAACCAGTCTCGCATCATCTGGATTGTCGCCACGCACAGGCAATCCAAGAGTGCTTTTCCCCGTAATGACAGTTAGGGTGGCCTTGTTCGGTCCCGGCCAGGCGGTGGGCCAGTAAACCGTTGATAGAGCTATGCGAATGCGGTTTCCGGCAGCGAAATTGTGTCCGCAATCATTAAGTTGAAGCCTTGCATCATAAGTTCTGCCCGGTTCGAGCGGAGTTGGATTTTCGTGACTGTCGCGGTGGGTCAGGTTCAATAGTCCGTAGCTTACTCTTGTGGCGGCGCCATCCGGAAAAATCTCGGAGAGCACTGCCGCAACCATTGCAACGGGACTGTCGCTTGACAGTTTAAGATTCAATGCCGGAGCGCCCAGCATGACAACGTCCTCCGACAAGGGTTCAGTGTCAAATACAAGCGAGCCTCCCGCTTCGGCTCTCTGATCACCCGGAAGGTCGGGATCGAGTCCATAGGCGCACCAATGGCCGGACATCGTTCCCGTATTCGACGGTGAGCGTATGGTGACGGGCAGACCTGATCCGGCATTATGATCCAGACCATGGCGATTTAGATGCATAATTCGGTATTTGACATTCTCGGTGGGCCAGTCATTTTCACATGCCCAATTCCCGGGTCGATGCTCGTAATACGGACTTGGATGAACGGGATCCTGAATCCACACGCGAAGTTTCGGTTCGCTCATTATGCCGGTGTCAATTCCCTTCAGCCAATAGTCCCACCAGCGAAGGCATTCCTGCAGAAATCCCATGGCTGGCCCCGGTTTGGCAAAATGTGGATATTTGTGCGCCCATGGGCCAACAAGCCCCTTGCACGGGGACTGCAGCCCTGAAAGCAGCCGAAATACCGAATTCGAATATCCGTCCGCCCAGCCGCCAACCGCATAAACGGCCGCTTTTATGTCTCCAAAATTCTCGCATACCGATCCGTGTTTCCAATAGTCGTCGCGGGTTTGATGCCTCACCCATTCTTCAAGCCAGAATCCGCTTCCCTGAAGTCTTTCCATCCAAATCTCAAACCAGCGGTTGCCCGCGACATGTGGATCCGGTGGAGTGGTGTTGAGAGAAAACATGTAACTGCTCCATGCGGGATTACCCATAAGCATGCATCCGCCCATGTAGTGGATGTCATCGGAATAGCGATCATCCGTGGAGCAAATTGACACTATTGCCTTAAGCGGGGCGGGATTGCGCGCGGCAACCTGGAGTCCGTTGAACCCGCCCCATGAAATGCCAATCATTCCAATGTTCCCGTCGCACCACGACTGCGATGAAATCCACTCGATCACTTCAAGCGCGTCATCCTGTTCCTGCTTTAGATACTCTCCGCGCATGATTCCCTCGCTGTCTCCCGAACCACGCATGTCCACCCGTATGCACGCATAGCCGTGACCGGCAAAATAAGGATGGGTTGTTTCATCCCTTGCAGCGGTGCCGTCGGTGCGTCGATAGGGCAGATATTCCAATATGGCGGGAACGTGGTTGCTTTCGGCATCAAGAGGAAGCCATATTTTTGCGGCGAGTGTCACCCCATCTGTCATTGTTATGAACACGGGATCAAGAAGTTGCGTTGCTTTTGGGAACCTGGTGACTATTTTCATGTTCTCATTCCAGTGAGTGCGTTATGTTGCGTTGAATGGGGTGGAATTTGTTCCAAAACATGGCAGGTTTCAGTTCATCCCCGGGCCTTGATCCAAGCATCATTCGAATTTGATCATTTTTCAATGCGCCATTGCCGGCAATCGCACATGTCATAAGCGGGAGTCTCTGTTGCTGTTGGAGCATGGCGGGATATGGCGAACTTGCAGGTTTGGATAATCGCAATAGTCTCCAATTTAAAAGGCATTGTTTTTAAAAGGAAAATATATTTAAAACGGCAAATCATGATTTCAGGACGTCCAAGATTTTAATTTATTAACTAAACTTGCCAAGACCAATACAAACAGCGAAGTCATCCAGCTAATGGACAAACTGGTGGATCCGCTTTCCAGCCACGACTTCAGTATTACCGGCTATCAAGCAGCAACTGACAGAATTGCCTTGTATCAGTCACTGCGGTTGTTGATGCCAAAAGCCGCGCTTGATGAAGCGCGTAAATCAGTCAGCAGCAAATCTAAAACGCCAAAGGAGATTGCCGAGTGGGCTTGCATGCCCATTGGTCTTGTTCAATTAATGCCAGGCGATGATTGGGTTGATATTAACGGTGATGTATATAAGCTCTAAAGCGATAAAACCTGTTCAAGCGAAGTTTTTATTTAATGTGATATGCAAAACAAATTCCCTAATATGACATGCAATTGCCATATGGAAAGATGAAAACATGAAACGTGTTCTTGTTGCCGGATTTCAACATGAAACCAATACGTTTGGCGCCACATTGGCCACCCTGGATGAATTCAAAACAGCTGGCGGATGGCCTGGAATGCTTGAAGGCCATGAGGTTGTTTCGGGAACGAAAGGATGCAATCTTCCCATTGCCGGTTTTGTGGCTGAGGCGCAGAAGTCAGGCAATGTGGAATTGGTTCCCGTTGTCTGGGCTGCGGCGGAACCATCTTCATATGTAACCGATGAGGCGTTTGAGACAATCGCGGGAATGATTTGCGAGGTTGCTTCGACTGAGAATGTTGACGGGATATATCTTGATTTGCATGGAGCAATGGTTACGCAGAGTCATGAAGACGGGGAAGGCGAACTTCTTCGGCGTTTGCGCCATCTGGCCGGTGATAAATTGCCCATGGTCGCAAGTCTTGACCTGCACGCGAATCTGACGGAGCAAATGGTCCGGCATGCCTCTGCGATTACCATATATCGCACATATCCGCATGTTGATATGGCAAAAACCGGAGCTCGGGCGTTTCATGCCCTCAGGCATTTACTTGATGGCGGCAAGTTGTTTTCCGCCTTCCGGCAATCGCCCTTTCTCATTCCTCTTCAGGCGCAATACTCCTCCGCGGAACCTTTCAGGTCTTTGTATGCCAGTGTTGAGGCTGTCGGGCCCGCGGCCGGGGAATGGGCCGAAATGGCGGCGGGTTTTCCAGCGGCGGATATAAGGGATGCGGGGCCATCCGTGCTTGCCTATGCGGAAACCTCGGAAAAGGCCGAGGTTATCGCGGACAAAATCATGTCGGAACTGAAAGATTCGGAATGCCGGATGGACTGCTCGATTTTAAAGCCGAAAGAGGCTGTTCGGGAAGCCATTGATATAAATTCCAAAACAGATCGTGCTGTCGTTATTGCCGATTTGCAGGACAATCCAGGCGCGGGTGGAACATCCGACACAGTCGGAATTCTACGCGTGCTGGTAAATGAAATGGCAGATGGCGCAATACTTGGCATGATATGCGATCCCGAATGTGCCGTGCTGGCGCATGAAAAAGGTGTTGGCGCAGAGTTTGAGGGTACTCTTGGAGGTAAAGCGGGCCCCGAACCGGATCCGTATATTGGCCGATATAAAATAGAGGCATTAAGTGATGGACGTTTCGCATTCACAGGTGAAATGGGTTCAGGATGCGTTGCCGACACCGGTCCCACGGCGTTGCTGAGAGTTTTGGATGGCAGTGGAGATGTAAAAGTTGTTGTTTCAAGCAGGCGCTGTCAAAACTTTGATCAGGCAATATTTACACATTTGGGCGTGCATCCGGAAAACGCCAAGATTGTTGTTGTTAAAAGCTCGGTTCACTTCCGCGCGGCGTATGCGCCAATTGCGGCAGCCGTATTGAATGCGCGTTCACCGGGATTGTTCCCAAGTTTTCTGAACGAGGTCGACTACAGGAACTTGCGTCCAGGGATAAGGCTGATGCCCATGGGACATGCAAACGAATGACGGTCATTCATAATGCCGGTTGCCGAGCGTGATCCCTTGCGAGTGGTGATGCCATGCCCAAATGAATCAAGCCCGCATTCAATATTTCAGCGGCAATCATCCCGATATCTTAATGCGCCGATGGACAATGGCATCATCTGGCTCTGAAATGATTGTCATTTTTGCGCATATGCGAGTCAAATTCCCCTGATGCGAAAAAAGCCGCAAGTTTTTCGGTTGCATGCATATTGATATGCATGGCTCAAGATAACGGGTAGATGCGGCGCCTCTTGCGGACCTCTCCGTTCGACTGCTTCTTTCTGCTTCGAGAGCGCTAATGTCTGTCCGCGGACGAGAAAATGGACGGCGAGTCCGGATCATTGCGGTTCCAGGCGTTTTATGCCCGTGAAATCGCTCGCCGCATTTTCAATTTGGCGGGCAAGCCTTGCGAGTTCTTGCGCAGGTTCTGATATGCCCGACAATTCCAGCAGTATCACCGCATGGCTGTTTTCGATGGCTTCACGGGCATCCATTAATCTCGAGTATATGTCGTTCTCGCCGCCGATAATCCCGGATATTCTGTCAAGCATGATCTTCGAGGACCATAATGCCGAATCAGCTCCGCCAAGTTGAGCGGCATCGATGTAGTCATCCCGATCGCCATGATCCCACATTAAATGACCACAGTTCCTGTCAAGATCAAATAGCTCCGGTCTGCCGCGCAGGTTTTGCTCTGTGGCTGGAATCGGTCCGGAAAGGCATTCGGCGCCTTTCATTGCCATTTCATTCCAGAAGGCCGCGCTCATCGTTCGATTTCCATTTGCGCGCCTCAATTCGGCGAACCACATTTCTCGCCGCGCCGTTTCAAGATAGTACTGGAAGATGCCGACAAGTTCGCCGCCTTGGGATTCTTCTCCGTTTTCATCAGTGGAATGTCTTTGACGAACATGAAGAACGCGATAGGGATCGGACCCGGAAACGGCATCCGAAACATGGGCGAGGTACACGTGGGGCTTGTCCTCTACACGGGTATATTTTGCGCCGCTTTCTCTATCTGCCGAAGTTGTTTGAACCCGTTTTCCATAAGCGGTGGCTTCCAATTGAGCGGCAACGGCAGCGCTCAGCCTGTAGGCGATGTCAAAACCGGCCTTCCATTTCTCCGGATCGGACCGGCGATTTTCCTTCGCTCCGGCAAGAAGTTGCGGGCGCAGAATTTGCCATGCGAAATCAGCGCTTTCTGATCCGTAAAGCGCCATTAGAGATTTCACGATCTCTCTTTCAAAACCGTAAAGTTGTTTCTTGTAGTGTTCATGCGCATCGATCACATATGTCAATCTGTCTTTGGAATAACTGATCGCTCGGGCTCTGCGCAGCATCGAGAAGCCATGCATGGCTTTCAACGCCTGATTCCTTATGCGATGGTATTCCTTTAATTCGGAGTTGCGTTTGGCCATATTGCGGTAATGCACTTCCATCCTGTTTTCGGAGGCCTTTATTGATGCTTGCAGTGCAAAGTTCCGGCTGGAAGGGACATGGGAAACAACTGGTAGCGGCGAAATAAAGGCGTCATTCATAACCGCCGTCGAACCGGCGCTTGACGCGGAAGCCCATGCGGAGGCAAGCTCCGCTTTAAGCGCGGCCAAATGCAATCTGATGACCTGATTTGCGCGAATGTCTTCTCGAAGATATCCGGAAGCGTGCGCCAGACGCTCAAGCTTTTTCATATTGGCGGCGTGTTTCACAAGATCGTGGCGAATTTGCGTCGAGCGTGCATAAGTCATTGCATTGGTGAGATCTGCCGCCGATCTCGCGTATTTTACAGCCTCGGGATGGGAATCAAGACTTCCCCCTGAAATCGACTCGTGAATGTTTTTCGCATTTGCGCCAAAACCGTTGGGCGGCTCCGGGTTTTGAAATTGATCTGCCTCTGCGTGGCACCTAGCGCCAGATTGACGTCCGGTTACGGTCGGGTATGTTTCATCGAAGAATTCCATCCTGGCTTTAAAACCTTTGAGTGGTGTTGCAGTTGGACTGCAATCGCCAATTTGAAAAAGCCCCTCTTTTTCAATGCCGGTGTTGTGCATGTCCCAGATGTGGTCAATGTCTATCCCCTTCGACATCGATGAACCCGTGTTGTTAAATTCTCCATTTATTGATCTTGCGATTTCGGAAATTGGCCTTCGAATATTCCCAAGGATTGCGTTTCGCCGTTTAAGCAGCCTGTTTTCCGTTGAGATTTTTGCACTGGAATCCATATTCTCAACAGGGCAGGGGCTTTGGTATGTACACATGCAGTTGTGAAGACTCGGAACGCAGGCAGAACCAAACAGCCCAAATGACGGTGTGGCAAAGATAACGGTCGCGCAGTTCAGGCAGGCGAATGCGAGTGCATGTCTCATGGGAATATTGGTGTTCCGATTTGGAGAATTTTAGCTGACAGCGAGGTTTTAAATGCCGTCACTGCGGTGCGAGATCGGCATTGCTCCCTTGACGGATTTTATCTCCAAGACGTTGCAAGTCCGATTCGGAAATATCTTCAAGCATTTTTGAAATCTCTGCATAGCGATTGTAGCCGGTGTGTTCGGATAGAACCGCCATCGCTTCCGACATGCGTTCCCTGAAATAGCCGCCATCCGCAGCTGTTGCGTCCACCAGCAACAAGTTTTTGGCCATGCCGCCAGGTTTTCCCGCCAATCCTGCAAGTACAGCCGTGGCGTCCAGAACCAGAATGTATGGATCCTGATTACCCGCGTTCACCTCGGAAATGGAATCCCGGATATAATCGGCATATTGCGGATCGGATTCGCTGGCGGTGATGACATTTACAACCCCGTTTGCAAATTCAACCGCCTTCTCGCGGGAATTCATTGCGGGAACGCCAATGTCGATTGATTCCGCGATCAACTCGTCACCTTCGGCAATGGCGTGTATTTTGGCCAGGCCCATTATCGCCTGGGCTCTGCCTCTGAAATTGTCGGCGAAAAGGCCTCTCTCTATCAGGTTTAATGCCGTCGGGATGCCTTTTGGCGCCTTGCCGCTGTCATGTGAATTGTTTGCAAGTGACGCGCTGTCGGCGACAAGACTGTACATTGTAATATTTTCGGGGTTTGCGTTTGACAGATGCGTGAACGCAATTTTAGGTTTTTCGCCAATCGGGCTTTCGTACGAGTTTCCCTTGTTCGATTGCATGTTCCATAATGCCGGTTCCAAAGCGGAAGCAAGCAGACTTCCCTTAAATCCGCTCTTGCCTGAAACGCCTCGAACAGGCGCAGTCACGCTAATTCTCTTCAGCGGGTCTTCAGGGGCAAAGTCGGCGTCAATGAGAGCATCCGGAAATCTGCTTCCTCCTGATTCATGATAGATGTCGCTGTCGGCGATATTGCTCGTTGCGGACACCTCCAGCAGGGAAGCGGCAATTGCCAGCTGCTGCAGGGTGGCTTTATAGGCTGCAAGGGCAATTGCGGAGTTAATGCGCAAATCTTCGCGCAAATTAAGGGATCCGCTCATGGCTTCTTCAAAAGCGCCGACCCTGCCACCTGAGGCGGCAAGCTCGTTTCGCGTGACGGTCGCCAATGCCATGGCATTGACCGAGGCGCTTACAATGGCGCGACGGCGAACTTCTCTCAAATCGCGAATGCTCAATGGATCAACTATCTCTCTGGAGTAGAAATTTTCCATAGCCCAGTCTCGCGCCTCACCGACATCCGTTGTGCCGGCGGGATTTGAGCCGATCTGGCAAAGATTTACCGCACACGGGTCAAAAGCGAGGCTTCGCATGTTCTCTCTGAATCCCGGATTGCTCCCGTCAATTCCCGCTTCGTTTTGAAATCTCAATGTTCCCATTGGGCCGGAACGTCCGAACGCATTGAGCTGCTGCTGTTCAAGCGCCCGTATGAGATTGAGTTCAACCATGTGATTCCGCTGCGCGGCGACAGATTCCGCCAGTTGGCCATTTGCCTTGTGGTCGATAACGCTGACTCCACCGGCGCCCATGAAAGACAAGGCGGAGTCGGGAAGCAGGGTCAATGTAAACAGCAGCGCCGCATACATGCCGGAGAGTTTGGCACTAAGTTTATGGTGCGTCATGATCCAGATACCTCTTGATCCAGTTGCCTTCGAGTTTGCGGTAGAGTTCGGAAACAAGCGCTATGTCGCTTGCCGAGGATGAGAAAATCTTGAGATGAGGTCCGAGAGCCGAAAGATCAATGTCGAGAATGACGCTTTCGAGGTTTGAAGGACGTTTGATGAGAATGCTTCTTCTCGCCTTTCGTGCAATGGCCGACTGCCCAAGGACGAATGCCATTTCACGTTCCGAAAGCTCGAACTCCGCATAATCGGAAGCGCGTGCACCGGGGTTCTGGAAAAGATACCAGGTTCCGCTCTGCTGCCGCACCAGTTGCGAAATTCCAAGATCCCGAATGGCTTCGGGACGTTGAAACACGGAAACGACGGCACCGCGCATTTTTCTGAATTCCTGAAGGGAAATTGCAAAGAGCTTGCGGAAACCCGGATCGTGCAGAAGCGGTTCCGTCTCGTCGATAAATATAAACCCGGGCGCATTGCCGCGACGCATTGCGTCCCTGATTCTGTGCATGAGATAGTGGACGGTCGCGGCGGCAAGCTTTGGATCGTCCAGAAGCCGTGTCATGTCGAATGTGGTAAGCCAATTGCCGTCAACATCAATGGAATCCCGCTCCGCGTTGAAAATCGGACCATAGCCTGTTTGCGAAACCCATCGGAACAACCCGTTTCTTATTTTCGAACCCGGGCTGAATGCCGCTTCGTGAATGGACGACAGCGAACGCTCCCCTCTTTGAAGCTCATCAAAGGCCATATCGACCGCATCGGAAATTTCGACGATGTCGCCGTGCTCGTCGCAGCCGGAAATTGACGAAAGCCAAAGCTTCAGAAAAGCGCGGTTTTCCTCGCTGTCTTCGCAATCGAATGGATTCATCCCGCCGGTTGCCGCGAAAGGCAGCGGGTCGGAGTTGAGAGAAAGGTATTTTCCGCCCATGGCGAGGTTGTAGATGGCCGTTCCGTGATATCTGTCGAAAAAGAAATGCCTGAGATTCCGGTGGCGAGACGCCATCATTGAAAGAAACTCCATCAACAGAGTCTTTCCCGATCCCGAAGGGGCAATTGCCACGCCGTGGCCAAGAGCCGCATTCTCTCCGCTGACATGAAACTGATGCTGGTAAACCGTGTTCGACAATGTCGTGAAATTCGCAATCGGACCCTCACCCCAGTCGCAATGATCAAGACCCATGGCGGGTTTGTCGAGAGTGAAGTCGAAAGCTATGTTGAAAGTGAACAGCCTGTATGGACGCGGCAGAAGATCAAAAGTGGGAAACTGCAGAAACCATGAGGCCTGACTGGCTCCAGTTTCCCGAGCTGCCGTCGCGCCGTTGGCGGAAAGAACCTGGCGGACGCGTTTTTCATGTGCAAGCAACGTTTCAATGCCATCGGCATATATGAAAATTGTCTGGGAATAGGCGCAAAGCGCCGACTTGGAATCGTCGCTGCCCTCAGCCATGTGCTGCGCCTCGGCAAACGACTGCAACGTGGAAATGGGACTGAAACTGGATGTGCTCGCAAGGCGGGCGTGCTGTTCGAGTTTAAGCATGGCCTCGGCTTTTCCCATGGGCTTGACATATCGGGAAATCGACATCTCCACCGGCAGTGATGCCAGTTCAGTGGACATTGCGGCGCTCATATCGTCGCCAATCCTTTTAAGACCTATGGCCATCGCGTAGGTCTTCAGTTCTCCGGAAGTGAATTCAATGATCCCGTCAGGCCGAAACCAGACTACGTCCCCCGCAAGAGCGTCGGAAAGATTGTCGCCGGTTCCCGCAGGTGCCGGCATTGAAGTTGGCGAGACCTGAGAGCCAAGGAATCCGCCCAAAGTCATGCGTTGCGGGTTGCCATTCGGATCTTGCGTTAGATTGCGAATGTTGTAGATGGAGAGAGTTGATTCCAGAGCCTGCTCGGATTCTTCAAGTTTTTGGGCGGATTTGCCACTGAGCGCTATGACATTTATGGTGCAGTGGGATTCCCTGAAACGCTCGTTCCATTTTCGCGCAATTTCGCTCGCGATGGGATTGTGGTAGATGTCATCGCGATCGGCCGAGATTTTTCGCCGAAGCGTGAAAATGCGTACGGTGACGTCAAGCTCTGAAAGGGCGTTGAGAAATTCCATTCGCAATTTGGCAACCCTAATCCCCTCACCTGTATCGGCAAAAGTCTGATCAAGCCCGCCCGCAATATAGTACCTTGCATTGCCGCCATCTCTGAGCAGCACCGTTCTGCCGTCGCGACCGATGGACTCGAACGGCAGGAAGTCGGACAGATGGGACTCCCGCGGTGATGGAAGAATGCCCCGCATTATTGTCGGAACAAGTGCCAGCCCGCCAATGGCGGCGATTGTGGATGCAAGCGCAATTCCCGCCATTGCGGCGATTGCCGGGCCGCCCGCAAACTCAAGTTCGGGACCGAGATTGATCATGGGAGATTTCATGGAACAAATTTTGCGCCGCATTGGACGCGCGAGATGTTAAGGCGCCGCGAGTGGAATTTTCCGGCCGCGCGCAATGTGGCTGCAAGATGCGGATTTCTTGTGCCCGCGTAGATCAAAACGGCGTGCCCGACAACAAGAGGCGCCATTGCCGCAAGCGGAGTAATGCCAAAAAATCCTATGCATGCCATCATGACTGCAAGGGAAACGGCAATGTTGACTATTGCCATTTCGAAGGGTGCCCACAGGAACTGCATGGGCATTGCAACAACCATGTAAATCTGAGATTTCAAATCATGCATGCAAATTCCCCCTCTAATGATCTCTTTCCGCACCCGGCATTTCGGCATCTGTCAATGCGCTCGGATGACGATATATCGGAATGCGCGGTTTCCCATGGCTGCAATTCGCGATTGTTGGCCATTGGCGCTGCGGACCGGATTTGATGGCCGGACTTTCTTACGCGATGCAGTTCTGGCTGTTTCCGCCGGTTATAAATCCAATAAGCATGTCTGCCGCGGCAACAATGAACAGCCCGCCACCAAGAGCTATAAGGTGGGAGAATTTAAACCTTCCCAAAAACGCCGTGATGGCAATAAGAACAAGCCCGATGGCGCCAAGTATGTAGACAACGCCAAATAGCCAGTCCTTGATAAGTACGAGCATTCGGCAGGAGTCGTTTAAAATCTGGCTGTTGGTACCAAAACTTTGCGCCAGCCCGTAGTCCGGCAGTGCCAATGCCATACAGCCAAGCATCATCAGCGCAATCAGCCGCTGTCTGGCAATTTGCATTCGGTATTGGTCGTATCGGTTCACTTTTGACTCCTGAAATTTATGAAAACACGTGCTGATATGGAAATAGGGAGAATGAGAGCGTTTCCAAAATTTCCCGAAAATCGGGAACTTGAAGTTGACAAAACGACCACATGCCAGCGCAAGTGGATGGCAGAATGGTTTTTCGGTGCCGGGATTTTCAATGACGTGCGCATTCCGGTTTTGACGCCGCGCGTTCGGCGCATATCCATTATTAATGAAATCTCAAATTGCAAATGCACGGCAACCGCAATGGTGCAGGACTTTCCCACGCTGCCTCTGCGGGCATGTTTTTGCTGAAGCGTTCGATTGCCGTTCGATTGCCGTTCGGTTTTTGGCGGTTTTCGGCTTTTTCGGCCTTGGCCGATTCGCGCCCGATGTTGTCTTTGGGGATGTTCGGGTGGCGCGATCGCCTGTGCGCCTCGCATTGCCGCAGTGAAGGAAACGCGGTGCGTCTGCAGGTCAGGGCCGCATCGCGGCCCTGATGGCGTCGCCTTTGTCGAGCTGGAACCGGCGCCGCGTTTCGGCAAGGCTTTCGGTCTTGCGGCGGTTGGCGAAAATCACCGCCGGAGCGATCTTGTTGAGGCCGGCCCGGTGGCCGCGGTTCAGCTTCGGCAGCCGTTCCGGCGACGCGGCTTCGGCGTCAAGAGAGGTGATGGGATGCGCGGTAATTTCCCCTAATTCATTAAATTATTTCAATGGGTTGCGAGATTTTTTAAAAAAGTTTTCGTAGGCTTTTTATGCGGTTTTGCAGGAATTTTTGGACCTGTGCGGCAAAAAATCATTTAATATCAGTTTTTTCATGGAGAAAGGCATGGCTTGCGAAAAAGAAAAGCTGGCGGGAATCACTGGGCCATGAGAAATGGCAGTTGCATCCCGACTTAAAGAAGCATAAAAAAACAATTGATAATGCGAACGACTTGTGATCGGAAATGTAAAAGCCCGAAAGAGGGATGGCGATGAGCGACACGGTGGCAAACGGGCGGAATTTCGAAGTTCGCCTTGCGAGAATGGAAACGCAAATCGAAAGCACTCGTTTCTTTGCAAAGTTTATTGGCTGGATCTTTGCCGGCATTACCACAATCGCGAGCGCCTTGCTAATCGGCATAATTGCCTGGCTTGCCGTTCAAGTCTACGAAATTAAGTCGACTCAGTCCGAAATGAGGGCGACTCAATCCGAAATGAGGGCGACTCAATCTGAAATTAAGTCGAATCAATTCGAAATTAAGTCGACTCAGTCCGAAATCAAAGCCACGGTTGACCGGATCGAGGCGAGTCTGGCCGAATAGGTCAATGCAGCCGCGTTTCCGGACAAGCCACGGCATCCCGATCTTGATCTTCGTCTCCCGCCTGGTGGATGGATGTGGCGAATTGAGACCATAATCGCTATACCCTTCACAAAAACGCGAGACCGCAAAATGGCTCCGCACCAGCGGATGTCCCTCGGGGACAACATCGAATGCGAGTCACCCGGTGCCGAAAGACCGTACAGGGGAAGGCGTTGCGCGAACAAATTCGCAGCCGGTAAAACCGCCAAATGGGCGCCAGAGGGCGCGGAAATCAAATCCAGCGTGGGAAAGTCCTGCGCAATGGTGAAATACATGAGCGCGGCACATGCGGGTGAAAATTATCTTCGCTGGATATACTTTAATCGCGGGCCTTGCGGGATGAATGACCTCTTGTTAAATCGCGGGCGAATTTAAATGAAAGGCAATGATCTGGTTTAGGGACATATTGGTGGAATATGGATGCGGCTGGCTGAACTTGATTTTTGTTTCGGTTGCCAGACACGGGCTCCCGAATGATGGTGAAATTGCGCAAGCTGCGAAAAATGAAAGCGTGGAGATCCGCTGTGAGCAATATCGATGATGCTGTTGGCCCTGACGCCGAAAACGGCAAAAGTGCTGAAATCCTGAAGGCTGTCCTGAAAAAGCGGTATTCGTGCAGGGCTTTCCGCCCCGACCCGGTTCCGCAGGAAATCATTGAACTGATATTGCAGCTCGCCTGTAATGCGCCCAGTTGGTGCAATGCGCAACCATGGCAGGTGGTTGCAACTCGAGGCGAGGCAACGGAAAGTTTCAGAACCGCGTTGCTTGAAGCGGCATCCAGAGACAATCCAAATCCCGACATGAAATGGCCGGCGAGCTACCCCGGGGTCTATGGAGAAAGACGCCGCGCATGCGGATATCAGTTATATGACGCGGTCGGCATAGAGCGAGGGGATTATGTAGCCAGAGCGGAGCAGTCGATGAAAAACATGCATCTGTTTGGCGCGCCACATGTTGCGATTGTTCATTCCGAAAAGGAACTTGGTTCATACGGTGCCATGGATACAGGCGGGTTTGTCACCGCGTTCATGCTTGCGGCAACCGCAGTTGGAGTCGCAACAATAGCGCAAGCCTCCATTGCGGCATATCCGGAAGTTGTTCGCGAGCATTTCAGCCTTCCCGACAACAGGACGGTCCTCTGCGCCATATCATTTGGATATGCCGATGACTGCCATCCGGTAAACGGCTTCCGGACGGAGCGCGCGCAAGTTGAAGAGATACTTGATA
>JAPOTF010000144.1 GCA_026709325.1 Roseovarius sp.
TCAGGGTTAAATTGCAGCCGTTCCCGCCAATCCTCAACCGCTTCAGCAGTAAGGCGATCTTGCGGTCCCCACGGCCTTACATCTGAGAGATGACCAAAAACCTTACACCATGCGGTACGACCATATCCAAGTTCTTCACCGTGTTGGAATCGTCGCCAAAGACTCACCAACTCTCTGAGTGCAGTTTGGTCTGGGAGTGTAAAATAAAATCTAAGTGGAACAATTTTGTCGTCTATGCGAGTACCATGATTATCCAGCATATAAAAATCTTCGTTAGGTGCGGTTTGACCTTCGCCCTCCCCAAGAAATTCAAGACTTGGCACTCCGCGCACCGCGCGGTTGAAGTCGGCAATTTCGCTGGCGACCTCAAAAACAAGCGCACGTTCGGGTATTATTGCAGAGGGATCATCACGAAGTTCTCCGAGCAGGTCCGGGGTACTGAGCACTTTTTCCAACCGCTCAAATTTAGGGCCGAACCTGATGGCTTGGCGGGCTGCATCAACTACAGAGATTCTTTCCCTTGGAGGCTGACCCACCGTGGGTTGTCGCCTTTCCGGGTGCGGCATCGCCAGAATAGGGCGGTCAGCCATCGGACAACGATTGCTCCGCATCGTGAGAATGGATTGGATGCACCCGCTTCTGCCAAAACTTCAGTTGTTCTTCTATGGTTTTCTTCAAGGGTATTTCCTTCATTGTCATCACATCTCGGCGACGCACGTCTAGTATGAATTCCTCCGCTTCGGCATAGCTAATTGCGCCGAGACGTCTACTAATGTATGAAGCCTTAGTGCTTGTATTCTGATCGAATGATGTCAAAAATCTGTTAAAATATTCCGTTAATTCCTTCTTTCCCGGTGCGGGCAACTCCAGACGAAGTTGGAATCGACGCCAAACCGCACGGTCCAAAAGTTCGGAATGATTTGTTGCGGCGATGACAACCGTATAGCTCGGCAGGTCATCAACTTGCATCAACAACGATGTTACAACACGTTTTATTTCTCCAGTTTCATGAATATCGCCACGTTCTTTACCTATTGCGTCGAATTCATCAAAAAACAGTACACATGGTGTTGTACGAACATATTCAAAGACGCGTTTTAGGCGACTGGCGGTTTCGCCTAAATAGCTACCGATCATCGCATCGTAGCGAACCACAAAGAACGGCACGACCAATGATTCGGCAATTGATTCGGCCAGCGAGGTCTTGCCGTTTCCAGGTGGCCCAACAAGAAGAAGACGATGCCGCGGATTGAGATTGTGCGCGTGTAGCAGGCTAGACCGTCGTTGTTCCTCTATCAGTTGACTCACAGCCACGCGACATGTTTCGGATAGAACCATATCGCAAAGCTCTCGCCTTGGTGTGATCTCGGCAATGAATTCTCGCCCCTTGTGCGAATTTTCCGATACCAATGGATGCCTATTTATTCCGTTCCCGTTGGCCTGCATCGCTCGGGTGAGTCTGTCCGCCATAATCATGTGCTGCTTATTCTTCTCGTCGGCTATAATGGTCTCAACCGCTGAACGCACCGCGTTCTTGTCACCTGCCACGCTTGCTCTAACAAGACTTATCAGAAGATCACCGCGCGCCATTTGACATGTCTCCGGCGTCGGTTCGTCTAAACTTCTCTATATACGACTCAATGATCCAGTGGTTGCGAGAGACCTGCGCATTCTCCTGATTAAGTGGCGTGTCGATTTGCTTGAAAATTTGCACAAGGATTCCAAGCGTTACCGAAACACACTTATTGATTTTTATGTTTGATTTCATGGCTTGAATCATTTTGGTATCATTCTGCAATCACTACGACTTCACATAGTCTATCCAAAATACAAAATGTTGACAAATTAATTCGAAAATGCGTCTTTATTGGGTTGTTTGTACAAATATAATGCCTGCTCCCATTACAATTTGGCATCCATGAGAACAAATGTCCATTTTACAGTTTTGATGAAATCACTCCAGTGTTGAAACCGCCCATCCTGAGTTCTCCGAACAAGCGCTGGTATTCAATTTTTGGACACCGGTTCATCACCACATCCACGCCCCGCTTTCTTGCCTTGGCCGCGACCTCCTGATTCCAGACCCCTATCTGCATCCATATTGTTTGAAGCGATGAAAACATGTTCAAAGCATCATCCACTATTTCAGGGACATGCTCCGAACGGCGAAAGATGTCGACCATGTCCACATCGGTTTTTATATCGCCGAGTGAGGCCATCACTTGCCTGCCAAATATGACTTCACCGGCATAAACCGGGTTCACTGGAACAACATCAAACCCTTTCAGATAGAGATACCTCGCAACAAAATAACTTGGTCGCACTTCATTTGCCGACACGCCCACCATGGCGATTCGCTTTGCCCGATTAAGCAAACCTCGAAGATGATTGTCAGTATATTGTTCATTCATGATAAATTGATCCATCATGCGCACCTCCATTTTAAAATGTCGCGCACTTTCCTAATTCGCAACTCTTTCGATACCATTCGCAAAAAAATATGCAACCGACTGCCTGTCCAAAAATTCATCTCATACCCACAAGAAGGTTAAAATCGCAAATCCTGAACTTTCGCCTTCAAGCGATCATTAATGCGTTCACCTCTGAGCCTCTTGCAAAATTATGGGGGAATGTCATGGAAAAACGGCTTTTCGCATGTGAGATGTAGGCAGTGGAAAGGCAAATTCAAGGGCCTGAGGCCGGTTTTAGCGATTTCAGGCCGTTTTCGTGCCGATTCGCCGGATTCCGGACATGCGTCACCGCCGCCCGGTGTCC
>JAPOTF010000185.1 GCA_026709325.1 Roseovarius sp.
AAGGTCAAGCAAGTCAATATCCGGGGCAAGTCTCGGTCAAGTATATAATTCCCAAAAAAATGCCCGATTTGGGCAATAAATTCACTCGACATCATAATTTTGCAAGTTGCTCTTCCGAAAGGTTTTTTAATGGAAGAAGGGATGTTTTGCCAAAAACAGGAGTTGGCGGGAATGACTGGTTTTATGACTTTGATCCTGTTTAATCCATTTTCGGCGCACACTTCGGACCCTGGCATTCAAGCGCCATGACCTGATCGTGGACCAAGTCTTGGCTTTTTGACCGCCCGCCGCGCCAATTGCCAGTGTTGCCGACGCTCCAAAATCATTGCATTGCTGGGTATGGCGACTTCAGTCTGATGCGGTAGTCCCCGGTTTTGAACCGCGCGAGAGAGAAAGGCGGAAGTTCAGGGGCTTTTGCTGTCTGTTTTGTCAAAAGGTACAGGCGGCGAGCCAGATAAAAATGCAATGCGCTTCCTGAACCGGCGCAAATAAGTCATTTCAACAGCGGCGGAAAACTCGTTCAAAGCTTCTTTCAATGTCTATCGCGCGCGTCCCCGTCAAACACCATCATTGCCACGCCCGTCGCAATTATAACGGCAATTCCAAATACGCTTAAAAGGTCCATTCCCCTACCCCACAGCAGAAATGTCCACAAGCTGGCAAAAACCAGAAACGAGTACTCAAACACGGCCACGAATGATGGAGTCCCAATCCTGTAGGCTTGCGCTATTAGCGATACGGCCGCGATCGAGACAAGCGCCTGAAGAAGCGTCAGCCACAAAAAAGTGCCCGAAACCGGAATCCACCCTCGAGACATTAAATGCCATGACCCGGGAATCAGAGACAATTCCGCCGCCATCATGAAAGCAAAACCCGCGATTCCCAATGCCGAAAACACGCCCAAAACCAGAGAAACGACAGATTCGCCACTGCACCAATAACGGGTAAGCATCATTCCCAAGCCGTAGAATGCGCCGGAAAGCAGCGGCAGCAGCGACCAAATGCTCATCCCGTGCATGTTCGGCTGCAAGACCATAATCACACCGGCAAATCCGGCCAACACGACGGCCACCTGCGGAAACGCAATGCGATGCCGAAATAAAATTGCCGACATGACCAGCACCCAAATTGGCGCCGAAAACAGCCCGGCTCCCGCCTGAGCCACCGGCATTGTTGCCAGTGACAGAAAATATACAAGCAACCCCATCGACACAAATGCGCTTCGAGCACTCAGCAACTTCAAATTTACCGGTCGAATTCGCTGCTTGAACATTAATGCCATGAATGCGATCAAAGGCATTGCGATTAAAGAGCGCACCAGATGAAACTGCCAAAGCCCATGCGTTTCAAGAACAACGACAATGAAATTGTCTATAAAACTCAGCAGCGCGGTGGAAGCCATTGCAAGCATTGCCGCGGTGAAGTTGCCGGATGCCCGCACTACTTGAACCTCATTTGCGCCGCCAAAACAGAGACATTAAGTATCAGCCGCAACAGTCTGTTTTAATGTCCGGTTTTGCATACCATTCCGAAAACGCCGAATAATTCCTCTAGGCTTCATCGCGATAAAGCGCTTGAGACAGGCAATGCACGCCCCCACCGCCAAGGGTGAACATGGACATGTCGGGATCGTAAACCTCAAACCCCAGAGCGCGCATTTTCTCATTTAGCTTTGTTGCTCCCGCCATCGACAAGACCTTGCCATCGCCCAAAGCCACCAGATTTACACCGAGATTGGAGGCCTCCCGGTAGCCAACTTCCACAATCTCAATGCGCCAGCCCTTTAAGACTTCGACAAGCCATGGTTCCATCGCATCCACGCAAGCCACAACCAGTTTTTCCGCAAGTGGCACAATGAGACCGTCCATATGCACAAATTCCCGGCTAATTGGCGCAACGACGGCTTCCCATCCTTCCCGCCTCATCCAATTGGCCACCTGTTCGCTGCCCTCTTTCTCTGAACGCTCGCCGCAATGGCCAATTAGAACCCTGCCCGGCTCAATGATATTGAAATCACCTCCTTCAAAATGCCCCGCGGTGGCGTAGTTCCAGATTGGAATATTGTTGTCATTGTAAAATTTAATGGCAGTGACGTAATCCGCCCTTCTGCACTTTAGCTGCATATGGCAGATCAGTGCGCCCCATGGCGTCATGGCCGAACTGTCTCGCGCAAAAAAATTGCGATGAAGCACCTCGTCAGAGTCAAGATAATGGCAGGTAACGCCGGTTTCCTCGAAAATGGACACCATTTCAGCATGCTGCTTCATTGCAAGTTGGAGATTGAATCGATGTCCGGTCATGTGCGCGTTTGCCATTGTTCGACCAATAAGAGGTCCAGCCTCAACCCAGCGATAGTGTTCCGGTCTGCCCAGCAGTACATCATGCAACTTTGAATAGTCGTTGTTTATGCCCCAGCTTTTTGAACGAGAGTCATTGGCCATAGCGAGTTCCCCAGCAAGAATTTGATTCAGCAAAAGACAATGAACCAATTGCCGGCGGCACTCAAGCATGAATGGCCGCCGCTTTGCTTTGCAGACAAAGATTTACCGCCGCCTTTGCAAATTATTGCATGGCGGCGTTTTTGCTGGCATTAAATATATGCCGAAAACTCAAACCCCAGTCTCTCGGAGACCTCATGGCAGCCAGAAAAATCATTGTTGACACCGACCCGGGACAGGATGATGCGGTGGCGATACTCCTTGCGCTGGCAAGCCCTGGGGAAATCGAAGTTCTTGACATAACCTGCGTTGCGGGCAACGTTCCGCTGGAACTTACAGCAAGAAACGCACGGATCGTTTGCGAATTGGCGAATCGGCCAAATATTCCGATTTATGCAGGTTGCGACAGGCCCCTGAAACGCCATCTTGTAACGGCGGAGCATGTGCACGGCATAACCGGACTGGATGGCCCAATGCTGCCTGAACCCGTGATGCCCCTTAAAGACGGGCATGCCGTGGATTTTATCATTGACACGCTGCGAAAGACGGAGCCGAAAACCGTGACCCTGGTTCCAATTGGACCTTTGACAAATGTGGGAGCGGCATTGGAACGCGCACCGGAAATTGCGAGCAGAATACAGGAGATCGTGCTGATGGGTGGGGCGTATTTCGAAGTTGGAAACGTAACCCCCACCGCCGAATTCAACATTTACGTTGATCCGCATGCCGCCAAGACGGTTTTTTCATCCGGAGTGCCAATCACGGTTATGCCGCTTGATGTAACTCACAAAGCTTTGGTGACTGATAAGCGCAGCAACGCATTCCGCTCCATTGGCAACAAGGCCGGTGTGGCGGTGGCGGAAATGACCGGTTTTTTTGAAAGATTTGACAGGGAAAAGTATGGCGCAAATGCCGCACCGCTGCATGACCCCTGCACCATAGCCTATTTGCTGCAACCTGATATTTTCAGTGGACGACATGTTAACGTGGAAATCGAAACCTCTTCCGAATTGACCATGGGCATGACCGTGGCCGATTGGTGGAGAGTGACGGACAGGCCGGCAAACGCGCTATTTATGGGAGACATGGATGCAAACGCTTTTTTCACGCTGCTGACCGACAAAATTGCGCGGTTGTAGGCGTTCGTTGCGCGGCGGGCCCGCAAATCCGGCTGGCCATCGCGGTTGTTGCCGTGTATGGCGACCACATTGACTGCATGCATCCGGTTATCGAAATCTTGATAAAGGGTCAAATATGATATTACCATGAAAACAAATGGAAACTGCCAGTCAAATTTTAAACTCACGCAGATGACGGGAATAAAATGACAGTCACCATTCCGTTTGACAATTCATACGCGCGATTGCCGGACCGGTTCTACACCCGAATGAAACCCACGCCGGTTCAAAAGCCGGAATTGCTTAAATTCAATGCGGAACTCGCCAGCGAGATGGGCATTGCACATGGAAAAGATGAGGAACTTGCCGAGATATTCTCCGGAAACCTGATTCCAGAAGGGGCCGAACCGCTCGCTCAGGTCTATGCCGGACATCAATTTGGCGGGTTCTCCCCCCGGCTTGGCGACGGCAGGGCCAATCTTCTCGGTGAAGCCCTTCACGCCAAAATCAGGCGCGACATTCATCTTAAGGGCTCTGGTCCCACACCATATTCAAGAATGGGCGATGGTCGCGCCTGGCTTGGCCCCGTATTGAGGGAATATGTGATAAGCGAGGCAATGCACGCTCTTGGAATTCCCACCACAAGGGCCCTTGCCGCAGTGGCAACCGGAGAACCGGTATATCGCGAGGAAGGCTCCTTGCCGGGCGCGGTAATTGCGAGAACCGCTTCTTCGCACATACGTGTCGGCACATTCCAGTATTTCTGGGCAAGACGGGATGTTCCCGCTCTGGAATCCCTGTTTGAGCATGTTGTCGAAAGACACTATCCGCAAGCGAGCGATCCGCTTGATTTGCTGAATGCGGTAATGGCCAATCAGGCCTCACTTGTTGCGAAATGGATGTCAATTGGCTTTATTCACGGTGTCATGAATACCGATAACACCACCATATCGGGAGAGACGATTGATTACGGCCCCTGCGCCTTTATGGATAAATATGACGAGCGCACGGTATTCAGCTCAATCGACCACCATGGACGCTATGCGTATTGCAACCAGCCAAATGTCATTGTCTGGAACATGGCGCAATTTGCTTCGACATTGGTGGCGCTGATGCCAAATGGCGATCATGCGGTTGAGATTTTCACCAAATCGGTACAGACAATGCCCAATCTCATAAAGAAGGAATGGTTGAAGCTCTTTGGCCAAAAAATAGGCATATCCGATGCGACGGAGGCGGATACCGCAATTATTGGCGATCTGTTAAAACGCATGCAAAATGGCGGTGCCGACTTCACAAACACATTCAGAGCGCTGGCGGAGGGAAAAGCCGCCGGACAATTCAAAAACCCGGACGAGTTCAGGGAATGGGAACGCATCTGGCGTCAAAGGCTTAAATCCGAGCCTGACCCGGAATCCGCAATGCTGAAGGCCAATCCGGCATACATGCCGCGCAATCATCGAATTGAACTAATGATACAATCGGCTGTTTATGACGATCTGAAACCATTTGAGCGATTGCTGTCCGTCTTTTCAAGACCATATGAAAGCCAACCCGATGCCGAGTATTTAAAATTGCCTCCCGAGCCGCATGAAGTGGTCCAAAGGACATTCTGCGGGACATGACAAGTCAAACCGCAATGGCTTTGATTTAATGGTCTTGAGGTCAAATCCCGTTTTTGGTGGAACCGGCCAGGAAAAGCTTTTATCATCTACGGCACAATTTCAATGGATGGTGCATATGCAGAAAAATATAATAAAGCGCTGCGAGGCCAAAGGTTTGCGAATGACTGGCAAGCGCCGAATTATTGCCGCGGCACTTGAGGAGTCAGCCGACCATCCAGATGTGGAGGAACTGTACAACAGGGCCAACAGGCGCGATTCCGGCATCTCCATTGCCACAGTATACAGAACGGTTAAGCTCTTTGAGGAAGCCGGCATACTGGATAAACTTGAATTCGGAGACGGCCGGGCGCGATATGAAGACGCGGAACGTGATCATCACGATCATCTCATAGACCTCAATACAGGTGAAGTGATAGAATTCGTTGATCCCGAAATCGAGAAATTGCAGGAACGAATTGCCGCAAGGCTCGGCTATCGCCTCAAGGACCACAGGCTTGAACTCTATGGCGTGCCAATCGGCAAACACTGAGCGCTTCCGGGGCGTCTGTTGCGGCAGATGGCAAAAATGCTATGGGAAGCGCGTGACCACTCTAGCTTGGATGTAAAACCGGCATGACCAGAATAATTGATATCCACGCCCGCGAAATACTCGACAGTCGCGGGAACCCCACACTTGAAGTCGATGTATGCGTTGAAAACGGCATAATTGGCCGCGCGGCCGTTCCCTCTGGCGCCTCAACCGGCATCCATGAAGCAGTAGAGAAGCGGGATCGCGACAATTCCCGCTACAATGGCAAGGGAGTGCTTTCGGCGGTTAACAGCGTAAATTGCGACATAAGGGATCTGCTTGCAAATGACAATGCAACCGGGCAGGTCGCAATAGACCGAAAAATGATGGAGCTGGACGGTACCGCCAGCAAGGAGCGACTCGGCGCGAACGCCATTCTTGGCGTATCTCTGGCAGTGGCAAAAGCGGCGGCAAAATCCTGCGGATTGCCTCTCTACAGATATGTCGGCGGCACATCTGCCCGAATTCTCCCCGTGCCCATGATGAACATCATCAATGGCGGCGCCCATGCAAACAATCCAATCGATATTCAGGAATTTATGATCATGCCTGTAGGAGCAGACAATTTTTGCCACGCGGCGCAAATGGGGGCGGAAGTTTTTCACACGCTCAGACGGGAGCTTTCCGATGAAGGCCTTTCCACCGCGGTAGGTGACGAGGGCGGTTTCGCTCCAAATATAAATTCAACATCCAAGGCATTGGATTTCATACTTAAAAGCATCGAAAAATCAGGATACAGGCCAGATGAGGATATCGTTCTGGCTCTTGACTGCGCCGCTTCGGAATATTTCAAAGACGGCATGTATGAATATGAAGGTGAAGGAAAAAAACTGACGCCGGAAGAGAATTCCGAATATCTGCGCTTGCTAACCGACAACTACCCCATTTTTTCGATAGAGGACGGAATGAGCGAAGATGACTGGCATGGATGGCGGTTGCTGACGCAAAAAATCGGGAAAAGCATTCAATTGGTGGGCGACGATCTTTTTGTTACCAGCCGCTCAAGACTTCAAGATGGAATTGCACAGGGCGTTGCCAACTCGCTCCTTGTAAAAGTCAATCAGATCGGCACTTTAACGGAGGCTATTGAAGCATCGAACATGGCCCACCGGGCAGGCTACACCAGCGTCATGTCACATCGTTCCGGCGAAACCGAAGATGCAACCATTGCCGATTTGGCCGTTGCAACAAATTGCGGACAGATAAAAACCGGATCTCTTTCACGATCGGACAGGCTTGCAAAATACAATCAATTAATGCGAATTGAGGAAATGCTGGGTGACACCGCCGAATATGCCGGCCATGACTTGCGATGGCGAACAAGGTAGCTCCATGGGCAATATCATACGAACATTCAACCAAGATGGACCATCTCAATGCGCGCTCGGGACATAATCGACAAGCTAAACCTCCAACCGCACCCGGAAGGCGGGCATTACACCGAAACCTGGAGACATAACGCGTCCAATGCCCGACCGGCGGGAACCTGCATATATTATCTGCTGCGGGAAGGTGAAGTCAGCAGATGGCATAAAGTCGACGCAACGGAAATCTGGCATTTCTACTGCGGCGAACCTCTTGTCCTGTCGATTTCTCCAAATGAAAAAGGCCCGGCAAGAGACATCATGCTTGGAGCCGATCTATTTTCGGGCCAATCGCCGCAAATCATTATACCACCGCACCATTGGCAGATGGCTCGACCGCTTGGAGACTGGACTCTTGTCGGCTGCACGGTTAGTCCCGGATTTGAGCACTCGGGATTCACTTTGGCGCATGCGGATTTTGACATCCCTCGTTAGGAAACCAGCCTCGTTTTTGCAAACTTCGCAAGTTGTCTTGTTGAACAGTCTCTTCCCTCTATTGGAGAATCGTCCGAGAGTATCGCATCCATTTCCATTGCCAACTCCTTGCCAAGTTCCACGCCCCACTGGTCAAAGGAGTTTATGCCCAGAACCACTCCCTCCGCAAAAACGCGGTGTTCGTAAAGAGAAATAATCTGACCAAGCCTTCCGGGTGTTAATCTGTCAAAAATCAGCGTTGTCGATGGACGGTTTCCCGGAAACACCCTATGGGGCGCCAGTCTATCGATTTCATCAAGTGGCAGTCCCTCTTCAATCATCTTTGACTTGACTTCGCCGAGCCCCCTTCCACGCATCAGAGCTTCAGATTGCGCGATGCAATTGGCGACAAGCATTCTTTGATGATTTGCCAGTTGCGGCTCATAGCCTTCAACCGCAACCATGAATTCACATGGAACAACCCAAGACCCCTGGTGAACAAACTGAAAAAACGAATGCTGCGCGTTTGTTCCCGCCTCTCCCCAGACAATGGAGCCGGTTTCGACTTGTGCGGGTTGGCCATCCAGCGTTACTCCCTTGCCGTTACTTTCCATTTCCAGTTGCTGAAAATAGGCGGGCAGCCGAGCAAGCCTATGGCAATATGGAATTATCGCCCTTGACGTATAACCGCATACCTGGTGGTGCCACAATCCCGTCATTGCAAGCAGTAAAGGCATGTTTTCCCGCCAGTGCGCATTGAGAAAATTATCGTCCATGGAAGCCGCGCCCTCTAGAAACTCCCGAAAGCGGTCTGCTCCGATGGCGATCATTAGAGACAGCCCCACCGGTCCCCAGATTGAATAGCGCCCGCCAACCCAATCTTCGAATCTGAACACCTTGTCTGGCTCAATGCCAAATTCAATAGCCCGATCCGGGAAAGACGTTGCAGCCGCAAAGCGCTCACCCGGACACTGCACTTCACTTGCCATCCATTCCATTGCCGCTTTTGCATTCATAACCGTTTCAGCAGTGGCAAACGTCTTTGAAGCGACTATTGCAATTGTGTTGCGTGGACGGAGCCGTGACAAGCAATCCCCGATGTCTGCTCCGTCAACATTTGACACAAAGTGGCAGCGCGGACCGTTATGATATGGAGCAAGGGCAAGGGAGCACATTTCAGGCCCCAGGTGCGACCCGCCAATTCCAATGTTTACAACATCGGTTATCTTGTCGCCTTGAAACCGTCCTTGCCGCAGATTTTCGGCAAACAGGATCATCCGGTCGAGTTCGTTTCTCACACCAGTCATGATATTGATTCCATCCAGCATGACCGACTCACGAGTGGTGTTCCTGAGTGCGGTGTGAAGAGCCGCTCTGCCCTCGGTTGCGTTAATCCCCTCCCCATTAAACATTCCCTGTCGCAGAGCTTCCAGTCCGGATGACATGGCAAGTTCAAAAAGAAGCGCGCGCGCCTCATGCGTCATTGACGTCTTTGAGTAATCGAACAGCATCCCGTCCACGCTTGCAGAAAAATCCGCGGCGCGTCCCGCGTCATCAAGAAGACTTGATATCGGGGGTCTTGAAGTCTGTTTGAGATCACTCCACATATTCCCGTTTTCCTATCGCCTTTTATGAGAGTTGAACGGATTAGGGCGCCCAATGTACTGTAATCCCGTCCATTATTGCCCGTACCGGCGCTTGCTCTTCGGGAAGTAGAGCCGCGCGCTCCAAACTGGCGCGTTTTGTGACGCCTGTTATCAGCAGATGCTTTGCCATGGCATTGTTCATTACGGCAGCTGAAAGGCTAATGCGAACATCAATCTTGTTCTCCTTCCGAATCCGCATTGGAACAAATATCGGGGCATTTGGTGAAAGGGCATCGCGCAATCTGTCTCCTCCCGGCATTAGTGAAGCGGTATGCATGTCTTTTCCCATACCCAGCAGGAGCACACTGATTGGAAGAGAGGAAACCATGTTTGATTCCAGTTCGGCAATTACATCCTCGGGATTTTCAGATTTTAAATACAGCGGCAAAAACCTTGCCTTTTCCGCTCGTCCCTTCAAAAGTCGAGCGCGTGCCATGCGCGTGTTTGATCGAACGTGCGCCTCGGGAACCCACCGTTCATCAGTTAGTAAAATGTCAATTCTTGACCAATCGAGGTCGGCATTGCATAGAGAATCGAAAACGGGACCGGGCGTTACGCCTCCTGGAACGGCAAAAAGCGCGCGGCTTTTACCATACAGTGCCGAATTCAACTCCTCGGCAAGTTTTTGAGCCAGATCAATGGCCATTATTTCATTATCGGGATATTCAATAAATTTCATGCCCTAATCTCTCTCCATTTCCGGCCATCCCTATGCATAAGCATGAGGGAGTCATCCGGACCAGAACTTCCACTGGAATATGGCAATGGTTTCTCATTCATATTTTCCCATTCCGAAACCACCTTGTCCGTCCATTCCCATGCAGCCTCGACCTCATCACCGCGCATGAATAAAGTTTGGTCACCGCGGATGACATCCATTACCAACCTTTCATAGGCATCCGGATTGTCTATATCCGAAGGTCCGAGAGCATCGGCAAAGGTCATGTCAAGGGGCACTTCAATAAGACGCATGCCCCCGGGACCAGGCTCCTTGATGGTAACTTCAAGTTCAATTCCCTCGTTGGGTTGCAGCTTAATTGCAAGTATATTGCCGTGACGTCCCGAACCGGCGGCAAAAATTGAATGAGGGGTCTGCTTGAACACCACGGCTATTTCGCTGGCTCGATCTTTCAATCGCTTTCCCGTTCGAATGTATATGGGCGTTCCGGCCCATCGCCAATTGCTTATCCGCGCCTTTAGGGCTATGAAACTCTCCGTGGTGCTGCCGGATTTTCCCGCTTCATCCAGATAACCGCCGCTAATGGCGGATTTTTCATACTGGCCTCTTACCAGATCATTGCGAGTGACGGGGTCAAGGCACCGGATTACCTTCAACTTCTCGTCACGCATTGAATTGGGATCATATTTTGCGGGCGGCTCCATCGCAATCATGCACAGCAATTGCATGATGTGGTTTTGGACCATGTCCCGCATGGCACCCGTCTGGTCGTAATAGTCACCACGTCCTCCAACGCCAACGCTCTCGGCAACGGTAATCTGAATGTGATCAACGTATTTGCTGTTCCAGAGAGGCTCAAACAGCAAATTTCCAAATCTCAGGGCCATAAGATTCTGGACGGTTTCCTTTCCGAGATAATGGTCGATTCTGAAAATCTGATGCTCATGAAAATGCCGGGCCAAGGTGCGATTTAGCGCGCACGCGCTTTTCCAATCATGACCAAAGGGCTTTTCGACAACAATCCTGACGTCTTCATGAACCAGCCCGTGCCGATGAAGTCTTCCGGCAATATTGTCAAACAGCGACGGCCCCACTGAAAAGTAATAGGCGTGAATTGTGCCATCGCGCATTTTACAGGCCATATTATCCCATCCGGATTCACTTTCCGCATCAATGCTGTTATAGCTAACAAGCGTCAGGAAGGCTTCCAGACACTGAATTTTATCCCTTGCGCCAGAGTCATTTTCCAAAATCGCCTCTCGAATGACCGAACGGTATGCGCGACAATCCAGATTTTGGCGCGCCACGCCAATTATTCTTGACTCGGAGTCCATCTGTCCGGAAAGGAAACGCCGAAACAAACCCGGCAGTATTTTCCTCCGCGCAAGATCTCCAGTGCCTCCGAATATGACCAGATCAAAGGTTTTTACAGGGATGATCCGAGAAACCATGTTTTTCTCCGCCACTATATAATTGACATTTACAATAGCGTTGACTAGTTCAATGGGCGACCTGCAAAAAGCCTAAAATCAAAAAGGCCGCGGTTTCACGATGAACAATATGTAAAGTTGCGCGGAAAAAGCGGCGAAAGAGATAAAATGCGGGATTCCGGTAGTGAATCATGTTGCTCTGGAAAACGCGATTGAATCCGCGGCTGTAAAATTTTCAGCCTTGCCGTGTTTCAGGCTCTGGCGCTCGCATCCAAATGCGAGCCCTGCGAGAATCGCACCCCGGTCTTGCCTGTCCCGCTGCCAGACCACATATGTGAACTATGCTGAAATTTTTGCCGATTGCGCTTGCCGCCCTCTACGGGATTGCCATGTACCGTGTCTCGGCCTGGCGAACCAGGCGTGAACTTGACGCCCGCTCGTCCGAACTTGCGGATGCAAAGCTTAAAAAACTGACAGACGGTTTTGCTGCCGCTTTGGATCTGCCAAGGATTGTTGTCTATATATATGAAATCCAGCCCGTGAATGGCCTTGCCGCCCCGGACGGGAGGATATTCATTACCCGCGGATTTTTTCAAAAGTATCTGGATGGAGAGGTAACGGCCGAAGAGATTGCAAGCGTAATAGCCCATGAACTCGGCCATGTGGCACTTGGACACACACGCCGACGACTAATTGACTTTTCAGGACAAAACGCGCTACGCACGGCACTGGCAATTATGCTTGCGCGTTTCCTGCCCGGTATCGGAGTAATTATCGCCGACTCGATCACCAGCCTGCTGATGGCGCGCATGTCTCGAAAAGACGAATATGAAGCTGACGAATACGCCGCCTCTTTACTGATAAAGGCGGGAATTGGCACAAGTCCGCAAAAGTCGCTTTTTTTAAAACTTGAGGAATTAACAAAAACCGACACTTCCAAAATACCCGCATGGCTAATGAATCATCCAACCGTTCCAAAAAGAATAGCCGCAATCGAAAATCTGGAAGAAAAATGGTTGTAAAATATGGCCTGCCGCACTTCTCAAGTTCTGTGGCGTCTGCATCCCCGTTGCGACATGGCGAGCGATTCCAATATCGTGACACTGCGTGCCGAATTGCGGACCGCATCGCGAGTTGCAATTGCATTGGTTCTCTCCCCAACCGCCACTCCCGCAATGGGATCCGGGTTCAGGGCCCTGCGGCCCGCTATGCAAAAAGCCCATCACGGCGTGAAGAGCCGAATCGCTCCGTGGGGCTCTTGCAGAGTTATTCTCGTCGCACAAAAATCCGGCGCCGCATTCACGGACCCTGTCGCCGCGTTGACGCGACTCGAAAGCGGCCCGACTAGTTTCGTTCGCGCGAGCGCCAGCCCCCTTTTCTCCGCGGTGTTGCAACAGCATCCAAACCCTCCTCAATAACCCGGGTCATCGGGTGTCCGGGATGGTCGGGATTGTATTGGTCAAACAGCTTTTTTAGAATCTCCCCGCTGTCGGCTTCACCGGGCAGAGACAAGGCCCAATCCAAAAAAATTGATCGGCATTCGCCATCAGTGATTCCATCCATCCGGTAGGCTTCTCGGATTAAGGCTTTTGGGTCCAATGCATCACTGTTCATTATTTCCTCCGAATTGCCTTGAAAGAGCACTGTCAATTACCGATGAAGCTTCACTGGAATATCTGTTCATCGCTCCAACTAGCGCGTCCATAGTATCGAAACCGGTTTCGCGCAACAGAAATGCGCGAGCACCCTCGACTATTTTATCCGGATCAGTGAAGTCACCGCCGAGCAATCGGGTTGCCTGAAGTATTTTCCAGCAAAGACTGTATGACCTGTCTAGAACCAGCGCCTCGTTTTCGGAAAGCAAACCCGATATGACGCTAGCTGTCAGGCCCGCGCCAATTTCACGCGCGCATTTTCCCTGCAGCAATATCCCGGCTTGGGCAACCAGCTCTATTTCCTGCAGCCTGCCGGGACCGATTTTTGGATCCAGTGTCCCGGACGGAGATTTTGCCTCAACAATGCGGATGCGCATTTCATTCACTTCCTTGAGAAGCGCGTCCGGCTCTCCCTTTTCCCTTAGCACCAACTCCCGAAAGCGTTCAATTTCACTTACCAAAGACCGCGGCCCGGTTATCGAGCGCGCTCGGGTAATGGCCAGATGCTCCCAAGGCCACGCATTGTTTAGCTGGTATTCCTTGAAAGCGGTCAAACTGGTTGCCAGCGGACCCTGGTTTCCGGATGGGCGAAGCCGCATGTCAACATCATAGAGTCGGCCTTCCGCGGTCGGGGCCGTCAGCGCCGCGATCATTGCCTGCGTCAGCCTTGCATAATACACCCTGTCAGCTAGCGGGCGGCGCCCTTCTGAAAAACTCTGTCCGCATGAATCGTAAACAATTATAAGATCCATGTCAGAAACGGCATTCAGCCGCCCCGCACCTAAAGATCCCATGCCCAGGACCACGGCGCCGCGACCGGGCGGCGGACCGTGCCTGATGGAAAACTGTTCAATTACCGCGGGCCACAATGCGTCGATAATTGACATGGCCAAATCCGAGTACTGGTTTGCCGCCACATCCACATTGACAAGACCTCGAAGATGATGCACCCCTATTCGGAAATGCCACTCCTTTCGCCATTTTCTGGCAACATCCAGCTTGTGCTCGTATTGCGTTTCACTGGCCAGTTTTTTTCCCAACCCATCTCCCAGTGCCTTGCGCCCGGGCCACTCCGCAAAAAAATTCCCGTCAATTACAGCATCGAAAACACCGGCATTTTTGGAAAGGTATGCCGCAAGCGAAGGGCTTGTGCCCGCTATGTCAACCAGCAGATCGACAAGTTGCGGCCTAGCCTCAAAAAGAGAAAAAACCTGGACACCCGCCGGCAACCCCATCAAAAAGCCGTCAAATGCCAGCAATGCCTCGTTTGGGTTTGCCGATTTGGCCAGACGCGCAAGTATTTCAGGTTTAAGGCGGCTGAATATCTGAACCGCTCGGGCACTCCTCAATGCGGGATATCCACGCCAGCGCGCAACCACATCTTCATTGAAACCCTCCGGAACATGATTTCTCCCCTCGTTTTTTGCAATCGAGAAAAAATCTTCAGTAATTCTGTTTACATCTTCAATTCTGCTCTTCAGTTCTTCCTTCAATCCAGCGATGTCCCTGCCCATAAACGCGGCCAGACAATCGAACCCCTCATCGGATGATGGCAATGCATGGGTCTGCTGATCATGCAGCATTTGCAGGCGATGCTCCACCTCGCGATAAAACCTGTAGTGACCGATAAGCGCTAAAGCGGTTTTCTCTGGAACAACTCCCTTCAATGCAAGTTTTTCAAGCCCGCGGACTGTGCCGGCCACGCGCAAGTCTGGATCTCGACCGCCGCAAATAAGCTGCAATGCCTGGGTAAAAAACTCAATTTCGCGAATGCCTCCCCGACCAAGTTTCATATCATGCCCATGCAATGACGGCTTTCGAACATATTCCTTCTGATTGCGAATCAGCAAGCGCATGTTGCGGATATCTTCCATCGCCGCGTAATCGAGATACCTGCGCCATATAAATGGAGACAGAGACTCCAAATATCTTTTTCCGGCATTAAAGTCGCCTGCGCAAATTCGCGCCTTAATGTATGCCGCACGCTCCCAGTTGCGGCCAATGCTCTCGTAATATCCCAATGCCGCCGACATTGAAATGCAAACCGGCATAACCGCCGGATCCGGTCTCAAACGAAGGTCTGTTCGAAAAACATATCCCTCGGAAGTTTTGGCGTTTAGCAGCGAAACCATGGATCGCGTTGCCCGTATGAAGCCCAAGCGGGCCGATTCATGGTTGACATCGGCAAAACGAGACTGGTCATGAAGACAGACAAGATCGATGTCGGAGCTGTAGTTCATTTCGCCCGCCCCCATCTTTCCCATTGCAACCACGATCATTCCGCATGCGTCGGCAAGGTCGTTCTTCTCCATCCCGGGCAGTTTTCTCAACTCGCCCGAAAGTGAATTGCGAAGCGCGACGGATACGGCATTGTCCGCAAATGAAGTAAGCGCAGCGGTTACTTTTTCCAGCGGCCACGCACCGCCAAGGTCGGCCAGCGCCGTGATCAATGCCATGCGCCGCTTCGCATGTCTTAATCTGGCGCCGATGTTTTCATCCGGCACGTCAATGGTTAAAGCGGACTCGGGGTTCTCTATTCCACTGCAAAGCCAATCCCTTTCGGAAATCAGGAGCGAATGCAAATACGGGCTGCAGCCCGCGGCCCCTTCAATAAGCTCTCCAATATCCCCGGGCAGTCCAACATACATGGCACGAGCTTCCGCGCCTCTTGCGCCGTTGTACGGCTGCGGAACGCGGTTTATTTTGCCTATCAATGTCATAATCACAATGTTACAATCTTGGCTTGCCCGGTCAACAATCAAACTTCAATTCGGACAACCATATTTAAAGCCATATTTTCCCTTGAAGACATTTTTAATATAACCACTTTATTAAATTCAATATTTACAGAAAGTTACCTTAACCATGTTAAAATTATTCACATTAACCCTTGCGCAATTTTGCAGATGTTCCCATATGAATCCACAATGTGAAAGACTTTCACATTGGGTCAACGCCAAAATCGGAAAGGTAAATTCATGACCAACGTTGCTACCGCAAACCACCAGGCAAAATACCCGGGATTTTTCCTTCGCTTTGAAAACTGGATGGACGGCTGGGGAAAAGCTTCCTGGATTACATTAATGGTGCTGTGTTTCGTTTTATTCTGGCCAATTGGGCTTGCGCTGCTGCTTTTCATGATCATGAAAGGCAAATTCAAACTTCGGGCAAATCATGGCATTGACAGGAAAACCATGATGATGGTCAATGGGTCGACAGGCAATGCCGCATTTGACAAATACAAGTCGGAAACGCTGGACAGGCTTGAAAGAGAACAGCAAAGTTTCGAGGCCTTCCTTCAAAGGCTGCGAGAGGCAAAGGACAAGGCCGAGTTCGATCAGTTTATGGACGATAGGGCAAGATCCGACTACGAAGGCGATGCAAGGGAAGACAAATAATTCCCGGCGGAATTCGAAAACTCGCCGTTTGAAACATAATCGGGACAAAATTGTCCCGATCTTTTTTGCAATTTCGGGATGGCGGCCAGATTGATATTTGCCTCATTTTCCACAGTTGCTATAGTTAAAGGGTAGCAAAAAGATGACACGTAACACAGAATGCGCCACAACAAGACAATCGCCTCTCAATTTTATTTGACCTCTCCCATGCCCTGCCCGTATTTGCCGGACCGCATGGAGCGAAAATTGTTTACAAGCTTGAATGCCGGCAATGCGCAGGCAATGCACAATTCGCTTGCGCTCCAGGGTTTCAGAAGATCGCAAAACATTTTATATCGACCAGCCTGCAAGAATTGCATCGCGTGCTTTCCGGTGCGTATTAATGCTGAAGATTTCATCCCGTCAAAAACCCAGAAGCGCACGCTTAAAAGAAACAAATTCCTAACTCGGAAAATACGCTCGCCCTGGGCAACCGAGGAACAATACCACCTTTTTAAAAGCTATCTGCAAGCCAGACATTCCGATGGGGACATGACCGAGATGGAAATGCATGATTTTGCATCCATGATAGAAGAAACCTCGGTTTTTACAAGAGTGGTTGAATATAGAGATGCCGAAAGCAATAAACTCGCTGCCGCATGCCTTACGGATTTTATCGAAGATGGCGTTAGCCTGGTCTATTCATTTTTCCGCCCCGATCTTCCGAAGCAGTCTCTTGGATCGCATATTATTCTGGATCATGTGCAACTGGCTCGAGAAGTGGCCCTTAAATGTGTATATTTGGGATACTGGGTGCCGGGAACTCAAAAAATGGGGTATAAGTCGTCTTTTACGGGGCTTGAAATTTTCCACAAAGGAGAATGGAGCGTTCTTGCGGACGAGGAGCAATATTATCCGCAAAATCACAAGTCGGCCTGCGCATCAATTTCATGCCGACTTTCCAACATGGTGGATTTGCCAAAATAGTTGAAGAATTGATAGCTGCCGCCAGTTAATTCCCGCCAGCGGTTTTTTTTGCCGATTTGTCCGTATGGGACGATTTGGGGGTTGCCGGCGCGCATGAGCGATGGCAGGGCGGTCGCCCCGCGCGCGGTGCGGTTTTTACGAATGTGAGCGCCTCTTGCCGAACAGCGGATAGGTCGCCCCGCGCGCGGTGCGGTTTTTCAATGATTGGCGAAGGGTGATGTTGAATTGGGGCGGGTGATTTGCGCAAGCCGCGCCGCCGTGACGGATCCGCTTGCATCATCGATGTTGGCAATCGAGACTTCAGGCTCCCTGCCGTCCATCGGAGCGCTCCTTTCCGCTCCGCCGCTCCGCATCAAGGCGTTTGACGATTTGCTTTTGAAGCACTCCAATGCGCTCGATTGCCTCGCCGAAACAGGCGAGAAACCCTTGATCTGATAAAAAAGCGCAATCCGGCCGCCAGATCACAATCCCGATGTCAGGACATCTAAATTTGAAGAGACGGCCCAATTACCAGATGACGCCAACCTCGACGTGAAATCACGCGTTTTCCGACACCGTTTTCATTGATGCCCTGAAAATTTCACATTACTCCGAATCGGTTTGCAGGAATTATGGCAAATCCATGGCTTGACATGGGGAGTTTCATAACATTAGCCTCAACAATTAAATGCGTGGGCGTTTACCGCTTAATGCCGTGAAACACCAAGAGTCCATGCATTCAACTCAACAAATGCGAGAGGAAACCAAGTATGCAACGTCGTAAATTTCTTAAAGCCACAGCCTTGGGAACAGTAGGAACCGCTCTTGCCGCTCCAATGGTAAATGCGCAAAACGCCCGTGAACTTACCATTGTTTCAACATGGCCAAGGGACTTTCCCGGGCTTGGAGTAAGTGCGCAAAGACTTGCGCAACGCATAATTGAAGTATCAAATGGCGCTATACAAACCGAATATTTTGCAGCGGGCGAACGCGTTGGCGCATTCGACGTGTTCGATGAAGTCGCAGGCGGCAACAGCAACGCCTACATTGCAGCCGATTACTACTGGGTCGGCAAGCATCCGGGCTTCGCATACTTCACATCAGTCCCATTTGGCATGACAACACCTGAATGGAACGCCTGGATTAAATTTGGCGGCGGACAGGAATTGTGGGACAAGATTTCAGGAGATTTTGGATTGAAGCCTCTTGCATGCGGCGCAACGGGCGCCCAGGCCGGCGGATGGTTCAACAAGGAAATCAACTCCCCGGACGATCTGCAGGGACTTAAAATGCGCATCCCCGGTCTCGGAGGCAATGTGATGTCAAAACTCGGAGTTTCGACAGTTGCGCTTCCAGGTGGTCAAATCTACGAAAACCTCGTGTCGGGCGCTGTGGAGGCCACTGAATGGGTGGGACCTTTCAATGACTACTTCATGAAGTTTTATGAAGCCGCCCAGTTTTACTATACCGGCGGCATGCACGAACCCGGTGGCGGTTTGTCATTTGGAATGAACGCCTCCTGGTGGGGAGAATTAAGCGACTACGAGAGGCATGTCATAACGGCATGCTGCAACGAGGAGCATGCCGCGCAACCTGAGGAGGCATCCGCCAAAAACGGTGAATATCTTGCGCGTCTCATCAATGACCATGGAGTCAAGGCTCGCTCATTTAATGAAGACGTCTGGGATGCGTTTGGCGAAGCCGCCGAGGAGGTTTTCGAGGAAACCCGCGACCATTCCGAACTTGCCAAGGAAATCAATGATCACTTCCAAAACGCGCTTCGTGAAATCGGTTCCTGGCGTGCCGCGGCGGAAGTCGAATTCTCCAATCAGCGCAACAGAATTCTTGGTCTGATCTGATTTCACGACCATGAAGCACGCGGCGGAGCCATCGCCTTTGCTGGCTCCGTCACATTTGCGGCGATTTAAGATATAGTGCCCGACAAACCAAAATTCCATTGAGGCAATTGAGGCATATGGGAAAAATTCATGAACAATGAAAACACACATCGGGAGGTTCCGCTTGTCGGCGCACCGGCACCGGCTACGCGGTTGTTTGGATGGGGCATGCTCTCGGTATTGACGGCCTTTATGATAAGCAATGTCCTTGTCATCGGCTGGGAGTTTCGGGGGCTTGGCGAACTTGCGGAATGGAATGCGGATTCAATGGCAATTGCGGCAATATATGCCATATTGATCCTGTTATCCAGCTACTGGGTTTTGCGAACTCCCCACAGATCTTTGCGTCAGGACGCTCGAATTATTTCGGATTTTAACGCCTGGCTTATCAGAGGCTGTTTTTTCGCCGTCCTTTTTACCGGCATAGCCGATTCAATAATCGCCTTTTTGCGTGTGGAGGGATTGCTTGACAATATCTTCTCCGATCAAATTGCAAGAGACATGACGAGGTCTCATTTTATCGGACCCTGGATTCACTTTCCTCTCATGGTCGCCGGATTTTCAGCAGCCCTGTTTAGTCGCACTCTTGGCTTTTGCTGGCTTGCACTGCTCATTGTTGCCGCCGAGCTGCTGATAGTGTTTTCAAGGTTTGTCTTTTCCTATGAACAGGCGCTAATGGGCGATTTGGTTAGATACTGGTACGCAGCGCTTTTTCTCTTCTCTTCCGCCTACACTCTTATGGAAGAGGGACATGTGCGAGTTGACGTTTTCTATGCCGGCTTCAAAAACAGTGTAAAGGGTCGAATAAACGCAATTGGCACAATATTGCTTGGAATGACAACCTCCTGGACAATCATTTTAATCGGCATGGGTTCCAAACAGGCGATAGTAAATTCACCGGTGTTTAATTTCGAGGTCAGTCAAAGCGGCACGGCAGGCATGTTCATAAAATATCAAATGGCGGCATTTCTGGCGATTTTCGCCATCACCATGCTAATCCAATTTATCAGCTATTTGTTTGAGGCAGTTGCGGACATGCGCAGCGAGCCCGGCAAGCGCGAATTCGCGGCCATATCACATTGAGGCGAAAATCATGGAACTGTTTTTTCTTGCGATATTAATCCTTACAATGGCACTTGCCCTGGGTTCGGGATATCCAGTCGCTTTTGCCCTGCCCGGTTCGGCCATTATCTCGATAGTAGCCGCCGCGGGCGCCGGTTACATTTTCGCTGACAACGTTGACGCCTATTTTCATTCGGGAGGGCCAGGCCAGTGGCTTACCGCAGGTGTTACAAATCTGCGCGGAGTCTACTGGGAAGTGGAGCGAGACACGCTAATTGCAATTCCGCTGTTTATCTTTATGGGAATTATGCTCCAGAAATCAAAGATAGCCGAAGATCTTCTGGTAACCATGGCGCGACTATTTGGACCTGTGCCCGGGGGACTTGGAATATCAGTCGTGTTTGTTGGCGCTCTGCTGGCAGCCACGACCGGCATTGTCGGGGCAACCGTTGTCGCAATGGGCCTGATCTCGCTGCCTGCAATGCTGCGAAACAATTACTCTTCTTCACTGGCAAGCGGCACAATTGCCGCCAGCGGCACGCTGGGACAGATCATACCACCCTCCATTGTTCTTATTATTCTCGCAGACCAGCTGGCAAGTGCGGCTGATCAGGCGTCGACCTTGCGTAAAAACCTGCACAAGGATGCCACTGGAGAACTCTCCATGCCCTCGACATTTGACGTCACGGCAACCAGTGCCGGGGAAATGTTTCTTGGCGCGTTTGTTCCGGGTCTGGTTCTTGTGCTTTTGTACATGATATTCATATTGATTTACGCTCTTGTTCGCCCAAAAGTTGCTCCCCCGGTGCCATATGAGGGATCGCGAGACATTAAATTCTGGGGAAACGTCTTTCTTAGTCTTGTTCCGCCGCTTACGCTCATATTCATGGTCCTGGGATCAATCATATCCGGGATTGCAACTGTAAACCAGGCAGGGGCGATTGGCGCCTCCGGTGCATTAATAATGGCCGGCTACCGATTACATCCCAACAGTCGAACCACGTTTTATCCGGCGATAATATCCATTATCGGTCTGGGGCTTATCATACTTGTTGTGAACAATTTCAACCTGAACGTGAAGGCGATTATTGCCACGGGAGGTGACATGACCGGGGTTTGGCTCGGCGCAATGGCAATGACTATGGTTGTAGTTGGACTGGTGTGGAGCGGCATACGGGTTCTTCGCATCGACAACACCATGCATGAAGTCATGATTGAGACGGCTAAAACAACTTCTCTTGTGTTCATTATTCTTCTTGGCGCGGCGATGCTTACCGCGGCTTTCCGCGCTTTTGGCGGTGAAGAGCTTGTAAGAAACTTCCTGAACTCTCTCCCCGGAGGATTCTGGAGTCAATTCATTATCGTCATGGCGGTTATATTCATATTGGGATTTTTTCTGGATTTCATCGAAATCGCCGTTGTCGTTGTGCCCATAGTGGCGCCCATTTTGCTGGCCGACCCGTCCGCAAACATTACCGCCGTCTGGTTGGGCGTAATGATTGGCCTGAACATTCAGACATCATTTTTAACTCCTCCTTTCGGATTTGCTCTGTTTTATCTTCGAGGCGTGGCACCGGCAATTGTCAAAACCGTTCAGATATACAAGGGAGTGATCGCCTTTATCATCTTGCAGCTTACAGCGCTTGGAATAGTTGGATATTATCCGCAACTGGTAAACTATATGCCCAATCGCGTCGGGCTGTTGAGTGAAACCGCACCGCCTCCACGCAATCCAAAGCTGCAGACATGTCTTGAGGATTATGTTCGTGACAAGCTGGCATTGAACCGCGGTCAAGTATTGTCCGCAATTGACAGGATCAGAACCGCGGACTTCTCGGTTCTGCCAGCATACTTGTCGAAAAGTCTTTTCGATTCCTTTGACAGCGCGGAAAATGCGGCAAATCTTATTGACGATATATTTGCGGCGAAAGCCGATGTTGACGCCGCAGCGCCAAATTACCGACCGATAATGAGAAAAGTGCGCAACATTGAAAAGGAAATGCGCCAACTGGAAGATGAAGCCGGAAAATTGCGCAAGCAGGCCGGTTTCCTCACTTCCGAAGAAAATGCCGAGCGCCGTTTGCGGATGGAGAGAAAAGCCGATGAGATTGAATCGGAACATGACGCTCTTGCGGCCCTAATTCCGGAAACATGGGAAGAAACATACAAAACGTTCCATAATCTATCCATAGCGGAATCCAAAACACGCAATGACTATCGTCGCTCCGCCGACAATGCTGTTGAAGCGGTATTGGAATTCAAGTCCATAATCTCCGCAAACCAGGCCCTTTTCGCTCTTGAAGCCAAATTGCGCGAATTGGAGATGATAATTCTTGAAGAGGAGCGCGAAACCGCCGAGGTTGCAATCAAGGACATTTCGTCCGCTTTTGGCAAGGTGGCTGGAGCAGATGCAATTCGTTCCGAACTTTCGAAAGCGCGCCGCTCAATGCGCAAGGGCAAGGAAAACAGAGAAAAGGCGAGAGAAAGCTTGCTTGAGGCAATTGGGGAATACGAGAGTCAGGTCGTCTGGCGGACAGCGGCAGCAAATACGCTCCCAAAAATTCTAGAAGGCTACATGGCGGAAATTCGCGACACTATCGGTTCACGATCACAGGAGCGGCTGTCACGTGAACAGGCACTGTATATTGCCGAATGCAATGCGGGCCATAAGGATATTTCGCTGAATTTCTAAAAATCAAGGCAAAATCGACCAGCGAAACGCTTCAATGCCGCGCACATTCCCTAACGCTTTCCAGCAAGACGATCTCGTCGACGATTTTAAATATAAGCAGGCAGCCAAAGCCCTGATTAACTCCATTGCAAACCATCTGCGCGGCGATTTAAAAATTATGTTGACGATACGGCCATATTCAAATTATATCTGACATAAGCATAAGGGAGAAGCATCTGATGTCAGTGCTAGTGGTAGAAGTGGATACATGGTGCATGGAACGTTAAAGGCAAACCAATAAAGCCAATCCATGCGCCCCCGGTAATATGGGGGCTTTTTTATGCGCAATGATATGGAATCAATGAACGGAGCGACAAGATGACACACCAGATGACCGGAGCGAAAATGGTTGTTCAAGCTTTGAAAGACCAGGGTGTGGATGTCGTGTTTGGATATCCGGGCGGAGCGGTTTTGCCCATTTACGACGAAGTGTTTCTTCAAAACGACATTCGCCACATACTTGTTCGCCATGAGCAGGGTGCGGTTCATGCAGCTGAAGGCTATGCCCGCTCCACGGGACGTCCGGGAGTTGTCCTGGTTACCTCGGGCCCGGGCGCGACAAACGCGGTTACAGGCTTGACAGATGCGCTGATGGATTCAATCCCCATTGTGGTTCTTACGGGACAGGTTCCAACATTCATGATCGGAAGCGACGCTTTTCAGGAAGCGGATACAGTGGGAATTACACGATCATGCACCAAGCACAACTGGCTTGTAAACGATACGTCCAAGCTCCCGGAAGTCCTTCACCAGGCATTCCATGTTGCCACCGCGGGAAGGCCCGGTCCGGTTCTGGTTGACATCCCGAAAGACGTACAGTTTGCAAGCGCGGAATACACCTCTCCAGAAAAAGCCGGAGTTTCCCATTACCAGCCACAGGTCAAGGGAAATCGAGAAGACATTCTGGAACTTGTGGAAGCCCTCGAAAGCGCCGAGCGCCCAATCATTTATTCCGGTGGCGGAGTAATAAACTCCGGGCCAGGCGCATCACAACTTCTTTGCGAGCTCGTGGACGCAACCAATATTCCAATAACGTCAACTCTGATGGGACTGGGCGCGTATCCTGCAAGCGGCAGGAACTGGATTGGAATGCTCGGAATGCATGGACTCTACGAGGCAAACATGGCGATGCATGATTGCGACCTGATGATTAACGTTGGCGCGCGGTTTGACGACAGAATTACCGGACGCCTTGACGCTTTCAGTCCGAATTCGAAGCGCGCGCATATCGACATTGATCCCTCTTCAGTCAACAAGGTGATTAAAACGAATATCCCGATTATAGGGGATGCGGCCCATGTGCTTGAGGATTTGCTTAAAATCTGGAAGTCGCGCGGTCGAAAGATCAACAAAGAGGGCATTCGCAACTGGTGGTCGAAAATCGACGCATGGAAGAAGGTCAACTGTCTTGATTACATCCAATCCGGCAATGCCATAAAACCTCAATACGCCTTGCAGCGTTTGGAGGAGCTTACCAAAGACAGAGATCGGTATATCTGTACCGAAGTGGGACAGCATCAGATGTGGGCGGCACAGTATATGGGGTTCAATTCGCCAAATCGATGGATGACATCCGGCGGCCTTGGCACAATGGGCTACGGAATGCCCGCTTCCATTGGAGTGCAAATAGCGCATCCCAACGCTCTGGTGATTAATGTCGCGGGAGAGGCGTCCTGGCTAATGAACATGCAGGAAATGGGCACCGCGGTTCAGTATCGCCTTCCAATCAAGCAGTTTATACTAAACAACGAGCGGCTGGGCATGGTTCGACAATGGCAGGAACTGCTGCATGGCGAGCGATACTCGCATTCATGGTCGGAGGCCCTGCCGGATTTTGTAAAGCTTGCAGAGGCTTTTGGAGCCAAAGGCATACTTTGCAGGAATCCTTCAGACGTTGATGATGCAATTATGGACATGCTGAACCACGACGGTCCCGTTATATTCGACTGCCTCGTTGAAAAACATGAAAACTGCTTTCCAATGATTCCATCGGGCGAACCCCATAACAAAATGATTCTGGGCGATGCGTCCACACGGGAAGCAATTGGCTCCGAGGGTGCGGTGCTTGTGTAGGACCGACATCAATAAAATAGGATATAAGGAAGGCAAGACAAATGAGAAAAAAAAAAAAAAAA
>JAPOTF010000150.1 GCA_026709325.1 Roseovarius sp.
AGTTAAACCATTGCAAAACAACGAAAAGAAATTCTAGCGGGAATTGCTGTAATTTCATCGTGGAAACCGAAGAGTCAAAACAGTTCTCATGCAGAACGAAACCGCGTCCATTTTCAACTGGACCGCCAAAATACACCGGCCTCTGGCTTAAGCCCGCATCCGATTTTATGTCCATTTGCTCAAGTAGATCTGTGAATTGCAGTGTTGCGCTTGGTTTATTGATTATAAGACCCATGGCGCCATCCGACGAGTGAACGCAGATATAAACCACGGCATTGGAAAACGGCTGACCGGTTAGCCCGGGCATTGCAATCAGCAATTTGCCCGCGAGCGCAGACTCACTAATTTTGCCTTCATCTTCCGCCATTGTTTTCATGTTGCGCGCACTCGTGAGGCGATGCAAGAAAAATGCGGAAAATGCCATAAAATTTTCGGTTTCCCGACAGCCGCGACAACACTGTAGCGAACCGCCATTTTTTTTGAAATTTTGCGGAACATTAAAATATTCTGAAAATGCGCAAAGGCTGAAACATGTGGCATTGCATAATCCATGCACACATAAACATGCGGCAATTGTTCGATTTGCAATCCGAACTGGAAAAATTTTGCATTGGAATTGAATGCCTTGATCTTACTGGCGCCCGCTTTTTAACCATATGCAAATTTCATGGTACCGGCATTTATCTCGACACTTTCGCTAAAAATGCGTTTTCCCCCTTAACTTGACATTGTTCAACCGCAAACACATGGATTCCAATGTGCCCTCGGAATTGTTCAGTCTTGAATATCAGGCAACACGCATGGTTCGGGCAGTAATTGCATTTTTAGATTTAAGCACCGCGGCAGGCATATGCATTTGCAACTGGCCAATTTTGCTTCATATGTTATGTCATGACCATAGACAAAAAATGCGCATTGGCGCTGGCGTTGTGTTTTTTTGCAGTTCAGACCAGTGCGCAGCAACCATATCAGATGCTGGATGCCAAGTTGCTTCCAGGGTGGCGGACAGATGACGGAACCCACTTGGCTGGATTGCATTTGGAGCTTGGAACCGGCTGGAAAACATACTGGCGTTCACCTGGAGAGACCGGGATTCCCCCCATTTTTGACTGGACGGAATCCAGCAACATTAGTTCAATTGAGGTGGAATGGCCCTCTCCCATGATATTTACTCAGGCTGGCGCGCGATCAATTGGCTATTCCGGCCAGGTAACTTTGCCACTCCGCGTCACGCCGGAGAATATCGGGCAGCCAGTTCGGATTGTGGGCAATATTGATCTGGGAGTCTGCAGCGAAGATCTTTGCGTTCCTGTACCATTGTCGGTTTCGGGATACCTGCCGTCGACGTCATTTGATATCGATCCCCATATATCCGCGGCACTTGCAAGTCTTCCGCTATCCGGCAATGAGGCATCCGTAAAGGATGTCAGCTGTCGGGTTCAACCAGTAGATGACGAGTTGCAACTTGACGTGGAAATCGCCCTGCCCCGCTCATATGGCAGGGAAATAGCCGTTGTGGAAACCGGGAATCCGGCCGTTTTGGTCGAGTCGCGGCATAACATTGTAAAAGGCAATTCCCTGAGGACGCAAGTGCGGCTATATCACATGGAGGGACGGGCATTCGGACTTGACCGATCCAGGTTGCGTATAACCGTCCTGGGCGGGCCGCATGCCGTTGAAATCATCGGTTGCAGCGCGTCATGATCCAATCCGGCTGAATTGACACCAGAACAAGAATTGAGAATCGAACGCCCGGCAAACCCGTCCAGAAAATGCCATCTCCGAAAACTGCCATTCCGACAGACTTTAAATCAATGATCTACTTCCGTCGCAAATGCTCATCAAGCCTGGGCATGATTTCAACGAAATTGCATGGTTTGTGCCGATAATCAAGCTGATTGACGAGAATTTCATCCCATGCGTCCCTGCATGCCCCCGGACTGCCTGGCAGCGCAAACAGATAGGTGCCGCCCGCCACCCCGCCAGTGGCGCGAGACTGCACGGCCGAGGTGCCGATTTTTTTCATTGAAACCATTGTGAAAACAGTGGAAAATGCGTCAATCTCTTTTTCGTATACGTCCCGATGCGCCTCAACGGTGACATCCCGCCCCGTCAATCCCGTTCCACCGGTTGTTACAATAACGTCAATTGACAAATCCCCTATCCATATTCTCAATTGATTGGCGATCAGGTCACGTTCATCTGGCAGCATCATTCGTTCCGCCAATACATGACCGGCGTTGACTATTCGCTCCGCCAATACATTGCCGGATCTGTCCTGTTGCAGGTTGCGAGTATCAGATACCGTCAGAATGGCTATTCTGACAGGCATGAAGCAACCGGTTTCGCCAGTATCTGTCACAATTTCACTTTCCATTTTCTTATAAAGTGCCGTCAATTCGCAATTGGCCCAAAACTCGCAGTCTCGGTTTTCCCGATGCCGTCACGAGCCTCCAATTGTCATATATGACCGCAAATGTCATATTTCGACTTAATGCGCGCCACGACATCAAGGATTTTCTGGAAAACAGCTGTTCCTCGGCAATTCCCGCTAATTTTCTTTATTAAACTATTCAATGGGTTACAAGGATTTTTGAAAAAGTTTTCGTAAACTTTTCGTTTGGCTTTTGCAGGAATTTTTAGACCTGTGCGGCAAGAAAATCATTGAATATCAGTTTTTTCATGGAGGAAGGGATAGTTTGCAAAAAACGG
>JAPOTF010000009.1:0-1335 GCA_026709325.1 Roseovarius sp.
CGGTAATTCCCGCCAGCTTTTGTTTTTCGCAAACCATGCCTTCTTCCATGAAAAAACTGACATTAAATGATTTTTTGGGAATTATATACTTGACTAGCCACTATTGACCGGGCCTTTCTCAAGTCGCCCCGGCATCGCCTCAACCCACGCCTTCAACTTCCCCGGATCCGAAGGACCATCCATTCAGTAAAAGGAATCATTTTGAGCAACCGGACTCGTTAACGCGCAGATATTCATCTATAAAAAAATCAACCCGCTTGGGTGTGTCAGAAAGTATAAAAGAGCCACCACCTTCTCCATGGCTTCCAGCAAATCCCCGTTGCCAAGTGGGAGCGAGACTATAGGTGCTATATTTGTCTTTAACTTCTTTATAGTAACGCCAGCTTATGCCAAACGCATGTTCAGTAACAATCAACTCAATATAAAGCGCATTATCTGCATCCTCGTCATACAAGCGCGCCACCCTGAGTCGGCTACGTACGGCTGACTCAATATCCTTTCTTGTAAGGCCGATCCTCGCTGCATCGCTGTCATCCATTGCAATCACTAGTCTCATGGGACGGCAGTTGTTCCAAAGTTGAAATTTATCGATTTCCTTCTTGGTTGTCTCATATGACCACGCCGCCGGCGCAAGAAGAAGCAATGCAACTAGCGCAATCTTGTTCATAAATTCCCCCGTTCAATCTTTATGCTCTCATGCGGCAATGCCCTTTAGAGTGTATGGATTCCAAAGGTTAAACCATGAAAACCGCGCTCGCGGAAAAACGATAACATGGAAAAAGGGATGTGCAACAAAAAAGTTAACATTTTTGGACCTTTACAAGTGTTATCAAAATATGCTAACTAAAATTGAGCCGCCACCATTGACGTGGTGACGGCTCTAAATACCGCGATTTGTTTGAAGCAGAAGCGGATATATTGCCATTATAGGCCTTATCTCCAAACCATGTCAACAACTTTTCGCGGCTCGTGATGCGGGTAGACACTGGCCGGCGCAGGCCTCCAAAACCAATGCGCCGGGGGTTCGATTCCCCCTATCCGCTCCACGAACAATGACAACGCCCCTGTGGTGAAATTGGTATACACATCCGATTACCAATCGGACTTGCTGGTCAGCAATTGCGGGTTCGAATCCCGCCAGGGGCATCATCAAATCTTTGAAATCTGGTCTTATTGTCGAATTTGACCTTCTGCGCGAGCAAAGGTCAATTCCCCGCGAAGCTTGGCAAGGTCCTCGTCGACGCGTTTAAAACCCGCGTCCACTTTTCGTTCAAGACCGTCCACTTTCCTGGATTTCAACGCCAGCCCCGAATGCCTTCAGCATTCTCTCGGTAT
>JAPOTF010000009.1:1345-24640 GCA_026709325.1 Roseovarius sp.
GTTCAATCGGTTCCACCGCCTCTTGGGCGGCTTCCCTTACAAGGTCGCTTAGCGCCTCGGCAAATCGCCCGGCGCTTCCGTTAAGTTTGGCGTTCATTGACCGTCTCCCAATGTTGTTATAAGTTTTTTTCAATAAATTTATTTATTCTCTGTTAATATTAAATGTGATTTATGGGAGTCAATAAAAATCTAAAAATTTTTTTGAAGTGTAACTAATACAAAGCCAAAAAATGTTTAGATGCATGCAAACTAGTCAAACTGAACATCTTCCCGCCGACGGGAATATTCATTTTCGGTCAACTGCCAGCCGCCCCGGCCGTTTTGCTGAACGCACCTTTCAACCCTGTTTTTTTTGCCGCACAGGCCTAAAAATTCCCGTAAAACCAGATAAAAAGTCCACGAAAAACTTTTCACAAAAACTCTCGTAACCCATTGAGTAATTTAATGAAAAAAATTAGCGGGAATTGCCGGCTTGAGCATGTCAAAACGGTTCTGAATTCAAAGGGCAGGCCGTGACAGGCTGTGTCTGACGCGGCTGTAAAGTCAGGCTTTGATAATTGAGGCGCCCTTTTCCGCGATCATGTAGGTTGCCGCGTTGGTGTTGGCCGAGGTGATCTTGGGCATGACAGAGGCATCGACGACCCGTAAACCCTTGACCCCTCTCACCGCGAGATCTGGTCCCACGACGGCACCATCGTCACGGCCAATGCGGCAAGTTCCGACCAGGTGGTAGACGGTACTGGCATATTGGCGGATACGCGCCAGAATGTCCTGATCTGACTGCGCATCATCGCCGGGGACGATTTCGCGTGTCCAGCGATCTTTGAACGGTTCTTGTCGGTAGATATCTCGAACAATCTTCAGACCTTCGATCATGACCCTGCGGTCTTTTTCGGCGCTCAGGTAATTCGTGGTGATGATCGGGTCCGCGAGGGGATCGGAAGACGCGATGTTGATTTGCCCGCGGCTTTCCGGGTGACATTGCCAAAATGAAGTCGTGAACCCGGGTTGGCTGTGCAATGGGGCTCCCGGTTTGTCGACGGACAGCGGCATTACGAAGAGCTGTAAATCGGGGCGTTCGCCCTCGGCTTCAGATGTTCGTGCAGCCCCGCCCACCTGTCCTGCCCCAACCGTCAGCGGCCCTCGCGCCCGGACGGCCCAGTCCAGGCCCATGCGAATCAGGTCAATAGGATTGCGCACTTGGCCGTTGAGGGACTCGCGCTTGTTTGCCAGCTGCACAATGGTGCGCATTTGCAAATGGTCCTGAAGATTTTGCCCGGCTTCCGGGGCTTCAACGCGGACCTTGATGCCATGCGCGTGCAGGAGGTCTGGAGGGCCAATGCCGCTGAGTTGCAATAGCTGCGGGCTTTGAACTGAACCGGAGGCAAGTATGACCTCCCGTTCGGCGTGAGCCTGAAACGTTTGGCCATTCTGCAAGTAGCGCACCCCCTCCACCCGGTTGCCGTTGAACGAAAGCCCGATTGTCTGGGCCTGGGTCTTGAGTGTCAGGTTCGAACGGTTCAGGGCCGGGTTGAGCCAGGCGGTTGCCGCGCTCTCGCGCCAGCGCCCGCGGAGGGTCAGTTGATAGCGCCCCAGACCATAGGTGCTGTCCCCGTTGAAGTCGGGGTTGTCCGGCAAACCCGTGGATCGCGCGGCGGCCAGCCACGCCTCGCAAGCAGCATTCTCGTTCCGAAGATCAGTGACCTGAACCGGGCCATGCGCCCCGCGATACTGCGATGGCGGCCCGTCATAGCTCTCAATACTGCGAAAGTGTGGCAGGACGTCCCGATAGCTCCACCCCTCCGCGCCGAGATCGGCCCAATCGTCAAAGTCATCTTTTTGCCCTCGGATGAAAATCAACCCGTTGATCGCACTTGATCCGCCAACCACCCGCCCGCGCGGAACATCCATTTGCCGACCGGAGATGCCTTCGTCGGCGACCCCTTTGTAAAGGTGTGACACCCGGGCGTCGTAGATTGACTTGAAGTAGCCGACGGGAAGCCTTGTCCAGAAGCCACCGTTCCGCACGCCCGCTTCGAGAACCAGGACACGGATGTCGGCTTCTTCACTGAGGCGCGCAGCAAGAACGGACCCCGCAGTGCCCGAGCCCACAATGATGTAGTCGTAGACCTCAGACATGTATACGCTCCTTTTGCATGGCCGGGTGCCTGTGCGCTCCGCCGAGCGGAAAGAAGGATGCAGAGATATGCGCATCGAGAGACTTCAGGCCTGTTCCTGTCGTGCCCCAGTCAAAGAGCCGGTCTCGACCTCTTTTGGCATCATGCAGGACCGACCTGCCGTGTTTTTGCGTGTTGAAGATGAGGATGGTTGTTACGGATGGGGTGAGGTATTTGCCAATTGGCCTGTCGCGGGGGCTGAGCATCGCGTCAGCCTGCTGCATCACGACATTTCGCCATTGGTTTTGGGGCAAGACATCATGGACCCTGCCAAGTTTTTTGCCGGCATTTCCGAAAAAGTGCATGTCCGGGCGCTTCAATGCGGCGAATCCGGCCCGTTCAATCAGGTGATTGCAGGCCTCGACATCGCGCTTTGGGACCTCAAAGCGCGCAGATTGGGCCAGCCATTGCGATACCTGCTGAACGCGGGTTCCGCCGATGCGGTTCGGGCTTATGCCAGTGGCATGCAAATTTCTTCTGCACAAGAGTTGGTTGCGCAAGCGCGCAAGGACGGTTATCGCGCGTTCAAGGTCAAAGTCGGATTTGATGCCGTCGGTGACGTGTCCGAATTGCGCGCGCTCAGTGACGGTCTGCGACCGGCAGAGCGGCTTTTCGGCGACGCGAACCAGGCCTTTGATGTTGCTGGCGCTTGCCAATTCCTTAATGGCGTTCGCGGAGCCCGCCTTGACTGGCTCGAGGAGCCGTTGGCGGCTGACGCGCCGCAGGATCAGTGGGAGCAGGTTGCGCGCTACAGCAATGTTCCGCTTGCAGCGGGTGAGAACATTTCCGGGCTGCGCGACTTTGAACAGGTGATCCGCCACGGAAGCCTCCGCTTTATCCAGCCAGACGTTGCCAAATGGGGAGGTGTGTCTGGATGCCTGCAGGTCGCGCGGGCGGCCCTGAAGTAACATCTATCCTTGTTCCCACCAAATTCCAGCCTGCAGGTCGCGCGGGCGGCCCTGAAGGCAGGTCGTATATACTGCCCTCACTTTCTGGGGGGCGGCATTGGGCTTGCGGCTTCGGCGGAAGTTCTTGCGGCGGCATGCGGACCAGGCCTGCTGGAGGTTGACTTTAACCCCAATTTGCTTCGAAGCGCCTTTGAGGCTGGCGAGGTAACCGGTGAGGGCGACTGGGTGTGCTCGAAAAGGCCGGGGCTTGGAATTGACGCACTGCCGGAGGCGTTGCAGCCACTGATCACTCGAAAAATTGATTTGACCTGTCATTGCCGAAAGTAACCTGTTCTGCGGTTCGACCCCCGCTTTGGATTAAGTTGCTTGTCATTGCGTCCCAAATGTCATCTTCCACTTTTGGACGGACACCGAACCACGCTTCAAAACCTGCCCGGTCCTGATGCAGGAGCATGCCAAGGCCGCCAACGGTGGTGATCCCGCGAGCCTTCGCCGCGGCCAGAAATGGGGCCTCGGGAGAACGGCTGACAATATCCGCCACGACAATCCTCTCGCCGGCCCGGTCCAGCGCAAACGGTAGTGGCGGCTTTCCGACCATCCCGGGCTGGTTGTGTTGATCAGTGTGGACGCCCCCGGCATGGCCCGTTCCGCTGTGTTACACTCCGTCACTGCAATCCGTGGGCCAAAACGTTCCGCCAAAGCTTCTGCCCGTTCGCGCGAGCGATTGATCAGTCGGATTTCAGGCACACCGGCCTCCAGCAACGAATGCAGGACTGCGCGGGCTGCGCCACCGGCACCGAAAACAACGGCGGGGGCGTCAGTGTCGAACTGATCGCCAACGGTCGCTTGCAAGTTGGTCAGAAACCCGACAACATCATAATTGTCGGCGATGATGCGACCATCCTTGAAGATAACCGTGTTGGCCGCGCCGATCGCGCCGGCGCGATCGCTGACTTCGTCTGCCAGGGTCAAGGCCGTCTCCTTGTGCGGCATCGTGATGCTGCCTCCGCGCCAGCCTTCGTCCAGATGCCTGCGCAAGGTTGTCTCGAAGTCGGCCCTACGGAGATCGGATCATAACTCCCCGAAATCCCGTATTTCCCGGTCCAGAAACGATAGAGGCGCGGGGCCTTGGATTTGTTGAGCGGACAACCGTGGCAACCGGCTTTCAGAAGGGTCACTGTTCCGTCTCCTTCGCCGCGGCGCTCACCAGCCAATCGACCGCAATGAAGCCATCTTTCGTTGCGATAACCGGGTTCAGGTCCACTTCGGCCAATGCGTCGGAGTGGAGAGAAACATGGTTGGAAAAATCGGCAAAAGACTGCGCCAGCGCTTTCCGGTCCACAGGTGGGCGGCCTCGTGCGCCGTCCAGCAGATCCTGCGCGGGAAGCGCATCAAGCATCGCCTCAGCCTGCCGAGCGCCGACTGGGGCGACACCAAACTGCGCCCCGCCAACAAGCTCGACAAAGATGCCACCGTGTCCCAGCATGACGACCGGGCCAAGGCTCGGGTGGTGGCTGTAGCCAAAGACCAGCTCGACCCCGTGCGGAGCCATTGGCTGGACTTCCACCCCGTCAAGACGGGCATCCGGATGAGCGGCTTTGGCGCTGGCCATCAGATCATCAAAAACCTCTTTCGCGACATCCTTGCCTTCAACACCCAATCTGACGCCCCCGATGTCCGATTTATGCGCAATGTCCGGCGAGATTATCTTAAACGCATAGGCCTGATCCCCATCAACTGCGCGCGCGGCGTCTTCCGCGCTGTTGACCGCGACGCTCCGCGCGAGCGGCACTCCGCATCCGGCGAGCATTTCCGCCGCCGCGCCCGTTGCAAGGACACGTGCCGATTTCGGCCTGTCGTCAGACAATGACGGGAAGGGTTCATCTTCGAGCAAGGCAATCGCATTGGAACTGCGGGCCATGGCCACGGCGGCCCTGACCGCGTCTGCACCGCTGTCGAAAGTCGCAAGCCCGTGATTATGAAGGGCTTTGCGCGTGCCGGCGTTTGCCGCGACCCATGTGACTAGGAGCGGCACGGACGAGGTGCCCTGGCACTTTGAGATCCCTTCGGCGATGCGGTCTCCAAATCCATCCATCATCTGCAACCATAAGATGATGCAGTCGAGTTCCGGGTCGCTTTGAAGCGTTGCGACCGCGTTTTCGAGGATTTCGGGTTTCGCGATGAATTGCGCCGTCACATCAACCGGATTGTTGAGGCTCGCGAACTCCGGCACCAGCGGTTTCAGCTTGTTTCGCGTATTTTCGCTGAGATCCGGCAAGGGGGCGCCGAGAGACTCTGCGAGATCGGCCATCTGGACACCGGCCCCTCCCGACATCGTCACAACCCCGATCCGGTGTCCGCGAATGCGGCCCGCCCTAAGGAGAGCCTCGATGACGTTCAGCATCTCTCGCTCATCTGCGACGCTGATAACGCCAAGTTGCGTGGCGACACCCTGGTAAATGCGCGCTGGAGTTGCGAGAGCGCCGGTATGGGCTGCGGCGGCCTTGGCCCCCTGTGCGCTATTGCCAACCTTGGCGAGCACCAGTGGCTTGCCGGCTTTTGCGGCACGCCGCGCAAGCCGCACCATCTTGCGCCCGTTTCCCATGCTCTCGACATAGGCCGCCAGCACTTCGATACGCGTGTCATCAACGGCGGCCTCCAGCACGTCCCAGACATCGAGTGCCGCTTCGTTGCCCGTGTTGACGAACCAGCCCAGGCCAATTCCTTTCTGACGGGCCAGGCCCGCCACGGCTGTTCCGAACGCCCCCGATTGGCTGACAAAAGCGACCGGACCGGCAGATGCCTTGCCCCCAGCATACTGGCTGAAGGTGGAAAAAGTGTTGTCGAATGCGTTGAAAAATCCCAGACAGTTCGGTCCCAGCAGCGCCATGTCATGCGCCTCTGTGATTTGGGCCATCCTCTGTTCAAGCGCGGCGCCTTCTTTGCCCACCTCTGCAAATCCCGATGACAGGACGGCGCAGCTCCGTGCGCCTCGCGCCGCCAGGGTCTCGACTGCCTTTACGGAGGCTTGCGGGGAAAGCGCGACGACGCCAAGGTCTGGCGCCGCGGGCAGCGCGGCGGCGTCGGCATAGCAGGTCAGGTCGCCGATAGAGCTTTGCGCTGGGTTGACCGGCCAAATTTTCCCCTTAAAATTATGCCTTTGCAAGTATGCCAGGACGCGTCCGCTCAGCTTTTCGGCATTGCTGGAGGCACCCACAATCGCAATCGACCTCGGTGCCAGCAAATACTTCAAGTTGGACGCCCGGGAGCGGTTTTGAGAGTTAGACAGGTTCATGTTTCTCGGTGCCAGACTGGCGTGACACCCAAGTGATATAAACCTCTAGACTTTTAGGTCAATGGCTTTGTAAGTCTTGGAGGTAGGGGTACAGGCTATGAACTGACCGCCAAGGCGTGTTTTGGCTGTTTGGATCGGAGAGAAAATATGAGTGACGAAACACCTGTTCTCTATCGTGAGGAAACAGACATCGCCCATGTCACATTGAATGCTCCGAAGCGCAAAAACTCCATGACCGCCGAGTCCATCGGACTGCTTGCCGAGGCATGGGAGGCGTTTGAAAACGGTTCCGCCCGTGTGGCCATATTGACCGGTTCGGGTGGCAGTTTCTGTGCGGGGCTCGATCTGGAAACGCTGCCAGATCCGTCACCCGGGATCCCCGGCATTGGTGTTCCGATCACCAAACCGGTCATTGCCGCCATCTCTGGTCCGGCGATTGGTCTGGGGCTGACATTGACTGTGCAGGCAGACCTTGCCATTGCGGACGAAAGGGCGTTCTTTCAATATCCAGAGGGCAAAATCGGCTTTACCGGGGGATTGATTGCCGGACTCGCCGCGCGAGTTCCGGCGAAAATCGCTCATGAAATCATTTTGCTTGGCAACAAGGTAGGCGCGGAACGTGCAGCCCAGACCGGTTTGATCAACGAAGTTGTCCCAACTGGGGCCCTGGCTGGTCGGGCCGCTGAAATGGCAGCAAATATCGCGTCATCCGCGCCGCTTGTTTTGAACTCGTTGAAGGCGGAACTCGCAAGAGCAATTCCCGCTTCATCGGCAGAGACATCCGGCCTGTTCCGAGCCCGAATGGCGCGTATTCGGGACAGCGAAGACCGCGAGGAAGGTCTCGCGGCCTTTCGGGAAAAGCGGAGGCCTCTGTTCACCGGGAAATAGGTCGCGCGCGGCTTATTGGGAAACGAAACGCCTGCAATTGTGGACTCCCGCGCAAATTAAGCAATTCCCGCCAATTTTTTCGCAACGGCCCTTCCCGCTTGGATGCATTTTTTTTGATAAACCGTTTTCGGCTGATGGAGCGCTTGCGCCGAACGGTTCGATTCATGGCGAGCGTCGCTTCAACATGGATCTGGGTGGTTTCGACCCGCTCGTGTCCCAGCCAGAGAGCGATCAGCGACCGATTGACACCGACTTGCATGAGGTCCATTGCCGCGATGCGCCACCCGCCTCTTAACGGTCAGGCGTCGACATCGGCACCATCCGCTCATGGTCTGGACATGAGGGTTTCGACACGACCGGCGTTTACGCAGAGATTGATCTTGAGACGAGGGCCCGGGCAATGGCCCTTTGCGAGGAATCCGAACCCCAAACGGATCGTCCATGGCGCATGGTAAACACCGCGCATCGCGACTGGTGCCGCGACCGGTATCGGCAAGCCCGCGGTCGCGAAGATTGTCTCGCAGGTTCAGGGGTCAAGGCGATGCCAGCCGAAAGGGATTGGCGGGGTTCCCGCCTCAGGAGGAAACCGCGCATTCGCGCGCGCCAGTGCCGCAATCCAGGCCGGCGCTTCGGGGTCGCGCGAGGCGGAACAGCGACCGCCAGACCACCAGGCGGAAGGACATGTCGCGCCGGCGGGGAGCGCAAGACCCTTCGCGAGATCGCGGTTGGCGCGTGATGGAGGGCGTCGATGCGGCGCTTGAGCCCCGGAAGTTTCAAGGGAACCGAAAAAAGCGCGTGCCTGGCGGCGATGGCGCGGTGGACCCCTGAGCTGCCGGGCGACGAGCCTGTCGAACCGGAGGTTGCGATAGGTCTTTCTGTAGCCCTCGACCTCGCGCGCGGAATATGCGACCGTTGACAACCGCCATCTGTCCATGGATCGTTCTTCGCAACCGCGAGTCAGACACAGTGTCGCTACGCTATAATGTCAAGCGCATTTGCAAAAACCGGAAAAGGCTGTTTCAATGGGGTGAGCAGTTACGTTTTTCGTAGAGTTTTTATGTGGCTTTTGCAGGAATTTTTAGATCTGTGCGGCAAAAAAATCATTTAATATCAGTTTTTTCATGGAGGAAGGCATGGTTTTCGAAAAACAAAGGCTGGCGGAATTGCCGGCGCAAATTCACAGGTCTGGACAACTCGAAGCATTAGGGCTAGGCTTTTGCCAGGTCGATCAGAAGTCTCGGTTAAAGTGAACGGCGGCCGGCAACGGTTCTAAAGAGATGCTGGTCGAAACCGATCAGCCTAATTGGGAGGAAAACATATGAAATTTCGCAATCTTGCCGCAACTTTGGCGACGACGGCAGCCGTTTCGCTTGCGGGCGGCGCAGCTTGGGCACAGGACAAGATCCGCACCAACAGCATGCCATATTACACCGGGTTTCCGATATTTGTGGCGGACAAGCTGGGCCTCTATGCCGAAAACGGTATCGAGACAGAACCCAAGTACTTCCCGTCCGGCGCTCCGATCATCCAGGCTGCCGCCGCGAAGCAGTGGGACATCACGTTCCTGGGCGCGCCACCTGCAACGCTGGCCGGTCCGAAACTTGGTCTTGTGACCATTGGTTTCGTGACCGAGGAAGCCGGAATTCACCAGCTGATCGGGCGCCCTGACGGTGTGGCTGCCGCCAAGGGCGATGCCAATTCGCTCAAAGGCAAGCAGATCTTCGTTACAACGGTCTCAACCGGGCACTACATGACCGAAGGGTGCCTCAAGTCGATGGGGATCAGCCTTGATGACGTGACCATCCTGCCGAGTGAGCAGACCGCGACGCTGTCGGCTTTTGCTGCAGGGCAGGGCGATTTTGCCCAGGCCTGGCCGCCGCAAAACGACGCGCTGCTGTCACAGGGCAATGAAGTGTTGTGCGATGGCATTCAGGCGGGTCTTTCGATCCCCAGTGTCTGGATCGCGGCGCCCCACATTATCGAAGAGAGCCCGGACGCCGTTGTGCGCTGGCTTAAGGCAACCTCCGCCGCGGTTGACTGGATCAAGGAGGATCGGGATCGCGCGGCGGACATGTACCGTGAGTTCGAGCAGTTCCGCGGCTTTGATCTGGATCCGGCGGTTCTGGAAAAGGAAATTGACACGATGTTCAATGATCTCGTTCAGGCGCCTGAAATGATCGAGAAGATGACAGCGTCTGGTGGTGAAAAGTCCTATCTCGCACAGGGCTACGAAGGCGTTGCCGGTTTCTTCAACCGTGTGGGTCGGATGGACGATATCCCGGACTACGAGCCGCTGATCGATCCGTCGTTCCTGCAAAAGGCAATTGCCGAATAAAACTGACACGGGCAGTGGCCGGGAAGCCCGGCCACTGCATGCATCGCGGACTATGCGACCAAAGGCGACAGAATTGACGGACAAGATCCAGTATCCCACTGCAGTGGTTACCGGGAGCGCGTCGGGAATCGGATTTGCGATCTGTCGCGCTTTGGCCAAAAAGTCCCATCCGATCGCCGTTGTCGATCTGTCTGCCGAAGCTGCAGAGAGATCAGCTGCAATACTGGCGAATGAGACGGGTGTGCGGACCATTGGCGTAGCGGCCGATGTGACGGATCGGGAAGACAGCGCCGCGGCCCATGAGGCGATTGTCGCAAAGCTGGGGCCTGTCGGCGTGCTGGTGAACAACGCCGGCATCGTCCCGCCGCGCAAGGGCTGGGTCGAAGAGATTCCCCATGAAGATTTCCAGAACATGATGGACATCCACGTGGGCGGCGCCGTCAATTGGTGCAGGCTGGCGATGCCCGGCATGCGCGCCGCAAGATATGGCCGTATCATCAACATGTCATCGGGGAATGGCGTGGTGGCCGTGCCGCATCGTTACGCTTATGTCACCGCCAAGAAAGCGCTTCGCGGCCTGACGGAAGCGCTTGCCCTGGACAGCGCGCGGGCCGGGATAACCGTGAACGCGATAGCGCCGGGCTACATTCTGACCGAGCTGCTGCAACGGCGCGTCGATGAGGGGATGATTGATTACGACGGGATTGCCGAACGGACTCCTGCAGGCCACTGGGGCAAACCCGAGGATATTGCGCACATGGCGGCTTTCCTGGCCGACCCGGCGTCAGGTTACATAACGGGTGCCACGATGCGCGTGGACGGTGGACTGACGATCCGAAGCGACCCGGGCGAAGACCTTAATACATCGCCTTTCGCGCCTTGTCCCGAGAACCGGTAGCGCCGAGCTAGCCGTTCATCATGCCGCCGTCGATGTTGATGGTCTGGCCCGTCACATAGCGGGACGCATCGGAGCACAGAAAGCCGACCACCGCGGCCACCTCATCTGCTTCCCCGAAGCGTTTGAGTGGAATGGTTTCGATCTGGCTTTCGCGGAACTTCCGGTTTTCTTCCGAAAGGTCAAACGCCATGGCCGTTTCGATCAGGCCCGGCGCCACGGCATTGACGAGCACCTTCGGGCCGAGACGCCGGGCCAGCGACCGCGTCATGCCCACCAGTCCGCCTTTGGCCGCGGAATATGCGGTATAGGCCAAGGCGCCGCGCCGGAACGCCAGGGAACTGGCGAAGACGATGCGGCAGGGCCAGTTGGGGTCGAACCGCGGCAGGCAGGCAATCGACATGTCATAGGCGTTGGTCAGATTGGCGGCGATCACCGGGTCATAGACGCTTTCGCGATCCTGAGGCGCCAGATCATCGGCCCGGAATATCCCGGCCATATGCACCAAAGCGTGTATTGGTCCCTCAACGGCTTCCAGTGCTTCGGCGCAGGCCGCGGGCGTGGAGAGATTCGAGACGACCGTGGCAACGCGATCCCCTGCGTCCAGCTTTGCGGCCAGATCGTCCAGCGGCGCGGGCTTTACATCAACCAGAACAACCCGCGCTCCGGCGGCGAGGAACAGCCGGGCGCAGGCACTGCCGATCCCTCCGGCTCCGCCTGTGATGACGATGGTCTTGTCTTTCACGCTTTCGATCATGGTTTCGCTCTCACCGTTTCACAGCGCCTCCAACTGGTTGTCGGCAGCGAAATCGCTGTCTCTGGCGTCGATGATCTGATCTTCGCTGAAACCCAGATCATCATTGACGAGCGTCTCGATGGACTGAACCAGCGCCGGTGCGCTGATCCCGTAATTCTCCATGAGCCAGCCCTGATTGGCACCTTGCAGATAACGGTCACCGGTAGAGATCTTGACCAGCCTGCGGCCGATCCCGTGTTCAGCCATGAGTTCGGCCACGCAAGTGCCAAGTCCGCCGAGGGCATTGTGGTTTTCCATCGTTATGACGCCTTTGCCGGCGCTCCCAATCGCTTCCAGCACCTTAGGGTCCGTGAAAGGTTTGAGCGTGCTGACATGCAAGTGCTTCACACCGACCCCCGCTTTGCGCAGAAAGTCTGTCACGCGCAGCGCCTCTTCCGTGCAAACGCCTGTTGTCAAAAGGGCAATGTCATCCCCCTCGGACAAGGTGCGCGCGTGGTTGAGCTTCATTGCCTCGTTGTTCGGGAACAGGCGGGGAACCTCACCGCGCAGCATGCGAAAATAGATCGGTCCCGGCACCTCACGCGACAGATCGTAAAGTCCTTCGATGTCGGTGGCATCGCCCACCTCGACGACTGTCATGTTTGGCAAGGAACGCATTACAGCCAGATCGTTTGTGGCCTGATGGCTTGGTCCGCCAGGTGTGGTGACACCGGGCAGAAATCCGAACATGCGCACAGGCATGTCGCCATAGGCAATCGACATCTCCACCTGGTCAAGCGCGCGGCGGTACATGAAGACGGCAAAGGTGTGCACAAGCGGCACCAGACCTTCACGCGCCATGCCGGCCGCAAAGCTCATCATGTTTTGTTCGGCAAGGCCGACGGTCATGAAGCGGTCGGGATAGGTGTCGCGGAATCCATCCGCCTCGCAGGCTACAGTCAGATCACCCGAAAGCAAAACGGCTTCGGCCTGTTTGGCGCCCCAGTCAATCAGGCAGCGGCGGTGGACAAGAGCCTCTCGTTTCATCGTGTCGCGTTCATCGTTTCAGCCGCCTCTTTGTATTCGGCACGCTCGTCTTCCGATTTGAACCGCACATAGTGCAGATTCGGAAAGCGCTTCTCGAGGAGCGGAATACCATGGTAGGGTGTCGTATAGGCCAAAACGACAAGCGGTTTTCCGCTGCGTGTTTCCGCGCAAGCGTCGTTCATTGCGCCGATATCATGGCCATCGACCTTCCGCGCCTCCCAGCCGAAGGCGCGGAACTTTTCGTCAAGAGGTTCCATGCCGACCACGGTTTCCGTGAGCCCGTCGCATTGCATGCGGTTGACGTCAACAAAAACGGTCATGTTGTCGAGCTTCATATCCGCGATGGACATGACGGCTTCCCAAGTTTGGCCTTCCTGCAGTTCGCCATCGCCGAGGAAGGCAAACACCCTTCCCGCGTCTCCCTGATTGCGACGCGCCCAGGCGACACCTGCAGCCTGAGAAATCGCCTGCCCGAATGAGCCGCCGTTAACCTCGACACCGGGCGAGCGCTCGCCTCCGATCATTTCCATCCGGCTTCCATCGGTGTTGAACTGGTCGAGCGCGCCTTCATCCAGTCGCCCGGTCTCTATCAGTGCGCAATAGAGGACCAGCGCATAGTGGGTGGGCGAGAGAAAAAATCTGTCCGTCTCGGCCGCCCTGCCACCGTTGTAAACCATGCCGGCGACGCGGTCGTCCCCGCTCTCTTTCCAGCCTTCATAAAGCGGAGGCACTTTGGGACCCTGAGAGGGACCAAGCTTCATCTGATGGCCGTATAGCAGTCCAAAGACTTCAGCGGAAGAACAGGCCTGACTCAGATAGCCGCCATGGACGACGGTATGGGTCAGCGCGCGGCGGCGAATGGCATCAGCGATGCGCTGACACTCCCGAAGCCAGTTTGATCTTCTTTCGTTAGACATTATCGGACCTCTTGGAGTTTGGTTCAGGTCTGTGCGGTCCAGCCTTGGAAATATCGGTTCAATCGGTTCAGCGAGACATCAAGCAGCGCGCCGATGACGCCGATGACGATCATCGCCGCGATGGACAGGTCCGCATTGAGCGTGCGCTGCCCTTGCAAGATGAGGTACCCCAGCCCGGTGCTGGAACCGTCCCCGGCCACCAGTTCCGCCGCGATCAGCGCCATCCATCCGTTGGCCACGCCGATGCGCAGCCCTGTAAAGACAAGCGGGATTGAACTGGGCAACGCAACTTCGGCCAGCACGCGCAAAGGGCCGGCACCGAAGACGCGGGCGGCATCGATGAGCCTTCCATCCGTCATCCGGATGGCAAGTTGCGCGTTGATGATAATCGGGGGCATGGCGGCCAGAAGGATCACGAAGGCCTGCGCGCCTACGTTCAAACCAAACCACAAGATCGCAAATGGCGCCCATGCAATCGGCGGAATGGGCCGGATGGCCTCGAAAATCGGGGTCACCAGCTTGTTGATGGGTTTGAAGTATCCCATCGCGAAGCCTAGGGGGATACCGATGATTACGGCAAGCGCAAACCCTGTCGCAAAACGTTTCAGGCTGCCGAGGATGTGCACAATCAATGTGCCGTCGCCCATGGACACGGTGGCCATTGTCGCAAGACGCTCAAAGACGGTTGTCGGCGGCGGCAGGAAAGTCGGGTTTACGTTCAGAACCCAGGTGATCGCCCACCATCCAAAAAGCCAGGCGGCGAAGACGAGTGCGAAACGCGAGAGCGTGAAAAAGGAACCTGACATTTACCGTTCCTCGCTTTCGCGCCACGGCGTTATGCGGCTCTCAAACCACTGGAACGCGAAGTTCATGATCAGTCCGACAATGGCGATGGAGATGATGCCCGCGGCCATTACAGGCGCTTCGAAGTTGCGGTATCCCGCAAGGATCAGGAACCCCAGACCGGCAGAGGCGGCAACAAGTTCAGCGGCCACTATGGTGGCCCAGGCGTTGCCAAGCGCGATGCGCATGCCCGCCACGATGGTTGGCAGACCCGAGGGGATCGCAACCTCGAACAGCAGCGTGCGTTTCCCGGCCCCCATCGTTCTGGCCGCATCCAGCAGCTCGCGCGGAGTTTCCCGGATGGCGGTGAAGGAGTTGAAGATGCACGGCACCATGGCGGACAGGATGATCACAAAGACCTTGCCGGACATCCCAATCCCGAACCACAGGATTGCCAGCGGGATCCAGGCGGGCGTGGGAATGGGGCGCAATACGGCCACCACAGGTCCAATGATCCGGTTCACGGGCTCGTGCCAGGCCATCATGATCCCAAGCGGAATGCCGATGCCCAACCCGATCAGATAGCCGGTGATCACGATCAACAGGCTTGATCCGGTATGATAGAGCAAGTTGCCCCCGAGGTATCCCAGCGTCAAACGCTCCAACCCTCCGATCACCTGCATGGGAGAGGGCAGGATGAATTCGTTCTTCAGCATGTGGACGGAAAAGACATGCCAGAAGACCAGTACCGAAACGACCGAGATGGTCGCATAGATCGCTGTTTCGAGCCGGTCGCGACCAGTTTTGGACATGCGGCGGCTCATGCGTTCACCTCGATCTCGGCACGCACTTCCTCCCAGACCCGGTGGCGCAGCTCTTGAAACTTTGGCACCAGCAGAACTTCATCAATCGGTTGAGTGCGCCAGTGCGCGCAGCCAATCTCGGCATTGATGTCGATTGTGCATTTCAGTCTGCCCGGCCTTTTCGTCATCACCAGCACCTTGTCAGCCATGTAGACGGCTTCTTCGACACTGTGAGTGATGAACAGAACCGTTGGTTTGTGTTCGGACCAGATCCGCACAAGCTCTTCCTGCATGAGCGTGCGGTTCATGGCGTCCAGGGCGGCAAAGGGTTCGTCCATCAGCAGGACGCGCGGACGCATGGCCAGGGCGCGCGCAATGGCAACGCGCTGCTGCATGCCGCCCGACAATTGCCGGGGGTAATGGTTCTCAAACCCTGTCAGCCCGGTCACGCCGATGTAGTAATCGACCAATTCGTCCCGCTCGGCCCTGGACATCCCGCTAACGCGCAAGCCGAATTCTATGTTCTGCTTCACGGGTTTCCATGGAAAGAGAGAAAAGCTTTGAAACACCATCGCCTTGTCCGGGCTGGGCCCCGTGATGCTGCGCCCGTTTAGAAGAGCCTTGCCCGACGTCGGGGCCTGCAATCCACTGGTCACTTGAAGCAGTGTCGACTTGCCGCAGCCGGACGGGCCGACAATGGTAATGAACTCATTGGCCCGAACATCAAACGAAAAGCCATCAAGCGCTGCGACCGACCCGGTTCGGGCCTCATAAACCATTCCCAGATTCTGGAAGGATAGGTCGTTGCCCGTATCCTGTTCCATTGCCATTGTCGGCTCCTCCCTTTGCATGCGACCGACTGATATCAGTCGGTCTTGTCGATTCGGCAGACGTTGTCGCCTACGGGCACGTCGTCACCTTCATCAACAAGATGTTCCAGCATCACCCCATTGCAGGGCGCCTCGTACTCATTGGTGACCTTTTCGGTTTCCACCTCGTAGAGGATGTCGCCCTCCTTAAAGCTTTCGCCGGGCTGCAAGCGCCAGGCCACGACCGTGCCTTCTTCCATGTTCATGCCGATACGCGGCATCTTCAGCGCCATTTTCATCGCTCAGACCTCCTCGACCGCTTTCTTGCCCAGAACTTCGCGGACGGCATCCGCAATGCGTCCCTCGTTCGGCAGAAGCGCTTTCTCCAATGGTGGTGAATAGGGCAAAGCCACATCCGGCACGGTCACCCGGCGGATAGGGGCCTTGAGCGCGTAAAAGGCCTGGTCGGCGCAAACGGCGGCAATGTGAGATGCGGCAGAGCACATGTCTCGCGCTTCATCGACGACCACCAGCCGACCCGTCCGGCGGACGGAGGCCAGGATGGCCTCGCTGTCCAGCGGCACCACTGTGCGGGGATCGATCAACTCAACCCCGATGCCGTCCTTCGCGAGCTTCCGTGCCGCGCGTAGAGCGGAGCGGACCATGGCCCCGATTGCGACCATTGTCACATCATTGCCTTCATGGACGGTGGACGCCTTGCCCAACTCGATGATCTGTTCTTCGTCGGGTACTTCGCCGGACTCTCCGCCGCGCCCGGCAGCTTGCAGGAACATCACCGGGTTGGGGTCATGGATCGCTGCCCTCAGCAGCCCGGTTGCATCGGCTGGCGTGGCGGGCAGGGCCACCTTGATCCCGCCGAGGTTCATGAACATTGGATGCATCGCATCGGAATGCTGTGCCGCAGCGGAGCGGCCCCCGCCGAAGACACCCATATAGACGATAGGCAGTTCGATCTGACCCGCCGTCATATAGCGGAGCTTGCTGGCCTGATTGGCGATGCTGTCAAATCCGGTGTACATGAAGTTTCCGAACATCATGTGGCAGACAACCTTGTATCCGGCCGCCGCGGCCCCAACGGCCATCCCGCTCATGACGGTTTCGGAAATCGGCATGTTGCGAACGCGTGTGCCGAACTTGTCCTTCAAGCCCCGGGTGTCGCCAAAGAGGCTGATTTCCACGTCCTCGCCAAAGAGGATGATCTTGTCGTCCTTCGCCATCTCGCCGTGGAGAGTTTCATTGATGGCCTGGATCATGCGTTTCTTAGCCATGGGCGCGCTCCCTCAAGCAAACATGTAGCTGGTGGTCTGATTGGCCGAATCGGGATAGGGCGAGGTTTCGGCGTATCGGACTGCCTCGGCGACCTCTCCCATAATCTCCTTTTCGATCCTGTCCAGATCAGACCTCGTGGCCTGTTCCGCGTCCAGCAGCCGTTTTCCGAAAGCCGGGATTGGATCGCGGGCGATCCATTCCGCGACCTCCTCGTCCGTGCGGTATGCAGACCCCAGGAACGAGGCCTCAGCCTCGACATGGCCCCGCTGGCGATAAGTGCGCGCTTCGATCAGAGTCGGTCCCTCTCCATCGCGCGCGCGCTTGATGGCGCGGGCGGCGCATTGCCAGACCGCGATCAAGTCGTTGCCGTCAACCGCCTCATGTGCGGCCCCGTAGGGTTTGGCGCGGTCGACAATGTTGCCCGCCGTGACCGTGGAAGAGGGGGAAAACTCGGAAAATCCGTTGTTCTCGCACACGAAGATCACGGGCAGCTTCCAGAGTTGGGCAACGTTGATCGCTTCGCAGAGCACGCCCTGGTTGGCCGCACCGTCGCCGAAGAAGGCGATGCCAACGGCACCTTTGCCATCGAGTTGCGCGGCCCAGGCCGCGCCTGTTGTGATCGATATCCCGGCGCCAACAATGCCGTTCGCCCCGATGATGCCCTTGGAAAAGTCTGCCACATGCATCGAGCCGCCATGGCCTTTGCACATGCCGCCCTCGCGTCCATAGATTTCCGCCATCAGGAGCTTGCTGTCGCCGCCCTTGGCCAGATAGTGGCCATGGCCTCGGTGCGTGGATGCGATCCAGTCGTCATCGCTCAACTGTGAACAGAAACCCACGCCAACGGCCTCTTGCCCGATGTAAAGGTGCACGGCTCCGGGAATGTTGCCCGCTTTTGCGTCCTTGCCGATCTGTTCTTCAACCCGGCGGATGCGCAGCATGTCGCGGTAAAACGCAAGCATCTGTTCGTTGGAGAAATTCGTTTTTTGCTGGTTCATTTCCTCGTCCTGTTTAAAGGGCCGCAGGGGCGGCCGCGTCTCAAGCTGTTTCCCTGAAGCGTTCCAGCCGCGCATCCAGCGGCGGGGTCACCAAACCCGGCGCTTCCGGCAGAGACACGACTCCGTCATGAATGGTGATGGCGTCGCCGCAAAGCTCTGTGCGCAGGGCGTTTTCGTTAACGTCCACTTCGCAGGCCGATGCAGCGCCCGCGGCGGCGGAAACGGACAGAGCCGCCATCTGGCCCACGGCGGTTCCCATAAAATGCGGCCACAAAAGAACGCCGTCCGGCATGGCATCCGCCAGATCAAGAGCGCCCGACACGCCGCCCCATTTCGCCACGTCCGGCTGCAAAACGCGCAATCCGGCGTCGGCCATCGAAAGAAACTCGTCAATCCCGTAGATGTTTTCGCCACCCGCAAGTGGCACATCGGTCGCGCTTGCCAGCTCTTCCCAATCACCCTTTGGGGCGTTGGCGGGCAGCGGTTCCTCGGCGAAGAACGGGTCGAGGTCGCCGATGGATTCCAGACAGAGCCTGGCCTGTTCGAGGGACCAGCTTTGATTGCTGTCGACCATTATGCGCGTTCCAGACGGGCAGAGCGCATTGGCGCGTTCCACAATGTCCCGGTTTCCGTGTTCGGCAAATCCGATCTTCAGCTTGAAGTGTGTCTGGCCCAAAGCCGCGTGTTTTGGTATCAGGCGATCAAGGTGCTCGCAATTGATCGAGGCGGCATAGGATTGCGCGGCGAGCCTTTCCCGCCCCGTGAACTGCGCAAAACTCTGCCCACTGGCTCGCAGCGCGAGATCCCACAGAGCCGTGTCTATGCCGGCAAGGATGTGCTCAAGCACCTGCAATTGCCCTACATGAAGAAAGAAGACCGATAGGGCCTTGCGGAGCGCTTCGTTCACCTCTCGCGGATCGACAAAGGTCTGGTTTTTCAGTTTGCCCGCAATGACATCTTCAATCAAATGAGCCTTGTGAATGTTGGCGCGCTGCGGAAAGTTCGCCCAAACCTCGCCCCAGCCATAGGCCCCGTCATCCGCTTCAATGCGCACCAGCAAAGCGGGGCGCGTGAACATGCTGCCCAGTGCCATGCGCGGCGAGACCCCGCCCATGGACCTGATTGGGTACACGCCGATGCCGGCAATGGTTATGCGAGTGCGGAACGCCAAGTCTACCAAGCCACGTATGCGGAATGTTCCGATGTGTAAAAGTTCACCGCCGTAGGCCCCACGGAGTAGGCGCCAACACCAGAATTCTTGATCCCGCCAAAAGGCATGTTGTTGTCCGGCACAGTGCCGTGGTTCACATGGATCATGCCGTTCTGGCTTTCGGCCAGAAACCGCTGGATCAGGTCGTTTCGATTGGAAAACAAAGCGGAGGTGAGACCGAATTCAGTGCCATTCAGCATTTCCATGGCCTGATCGAAGGTCTCGTATTCCAGGACTGAAAGAACGGGGCCAAAAATCTCGTGCTGACCGGCGATAGAGTTATGCCGCACATCGTCCAGAATGGTGGGCGCGTAGAAATAGCCGCCTTCCGGTCCGCCGGGCGCGGACCCGCCGCTGAGGGGCCTGGCCCCTTCCGCGATGGCCTTGGCAGTCACGTCACAGACGTCCTGCCAATGGGGCCGGTTGCATAGCGGGCCCATATCGCTGCTTTCTTCCATGCCGGGGCCCATCTTCATCGCGGCGGCCCTGGCGGCGAGGACTTCCCTGGCGTCTTTTGCAATGCGCTTGTGCACGATGACCCTGCTGATGGCCGTGCAGCGTTGGCCCGAAGTCATGAAAGCCGCTCCCATAATCTGACCGATTGCGCCTTCCAGATCGTCGCTGTCATTCAGGATGGCGCCGTTCTTGCCGCCCAGTTCCAACTGCGCGGCGATCAGGTTTTCCGCGGCCGCCTTGTAAACGAGCTTTCCGGTGGGCACGGAGCCGGTGAAGCTGACGCCATGAATGTCGGCCGTCGCAACCGCCTTGCTCGCCAAACGGCCCGGCACCATGGCGACCTGCACCAGATTTTTCGGGAAGAACTCTTCCGCGATCTCGGCCAGCATGAAATTCGCGCCTGGCGTGAACCGCGACGGTTTCATCACCACGGAATTGCCAAAAGCAAGTGCGGGGCAAATCTTGCGCATGGGCGTGGAGATTGGGAAGTTCCACGGGCTGATGCAAAAAATCACCCCGCGCGGGCGGCGCAGAATCTGGTTGGAGAAGCCGGCCCGCCCTGTCGCAACGGCCATCGCCCCCATGCGGGCGGCCTCGCCCACGGAAAACCGGCCCTCGGCGCAGGATTTCAGCGTCTCCGCCCTGCTCTCGCGGAAGAGCTTGCCCTGCTCCAGCGTACCTGCGGTGGCAAGATCTTCGGCCCGTGCCTCGACAGCGCCGATAAAGGCATTGAGACGCGCCGACCGCTCCAGTCCCGGTACCCTGGCCCATTCGGCCTGTGCGGCATTGGCATGTTCGATCATCAGGCCCAGATCATCCGCAGACAGGATACCATAGCGCCCGATCTTCTCCGACGGGTTCGCGGGGTTGACCGTTTTACAGGTGTCATCCCCCGCACCGAATTCATAACGGAAGCCCATGGCTCACCCTTTCTTCTTTTTCATGACGCCCCGCACCGCATCTGCGATGGCAGGCGCGTCAAGGCCAAATTTTCTCATCAGATACGGCGTCGTGCCGCCTTCGCAGAATTGGTCCTGGACGCCCACTCGTTTGAAGGGCAGGCCGATCCCTTCATCCATCAGCAACTCGGCCACGGCGGAGCCGAGCCCGCCAATGATGCCGTGGTTTTCAGCTGTCACGATGGCGCCGGTCTCCGCAGCGCTTTGCAAAATCGAATCCCGATCAATCGGCTTGATCGAGGCCATGTCGACGACCCGGGCCGCGATGCCTTCACCGGCAAGCTGTTCAGCCGCCCGCAGAGATTCTCCAACGCACAGTCCCGCGGCGATGATTGCAACATCGCCGCCGTCACGGCGCAGAACGCCTTTGCCGATTTCCAGAGTCTGATGCGCGAAGTCGGGCGGTGCGGTTTCGGGCCGTTTGATCCGCAAGTACGCCGGACCGTCCCAGTCCAGAGCAAGCTTGACCATTGCGGCGTGATACTCCGGGCCCGAGGCTTCGAAGATTGCGATGTTCGGCACGGCGCGCATTATGGCCAGGTCTTCGATAGCCTGGTGCGACACGCCGAGAATCGTGGTGATCCCGGGCAGGAACCCGACCAGCTTTACGGGCAGATTAGGATAAGCGACCTGCATCGTGATCTGGTCAAGCACGCGTTTCGTGATGAATGCGGAGAAGGAGTGGCAAAACGGAATCTCACCTGAACGAGCCATGCCGCCCGCCATGCCAATCATGTTGGCCTCGGCGATGCCGACGTTGTGGAACCGTTCGGGCAGCTCGTCCCGAAACGCCTCCGTTTCGGTCGGGAACGTCAGATCCGCGCAGAGGGTCACAATCCGCTCATCGGTCCTTGCGGCCGCGACCAAGGCATCGCCATAGGCCCGTGGCAGTGGTTTGAACGAGCGGTTGATAAAGTCGGCGGCTTCGAGACGCGTCAGGGTCGCTTTCATAGCTGCGCCTCCAACTCGGCGCGCGCGCTTTCGGCAACTTCGGGCGGGAAGCGGAGTTGATGGAACATCAAGCCTTCGAGCGACGCGACCCCTTTTCCCATCACGGTGTTGGCTTTGATGAAGCTGGGTTTTCCCGTGGCGGTTCTGGCAATGTCATAGGCCCCGAGAAGAGCGCCAATGTCGTTCCCGTCGACTTCCTGGCAGGCAAACCCGAAACTTTCCATCTTGTTCATCAGCGGATCGAGAGACATTACCCGGTTCATCGGTCCTTCGCATTGCACGAAGTTGCAATCGGCAATCAGGCAAAGGTTGTCGATACCCGCCGATCCCGCGAACATCGCGGCCTCCCAGACATTGCCTTCCTGCATTTCGCCATCGCCCAGGATCGCGTAAACCCGGCTGGCCCGGTTTTGCCTTTTGGCCGCAACCGCGCTGCCAACCGCAACGGAGAGTCCCTGCCCAAGGCTTCCGCAGGTAGCCTCAACGACCGCTCCCATGCGCTCTGATGCGTTAATCTCGAGCGGCGATCCGTCGGCTACATAGGCATCAAGCCGATCTGTCGCGAAGTAGCCACGTTCAGCGAGGGTGGCATACAGGATGGCCGTGTTATGCGCGGTGGTCAGAAATATCCGGTCTCGATCCGGCCAATCGGGATTGGCAGGGTCAAGAGTCGCTTCGGCAAAATAAAGGGAAGCGAAGAGATCGGCAGCTCCCAGCCCCTGCTGCACATAGCCCTGACCTGAGGGAGCAACCATATTGACCACGTGCAACCGCAGTTTTGTCGCTGTCTTTTCAAGCTTTTCAAGATTATGCTTAGGTTGCATCGAAGTCACATGAGATTATAAAGGCATGAACCACCGTACCTATAAAACCGGGGGCGTTGTCAACATGAAACTTCAACCTGTGAGACTACAGCGCTTTACCTGAATTTCGAAGTGGCGGCCGTTCTCAGGCATCAGATTCAGTCGCGATGCGCCTGGTTCGAAACATGGGGCCTCATTTCTTCCGAAAGCGTGGAATTGTCCTCCCGCAGCCGTCTCGCGCGGCCAGCAAAACGGGAGACGGGCAGATGGGCGGGAAGTCGGCAAGACGGGCTGTCGGACGGGAGGTGCGGACGCCTCGAACGCCCCCGGCTCCGATTGCGGTCTGGCGGAGACGATTCGGCGAATCGGAATGTCGAAGCCGGCGGGGAGGTTGGGGACGGCCGTCTCCCTCACGCCCGGCCTGCGCATGATGCCCGCAGCCCCTTGTTTCATTTCCAGTTCTCCCGTTATGCGAGGGCCGCGTTGGGCACCGCAACGCCGGCGACGCGCACCCGTTCCGGTGAAGCCGGAGCCCGGAGGATCTTGTGGAGTCCTGGAAGAGAGGTCACCGGAAGCTGCAGGAAATGAAGTTAAATGAATAAAACAATGCACTTACCGCACCAGCAGTCCGCGGTCAAAGGGCCGGGACCAGGTGGCGTTTCCCGGATGCCGGGGTCCGAAGCGCGCACCGAAGATTGATCGGACCGGACGCGGAAAGGGCGGCCGAAGCGGCCCCGCCGCGTCCGTCAGGCTGCGCTCCCGGCAGCGCACTGATCGGCCAGGCCGTCTAGTTGGCGTCCGCGCAACCCAAAGTTCTTCGTTGAGCGGTGTTTCGATCGTCGTCGGTCCAGATGCGCGACCTGCCGCACAGGCAGTTGCGAATGTCCTGAGAGGTTCGGGGGCTGATCGAGAAGCATCCGCTTGTGGTATTGGCCACGAAGCCGGGCTGCCCGCTTTCGTTTGAGGGGGTGTAGGTTCCTCCCGTCATGAAGCAGCGGCGAAGAAAGGGTCGCGCCTCGCCAAAGCCGGTTGCCG
>JAPOTF010000081.1 GCA_026709325.1 Roseovarius sp.
CCACAACGCCAGGGACGTCCGCCCGTTTCGGTGGAGCCGCAGGCCCGGAGGATCTTGTGGAGTCCTGTAGGCGGGGCCACAGGAAGCTCCAGGAATTAAATGAATGATACAATGCACTAGCGGCTATCTGAACCGCCGGGTGGTTCAGACAAGTGACGGCCCGCCGGGTCACCAGACGATTTGGGAGGGATGCGTGAGGCTGGCAACCGGAGCGCAGGTCATCGGGCGAATTGCCGGGAACGGAGAGGCGAGCGCCATCCATCCCCATCTCGCCAAACGCGCCAAAAGAACCGGAAAAGGCGCGTGACGCGACCCGGAAAATGTCCGAAAACGGCTGCATGCAACGAATCAAACGCCCGGAATGCGTAAAAAGCACTCTGAAACGGGCAATTTTTTATGAAAAAAGTGGGCAATGGGCAGGGTGCGATTGCGGGTGAAGGTCGGTGGCATGGGGTGCCTTACGGCAACTGAATCTGAAGGCCTCCGGGAGATTGTTATTGCTGAAGCTTGATGAACGATCCGCCCCGATGGTCCTCAATGATCTTGAACGCCGGGGTGTTGGAAAGAGTGTGCATGAAGCAATGATGCACCGTTAGCACCTTGTCCTGAAGCGACTTCGCGATGGGAGCCTCAAGCATTTCGATATTCAGGCCGATCTGAGAGCATTCCTGACAATGAATGTGGCGATCATGGGACTTGTTGTGATTGAGATCCGTCAGCCGCTCGGTGATCCGCTTGACAGCATCATCCCTTTCCCTGACCGACAAGTCTCTCGGCATGCCGTCTTCCAGGGCCCTTCTCAGAAACGATTTGGAGCTCTCTATGGGTCATTCGCATTGCTGAAGAAAGGACGGGCTCAGCCTGCCAGGTATCGGGTTTCACACAAGAGCCGCCCGCTGATCCTTGATTATCTCAGAGTAGGCCTTCTTTACCTCCTCAACAACACCGACGCAAGGGATGCCATTGATCTGAGGATCAACCGGGCCAATGCTGGAGTGCTTCCCCATCAAGATGGATTCGCAGGCGCAGGCAAGCATTGTGCCCGCGGACATGGCGATTTGCGGCACAATGGCACGGATGTTGTTGCCGAACATCTGTTTCAAATAGTGCACAAGGGATTCGGTGGCGGCCACACTGCCGCCGCCCGTGTGGAGAAGGAGATCCAACCCCTTGTTCCGGTCCATCTTGTGGATACAGGACATGAAGCCGTTCTTGTCTTCATCGTGGATTTCGATGCCCTGGATGCCCGGTTTTGTCAGGAAGCCCGAGTAGTAAGCGATCACGTTCCGACCGGTGTGCCGGTGAAGATCCAGCAGGTATCTCCGGCGCACAGTGTCGAAGGCGTGAGGGTCTCCTTTCTCGCTTTCTTTTTGAATCTTGCTTTGGACAAAAGACCAGTTGGGCATCAGCCCGCCTTGGGGCGCAGTGGAGTTGGAACGCTGTGCCCAGCCGTTATGCTCGGGACATTCCTGTATGCGCTTGGCACTGTGGGCTGAGTATAACCAGCAGCCGAGGTCACGATGCATCCACCGGCGATTAATTGTTGCAACATTTCACCCGCAGTGATCGACTGTTTCTCTGCCTTGGATGGCGCATCGGTTTGATGCTGTTCAGTTGCAGAAGTGTCAGACATGATTTTACCTCCTGTGATTATCGGGCGATTGGCAGATTGTTGTTCAAAGCAAGTTTACCACCATGAACAAATTATATCACCGTAAATACAGCCTCCGCCCAGATCACACAATGTCGCCGAGTTGGTGCGGTTCACATCACTACGCCACCGCCATTCGGTCATCGTCCAGGCACCTTGCTGCGGTTGCAGCCCGAGCAGAGGAACTGGAGGTTCTCAAGAGCATCCGTCCCGCCCCGGGAGCGCGCGAGCATGTGATAGACATCCATAACGCGAAATGGGAAATGGGTCTGACAACCTGCGCAGATAACTTCCTGCTCGCCATACAGGCGGTGTCGGTGGGTTTGGGCAGGTTTTGCATATCCGCGCGCACTGGCGGGTCTTTCAGCGCCTTGACGGACCTCGACAACGGGCCGCGATCATCGGCAATGCGGTCGTTAACCAGCTTGATTGCCAATTCGGAAAGGTCAATGCCAACCCACTGGCGTTGTACGCGGTCGGAGGTTACCAAAGCCGTTGCGCATCCGCGGAAGTGGTCAAGAATCAGGTCGCCTAAATTGCTTGACACTTTAATGATGCGTTACAAAAGCGCAATAGGTTTTGCGTTGGATAGGCCGTTTCCTTTTGTTTCTGCCCATCACGATTCCGGCACCTTTCCGGGGTGGAGCGGAGTGTTGGCATGGCCGGAACCGAATGGCCCGTTTTTGTAATTCGCTTCTGTTTTTGCATGATGAGGAAGCCGCGCGCTGTCCGCGTTTAACGTTCATACCCCTCCGCTCAAAGTCCCAATGAATTGTGTCATGTTTGCGGTTAGACTGGCGCATTTTTGGAGAACCCGGGCCGCGATAGCACCACACGATTTCGTTGCAAAAGTTTGTACGCTCGAAAACCGCGTCCATGAGCAGCTTGAGATAGTGCGATGGGATCTCAATGGAGGTATATGCTTCCCGTGGACTTCAGTACCCGGTGCATTTCCATCAATCGCGCACAGCCATAAAAATCAGATACGACATCATGCCCTTGCCATGCGCCTGACGCGTGGCCTCAATCACCGCATAGGCGGCAGGATTGCGGTCTGCCAGCTCGCCATGTTCGTGCACGTCAACATCGTCAAGCGTCCACATGTCCCTGAACGACGCGCCCGCCGCTTTGCTGCCAATAGGGATCTCGTGGTTTCGGGTCGAGGTAAAGGGCGGGTCGAGGTAGATCAAATCGACGCATTCGGAGTTCATGCTCCTTAAAACGGGCAGATTGTCGCCTGTCCAAACAGTGCCGGATTTGAAATTTGCCGATTCGACAGTCATTTGCTGCACATGGCAGTCGCCGGGCGTGTCCCAATATATAAGTTCCCAAAATTGGGATAGATTGATCATGTCTTCGCCAAAACATGTCATCGACTTCACCTATGCCGGCAATGGCGCCTTGACCGGAATTTGGGAGGCCGTACCAGGTCTGGAACGATGCCAGTGCGGCTTCGACGAACCATGCCACATGCCCGCGTCCGCTTGACGGATTCCGATTGTGTCAGGTTTCAACCAAAACCGATCCACCTTGTGAGGGCCTGTTTCCCGGGCGGGATCTTTTTGGCGTTCGCCAAGGATCGTCGCGGTCTGGTAGGAGAGCGGCAACGGGTGATCGGCGCGTTGATTTGAGAGTCGGCGGGTTTCGCCGGCACGGTCTTTCCTTCATCCGAAAACGCCGCCGCGTCATCGTTTTGGCGCACGGGGTTCAGGCGACCTTCTCGGGGAAGAGACCCGCCAGGCCACTGGCGCTGGCGTCGCAAACGCCGCGCTCGGTAATGAGGCCCGTCACCAGCCGGTTCGGCGTGACGTCAAAGGCCGGGTTGCCGCCCGGAGTGCCGCCTGGGGTGACCTGAACGTCGCCGATTCCGTCCTCTGTCAGTCCCAAAACATGGGTGATTTCGCGCGCCGGGCGGTTTTCGATGGGGATTTCGGCCACTCCGTCTCCGAGAGTCCAGTCGATGGTGGGGGATGGCAGAGCGACATAGAAGGGGACGTCGTTGTCATGGGCGGCGAGCGCTTTCAGATAGGTGCCGATCTTGTTGCATACATCGCCGCGAGCGGTTGTTCGATCGGTGCCGGTGATCACCAAATCGACAAGCCCGTGCTGCATCAAGTGCCCGCCCGCGCTGTCCACCACGTAGGTGTGCGGGATGCCGTGCTCGCCGAGCTCCCAGGAGGTCAGAGCGCCCTGGTTGCGGGGTCTGGTCTCGTCCACCCAGACATGGATGGGGATGCCCGCATCGTGCGCATGGTACATGGGGCTCGTCGCCGTGCCCCAGTCCACCGTTGCCAGCCAGCCCGCGTTGCAATGGGTCAGAAGACGCACGGGCTCGTCCGCCGGTTTTCCGGCGGCGATCTCGCGGATCAGCTCAAGTCCGTTTTCGCCAATGCGCCGGTTGATTTCGACATCTTCCTCGGAAACCTCGCGAGCCAGATCACGGGCCGCCCCGGCGCGCTCTTCGGGCGGCAGAGGCATCAGAGCGGTTCGGCAGCGCTCCAGCGCCCAGGCAAGGTTGACCGCCGTGGGCCGGGTCGCATTGAGAACCGCGCGGCAATGTTCGAAATTCGCATCCGACGGATCGCGCTCCATTGCCTCCGCCACGCCAAAGGCGGCGGTGGCGCCAATTAGGGGCGCACCGCGCACAAGCATGTCGCGGATCGCCACCTCGAAGTCCTCCAGCGAGGACAGCGTCATTACCTTGAATTCATGCGGCAGCCGGCGCTGATCGATTATCCGCACTTCGCCACTGTCCTCGTCGCGCCAGATCGAACGGTGGTGCATGCCGCCTACCTTCATGTACAATCCTCCCCATTGAACCGCCGCGCCATGGCCAGCAGGTTTGCCGCGCCGTCAATTTCCCCGCGCTCCAGCAGAAGCCTGCGGCCCATCATCATGTTGCGCGCTTCCAGCCGCGCCCTGGCGGCGACGTCTTCAATCGTTTCGAAATCGGCATTGTGGGCGATCGACAGCGTGCGACGGTGCATCTCAATCCCGCAATAGCCCAACGCATCCGACCAGATTTCCGCCAGCAGAGCGTTCAGCGGCCCGTCCGCGCCATGTCCCTGATCTTCAAAAATGCGGCGATCATAGAGCATTCCGGTTCGCTCGCTCGACCAAAGTGCCGCGAACTCGGATTTGAAGGTTGTCCATGTTTCTTCGACGACGGAGAGAATCCATTCCTGATATCCATCCAGATCGGAGACGGTGCGATGGGCGGGCTGACTGAAATAGGCCATCAGGTAATTGGCGATGAGCATGCCAATGTCAAAGCCCATCGGCCCGTAGAACGCGAACTCCGGATCGATGACTCTGGTGTCGTCCGCCGTGCACATGGCCGATCCCGAATGCAGGTCCCCGTGACACAGCGTTTCCGCCTTGGCCGAGAAGGCGCGGAACAGGTGCTGAACCTCGGCCTTCATCGCCACATCCCCGCGCAGCGTGGCGACAACGGGATCAAGACCGGGCGTGTGATGGTTCATGTCCGCATTGAAATACGGGTCGCGGAAAACCACCGCCTCCGTAATCGCGGGTATTTCCACGTTCCCTGCAAAAAGCGCCACATCCGCTTTCTTGTCGGCTGACGCCATGCGCAATTCCGAACCGCGGAAGGCGGTGCGGGCGCAAAACTCGCCCAGCCGTCTGCCCAGCCCGGAGACGCGCTCCCCGGCGATAAGCTTGTTGCGCAGAATCGCATGCGGGCTGAAATGCTCCATTACAATCAGTGCCTGGGTTTCGTCGAAATGATAAATTTCGGGAACGGAGCCCGGATCATATGCTTCCTGCCGCTTTAGCGCATGATGCTCATAGAACGCCCGATAGAGCGGCAACGGCCAGCTGTCGCCCACCAGCCGGACATATGGCAGCGCCTGCTTGACAATTACCGCGCCGGACGCCCCCGACACAATAAAGACAAGATTGAGGTTGCCATCGCCCACCTCATTTACCTTCCAATCCGAGGCATCGCCACCCAATCGGTTTAAAATCGTGGCAATCCCGCCGAGACGGGATGCGAGCGTTTCCACGGTCAGTGCTTCGTATTTCGAGGCGTTTTCCATCCTGATCCAGTTTCTTTTTCGAGCCATTGCGGCGGTATTTTCGCTGCATCATGGCATTTGTCAATCAACTTGACAATCGCCGGCATGTAGGTCGAAAATGCGGCAAATGGAGAATCGCTCGCATGACATCGCCTGTGCAATTACAGGCTTGCAAAAGGCATTCGGCCATAACCGCGTTCTGCGAGACATTGACATGTCGCTGCCTTCCGGAAAGGTGACTGTTTTGATGGGCGCAAATGGCGCGGGAAAATCCACACTGGTGAAAGTGCTGTGCGGCGTGCATCGCCATGATTCCGGAGAAATAACGCTATTTGGTCAATCGTATGCGCCGACCTCGCCACGCGACGCGTTCCGCGCCGGTGTTGTAACGGTTCACCAATCCATCAATGACGGCGTCGCCTGCGATCTGGACGTGACTTCGAATCTGATGATTGACCGGATGATCGAAAGTCGAGGTGTTTTCCTGTCGGATCGCGCAATGCGCCGGGAGGCGCGCAAGATTGCGGAGGGCATGCAGCTGGAACTGGATGTCCGCGCGCCGGTATCGTCTCTGGGGCCGGCGGACAGGCAGATGATTGCGATTGCACGCGCGATGGTGCGAAACCCCAAGGTCCTAATTCTGGATGAACCCACTTCCTCCCTGTCGATCAACGAGGCGGAGCGTCTTTTTAAACTGATTGACCGACTTCGTCAGACCGGTGTGGCGATCCTTTACATCTCCCATCGCCGTTCGGACATTGAACGGATTGCGGACCGAATTGTTTCCATGCGGGACGGTCGGATTTCCGGCGTGTTCGAAATGAAGCCTCCGGACTACGAGAGAGCCGTCACGGCAATGCTGGGCCATGCGATGACTGATGTGGCAATTGGCAAGATGGATCGCGGCACTCCGATGCTTGTGCTGGAGGATGTTGTAATTAAGTCTGATCGCCCCGGCATTTCCCTAACCGCGCACCGCAATGAGGTTATCGCCATCACGGGTCTTTTGGGTAGCGGCAAGTCGTTGCTGGCCTCCATCCTTTTCGGGCTGGAGGCGCCCGTCAGTGGCGCAATGACGCTGAACGGTACGCCATACCGGCCCAAAAACGCCGCCGGCGCCATCCGGTCGGGAGTTCATTACAGTCCCAAGGACAGGGCGTCCAACAGTGTCGTGCCGGGGTTTGATATCGCGGACAACCTCACATTGCCTTTCTACAAGAGACTGTCGCGCGCATCCCTGCTCAGTCGCACCCGCCAGCGGGAGGCGGCGCGCGGCATGATCGAAAGGCTTGGCATCGTCTGCCAGTCCGAGACAGATCCGATCGGGATACTGTCGGGTGGCAACCAGCAAAAGGCCATAGTTGGCCGCTGGATGAGCCAACCCTGCCAGGTTCTGGTGCTGGACGAGCCATTTCAGGGGGTTGACATCAAGGCGCGTCGCGACATCGGAGCCCATATTCGCGCAACTGCCAATGAACGCGCGACCATCGTTTTTGTGGCGGAGATTGACGAGGCACTGGAAATCGCCGATCGCATACTGGTTTTGAACGAGCATGCTCTCGTCGGTGAACACAAAAACCAAAACATGGATCTGGCGTCCATGATGACGCAAATATCCGGACGCGCGAACTCGGCGATGAGGGCCTGACATGCCGGAATCGGCCAGACTAACGCAATTTGCCATGCGATATGGCTTCCTGCTGCTTCTTGCCGGTCTGGTCATTTACTTTTCCATTGCCGCCCCCGGTTTCGCCGGCCCGCGATCCGCGGTGTTTGTGTTCCAGTCCGTTGCGATCACGGGTATCCTGGCGCTTGGCGTGACCTGTACCCTGGTCGTTGACGGGTTCGACCTCTCCATCGGATCGGTGGCAACCTCGGCGCTTATGCTGTCCGCCTATGTCATGGTGATACTTGAACAACCGGCCTTTGTTGCCATTATGGCGTGTCTGCTGATGGGAGCCGTCGTTGGCCTGATCAATGGGGTTCTGATTGTAAAGGCGCGAGTGCCGGATTTGCTGGCGACCTTGGGCATGATGTTTCTCTTGATCGGATTGCAGCGCATTCCAACCGAGGGACGCTCCATTTCCACCGGCATGACCTTGCCGAATGGCAGCACGGCCGAAGGCGCCTTTTCCGCCGCGTTTCTGTGGCTTGGGCGGCACAGGTTTGATCTCTTCCTTGAAAAACTGATCCCCATGCCTGTCGTCATATTCATACTGCTGGGCATAGCCATATGGGTTTTCCTGCATCTGACGCGCCACGGACGGCTCATGTATGCCATTGGGTCGAACGAGCGCGCCTCGGAACTGGCCGGTGCCAACGTGCAGGGCTACAAAATCGCGGCCTACATGATTTCCGGCGTCATGGCGTCAATTGGCGGCATTTTGCTGGCCGCGCGTCTCGGACGTGGCGACGTGGCCTCGGGCAACAATCTGCTGCTTGACAGCGTGGCTGCCGCGCTGATTGGCTTCGCCGTGATGGGGGCTGCCAAACCCAATGCGGTTGGCACGGCCATCGGGGCGCTGTTTGTTGGGGTGCTGCTACAGGGGCTGACCATGATGAACGCGCCGTACTACACGCAGGACTTTGTCAAAGGCGTCGTTCTTGTCGTTGCGCTGGTTTTTACTTTCGCGCTGTCTGGTCGTGTGCGCGGAACAGGGATATAACTCATCAAAACCAAACTGGAGGAAAATCAATGAAAATCTTGAGACGCAAAGTTATTGGCATGATTTTCGGTGCTATCGCCGCACTCGGCGCAAGCACCGCCTGGGCGGCGGATATGCCCAAGCCGTTCGACAGTCCCGGCGAGGTGAAAATCGCATTGATACGATATATTTCAACCGGTGACTTCTTTCAGGCGTATCTTTCAGGCGTGGAGGCGCAAGCCGCCGCGCTTGGCGTCGATCTGCGCGTTTTTGACAGCCGTCAGGACGCCGCCCTTCAAGCCGACATGGTTGATCAGGCCATCGCCCTGGGCGTGGACGGAATCGTCATTCAGCACGGCCTGACGGAGTCCATGAAAGAGGCCGCGCAGCGCGCGGTGGATGCGGGCATCAAGGTTGTGGCCTTTGACGTGAACGTCGACAATCCGGCCATACCGCAAATCGAGCAGTCGGACTATCTTCTGGGCAAGCTGGCGCTGGAGCAGGCCCTTAAGGACAACGGCGGCGAATGGGAGGCCGGTTACGTCTACGTGCCGGGAATTGCTCCTCTTGATCGCCGCCATGTTGCCTGGGAAGAGGTCAAGGCGGCCAACCCCGGTATCAACGAGCGAGTGGTGATCGGCACGCTCGACAACCCGATCGCAAACTCCAATGCCAATCAGGCGCGCTCCGCGCTGCAGGCCAACCCGGACATCAACGTGTTCTTCGCGCCCTACGACGAATTTGCCAAGGGTGTGAAAATTGCCGTGGACGAGGCCGGATTGACAGATCAGATTTCCATTTATTCGGCTGACGTTTCAACCGCCGACATCGCCGCCATGCGCGAGCCTCGATCGGCGTGGAAGGCCACCGTTGCCACAAACCCGGCAGTTGTCGGTGAAGTCTCGGTTCGCTCGCTTGCCATGATGCTGGCCGGCGAAGATCCGGGCGCAAGCGTCATCGTTCCGCCAACCCTGATCACTCAGGCTTTACTGAATGAAAGGGACGTGAAAAACATGGCGGATCTCGCTTTGGCGATGCCGCAGTTTGCCCACGCGGATGTTTCGGTTCCGGAGTGGATGCCGCTTCCGCCCCGTTGAACATGGATGATCAATTTGTCGGGCCGAAACCCGTTCGGCCTGACATTCGCCCATGATATTGGGTTCCGCTTCCATTGGCTTTGGTTCCCCAGCCGGTCGATTTCGTGGAGGCTTTGCAGATGTCGTCAGCGACACTCGCGGAAACTTTGAAATTGACGCGACCAGCTTGAGGCGGTTTTCGCCGCTCCGCTAAAACCGCCGGGTGTGTCGAGCGGTTTGCGTCTGGCCGTTCATATCCCCGGATAGGCATTGGCCAGTTGCTCCGCGCCTTCGCTCCCATTTTGGAGATGCAGGTAGTCGCGCGCCAGTCTCGAGATGATGTCGGCACCCTCGATAGCGGGAGCCCAGGGGTGCTTTAGAACGGCGACCGGATCTAGAAGTCCAAACATGTTGCCGGCGATGGCGGCGGTCGAGTCGCTGTCCCCGCTGTGAAGAACGGCGATCTGAAGTGTCTCATCGAAAGATTTTCCCGCCAGACATGCATATAGCGCAATGGAAAGAGCCTCTTCGGCGATCCAGCCTCCCCCGAGTGTCTCGACCGTCTCGGGTGCGCCGTCACGCGGCGCGTCAAGCGCCTTTCGGATGGCGCGGGAGGTTTCCTGGCCATTCTCGAGTCGCTCGTATTCCGTAGCTGTCGCCGCGGCGGTTTCCTCCAGTCTTGATCCGGTGGAGACTTCGGCAAGCATCTCGGCCCAGGCCGCGGCGGCAAGCTGACCTGTCGGATGCCCGTGTGTCAGAGCGGATGTTTCGATGGCGATTCTTCGAACCTTGTCACGTGGCGCCATTAAGGCCACGGGGGCAATGCGCATGATCGTCCCGCAGCCCTTGCTGTCATTCTTCGCAACTGCCCCCAGGTGCCGACTCTGCTTTAGAGCCGAAAGGCAGGTGAGGCCGGGCGCACGCCGGACCCAGAGCCTGGGATCGGCGATCAGTCCAATATTGTCCGTTTCAACCTGCGGTTTGCCGCCCTGCGCGCGATGCCATCGCAGAAGCGCGTGGTGCACCAGTGACGATGTGTTCTCAAGGCTGTCATGGACATGGGCCCTGATAAGACCTTCTGCTGTAAACAACGTCATCTGGGTGTCGTCGGTGATCGCGCCCCGGCGGCCTTGATGAGGGGGCAAATCTCTAATCCCGTCAGGGTATTCTCGCCGGATCTCGTCAAGCGACAGAAACTCGATTTCGGCGCCGAGGCTGTCCCCGCATGCGCCGCAGAGAAGGCTCGCGTGGAGTCGAAGGCCCGGAACGCCATAACGCCGCGCGCGATTGATGATCCATTGCCCTTGTTCGCTTGTTTCGATGGCACCCGGTCGTGCATTGCGCACGTCGCCTATCGCTTTGGCGGCGGACAGCCCGCGCTCCGACTTTATAAGGGCCGCGATAGTCCCCGCGCGCCCCAGGCCACCGCGGCAATGGATGATAACGCGCCCTCCGCGCTCGATAATCCCGTGAAGCCTGGGAGACAGCGTTGCCCATTCTTCCATTGCCTCGGGGGCGGGGACATCCATATCCCTTATCGGGAAGTGGAACCATTCCATGCCACGCGATTGCACGGCCTGTCCGAGCTGCGGAACACGGAGCATGTCGAATTCATGATCCTCGATCAGGCTTAAGACTGCATCGGCGCCCCAGGTATCTATAGCGTCCATGTCGAGATCGAGGTCGCGGTTCCATGCGGCGCCATGGACGCTGTCGTCTTTTTTGCCTGGACAAAAGGTTATCCCCAGACACCCATTGCCGACGGGCATGTCATCAATTGGCAGGGGATCGGTAATGCTCGTTCGAACCAAATCGCATTTTCCTCTCGTTTCGATTTCTTTTGGCGCCAGCCCTAATGTAGGCAATTTGCGGCTTGGTGCGCAACTGTGCAAGAGAATCAAACACTGGGCTAAAGCTATAGTGTCACGATAGCTTTGCGCAACAAAGATCATGAGGAGTTTGCTTCTGAATTGCCCCTGCATCCGGCCATGGAGATCACCACGCATGTCCCTTGGGCCGTTCCAGGTAGGCGAGTTCCACAAGCCTCGCCATCGCCATCAAGCGTTCGATTCTTTCGGTTGACCTGAAACTTGCGCTCCATCGCACTCTTTGCATCCTACATGACACACAGCTTGCGAATACGCTTGACCGTCACAACCGAAACCTAAAGTATCGACGCAATGTCAGAGTCCATCCGTCCCCAATTTAAAACGGTGATCGCGCGCCTTGAAGATACGGATCAAGAACTGGAATTCAACCAAGGTACCGGCTGGTTCAATTTAGATAACGGCACTGATTTAGGCGGGATTGTTGAGGGCACTAATATTGTCGAAATCCGGCACCGGGGCAACCTGCAAAAAATGTTCCGCTTGCTACTGCAAGATAACCCAAATGGATCATGGAATACGGTAAAGATGTGGTGGCGTGGCTGGAATATTCGCTCGGCAACCGGAATCGTAAATCGCGAATATCGGGAAACATACCGCGCTGCGCCGACCGGGGCTATTCGCGTCATGTTTGATCGCGACGGGCCGGGCTGTTAGCCGCTGCAACCAAGCACACGCGGGGCGGTCTTCGGATCGCCCGTATCCGGGGATGGCTATGCGCCCTAAAAGTGAACATTCCGTTATTTTTCTTGTTTTTATCAGACGACTTCCAGATCAGCAATTCCCGCTGGAATTTCTTTTCGTTGTTTTGCAATGGTTTAACTGGATTGCCGAAAACATTTTATTGGTAATGCCGGTATGGACGATTCTGCGATCCTTGTTAAAATGGTACTTATACGTGTCACGTGTCATATTTCATCCCTCGTTCATCTACACTCTGATAGATTGCCCTGGAAAGGTGTACATGTTTTTTCAAGGCCCGCTCAAAAAAACACCCCGGGCCAGTGATTCGCGCCGAGTTTGGCTTTGTTGACGAAGCATCCATGTTTGCGTCTGGCCCGGATTAAGAATTTCTTGCGGTTTTTTCGGGTCCGGATTCGGTTGTCCGCAATCATTCCAAAGGCTGGCGGCCTTTTGGGCGCAGCGGATCTTCCCTCAGTATGTCCCGGCAAGTCGGTCTGGAGATGATTCGACGATGCTGTGGAAGGCAACGGCGCACCCGAACCTCAGGTGGCGCTTTCCCCTTTCTCCCGCAGTCTCCCGTAAAACGCGTTCATCTCCGCATTGCATACAGTCGCCGCGCGCGTGAATTCGAAGCTGATAAACCGCTAAAAACACCGCGAAATGATCGCGAGGGAGCGCATAAATTCAAAATCAGATGTGTCGTGGGAAAGTCCCGGAGACTTTCATGAACATGGCCGGTTAAATATGTGATGCACCAATTAATCTCCTGTAAAGATGCCAGGTTGCATGCCCCAGTATGGGCAGTGCGAAAACGAGTCCCAGAAATGCCGGCAGCATCGAAAGCGTGACTGAAACGATCACAAAAAATCCCCACCCAAACATTGCAAATGGAGATTTCAGCACGGTTTTTATGCTGGTAATCATTGCGGTTACAAAATCCGTATCCCTGTCCAGCAGCAAGGGACAGGAAATAACGGTCAGCATGAACAGCGCAATGGACAGAACCGCGCCAACCAGATGACCGGCGAGCAGGAAAGTCCAGCCGTTGCTTGTCGTTAAAACGGCATCGACAAAGCCCGAGAAACTCGCAAAGCCCGCAAAGCCGAAAAACACGGCAACCAGGGTGCGTATCTGATACATCCAAACCCAAAATATGAACAGCATGACAAACGCCATCCACCCAAGTTCGCGGCGATGCTGAAGCCAGATGACGCCCAGAATGTCCGGCCAGCTCAGTTCTGCGTCATTGCCCAGTCTTCGGCTTACCTCGTAGAGGCCGGTGGCAATAAATGGACCGATCAGTGAAAATCCGATAACGAGCGGATAGGCCAGCCAAAACATTTCAAAAACGAAAATGCCGCAGAACATGACAATGCCGCCAATTGCGTAAATGCCGCCAAAAAACAGTCCGAATAACGGAGTCTTCAGAAAATCCGCCACACCCTGGCTTAACGCGAATCTTAGATCATCTATGGTTGCCTTTTTGATTTCGAGTTTTTCAGATTTTACGGTCATTTCTCGTCTTGCCTTTTTTGGGGTTGGTTTTCTTCATCGACAAGTATTCTAACGGCGGCGCCATCCAAATCATCATATTGCCCGGCTCTCAAGCTCCAGACAAATGCGGCAAGGCCAAGCAGGCCGAGTCCAATGGCGACGGGTATCAGGATCAGCAAGTGACTCATCCCGCTGCCTCCATTGCATTTGCGAAGTTTGTCGAACTTGCGGCAGCAGCGGGTTTTGGTTTCCCGGCAAGGTTAATTCGAAAACTGTTGGCGATGACAAGTATGGAAGATGCCGACATGGCAATTGCCGCCACCAGCGGAGTTACATATCCGCACATGGCGAGAGGTACCGCAATGCAGTTGTAGGCGATGGCAAGTCCAAAATTCTGCTTCACTGCGCGATCCGTGAATTTCGCTATTTCAAAGGCAACGGGAAGGGCGGACAGAGACTGTCTTATGAAAACGAAATCCGCCGAATGGCGCCCGATATCGGATGCCGAAGATGGCACCATGGAAACATGACCCGCTGCCAGGGCCGGTGCGTCGTTAATGCCGTCTCCCACCATGAGAGTTTTGCCGCCCTGTTCCTTCCTGGCGTTTATGCGGTTTATTTTTTGCTCTGGCGTTTGACCCGAATAGCGGCGATCAATTCCCAGCAGGTTGGCAACGCGGGAAACGTTCGACGCATTGTCGCCTGACAGAATTTCCATTTCAAGCGAGCGATTCCGAAGGTCGCCTATCGCATCCGCGGCGCCGTCTCGAAGCGTGTCTTCAAGCTCGAAGTGAACCGCTTTCAGGCCTTCACGTGCAAAACTTGCCGTGAATCTCTCGCATCCGCCTGCGCCAGTTCCAGATGCGATTTCAGATACCCATTCAGGTTTTCCAAGCCTTGCCAGTTTCCCGTTGCACTCCGCTTCGATGCCAAAACCGGGAATCTCTCTGATTTTGCGCAGCGCGGCATTGCCCGCTTCGCCCAAAGAAGCACCTATGGCCTTTGCAATCGGATGATTTGAAGCCGAGGCCATGGCCTTGAGCAGGGGGAGTGCCGTGCCGATTTTGCCTTGTACACTCGTTACAACGGGAAAGCCTTCCGTGAGCGTGCCGGTCTTGTCGAAAACAATGCCGTCGATGGTTGCAAGACGTTCAAGTGCCGTGCCATCTCTCATGAGAATGCCGTTTTGCATCAGTCGGTTTGCTCCAATGACATGGGCCACCGGCACCGCCAGGCCCAAAGCGCAGGGACAGGTGACTATCAATACGGCAATTGCGGTGTATATGGAGAGGTGCCAGTCGCCGGAACTGGCAATCATCCAGAAAGCGAATGTGGCGAAAGCAAGCAAATGAACCGCCGGCGCGTAAATTTGCGCCATGCGGTCCGCGATGCGGATATATTCGCCCCGGCCGTTTTCGGCGGCTTCCATCATGTTGCGCATGTCGGCAAGAAAAGAGGTGTCGGCCGATGTTGTGGCCTCGATGTCCACGGGAGCGGTTAGATTGAGCGCTCCGGCTTCAATGGCATCCCCCGTTTTTGCAAACGCGCTGTCGCTTTCTCCGGTAACGTGCGAACGGTTGAGATCTGTTTCGCCTGATGAAATCACTCCGTTGACGGGAAACCGTTCACCGGGAAAAACGCGCAGTTGCATCCCCGGCCGTATGTCCATCAAATCAATGTGGCCCGTTTCGCCATTCGGGTGAACCAAAACGCCGTTTTTTGCGGAAAGCGACGAGAGCCGCTCAACCGCGCCGCGCGCCTTCCCGCGCATCATCAGATCAAGATAGCGACCGATCAGAAGAAAAAACAGCAACATGACGCTTGCGTCGAAATACGCTTCAGCTCCGCCGAACAGACTTTCATGGACGCTCATGCCAAGCGCCATTAAAACCGCTAGAGATATCGGCACATCCATATTCAATCGCCCGGCGGAAAGCGATTTTATTGCAGACCGAAAGAAGACCCGTCCGGAAAATGCCACCGCCGGAACGGCAATGAGTCCGGATATTATGTGAAACAATTGCGCCGTTTCATCAGTCGCGCCAGACCAGACGGAAATCGAAAGCAGCATGATGTTGGCCGCGGCAAACCCCGCGACGGCAAGAGCCAGCAGCATTGAGCGACCGCTGTCTTCCGCTTTTGATTCATCGTAACCGTCTATCAGGTGATGGTCGTATCCAAGAGAATTCAGCCTTTTTTCCAATTCCACCGCATTGCCTTTGGATGCTTTCCAGATAACGGAGACGGATTTAAGGGAGAGATTGGCGCGGACTTTCTCTACCATGGGCAACTCCGCGAATCCCCTTTCAATTGAGCCCATGCAGCCCGCGCAGTGCATGTCCGGCACGACAAATTCGGTTTTGTATCTGTCGGCGTCCAATTTGGTGGAGGCGGCGATAATCCTGTCTCGCGCAAGATTCGCGCCGCTTTCAACCGGCTCGGCAACATGTGCGCCATTATCGGAGATGGCGGTGCGGGAATTCATGGCACCCTCCCGACACCATTGCCATCAACATGGAGTCTTGCATCTCGACGGTAGAATTTTCCGTCAAGCTGCCCGGTGATCTTTACAAGCCAGCTTCCTGCTTCCAGATCCACTTTCAATTCGTGGCAGTCTTCGGCGCAGGAGACAAAAGGCAGCATGCGATCTTCGCTCTCAAATGCCGGGCGGCCAATTTCAGCCGCAAGATTGATGGCGGTCGGGATGTTCCCTTCACGGTTCTTAAATGTCAAAGTCAAAGTGGAATTGTCGTATTTGATCTCCGAATGTATTCCCGCTTTCCGCATGTCCCTGGCTTTCATCAGCTCGGCATTGTATTGCTGGCTTGCCACGTAGGAGTTTTTAACAACCAGACCGGTCCATGTGCCGCTGGCGAGTGTCGCCATCGTAATGTTTACCGCAATAATCACGCCGAAAAACAGGCACATGAAAATCAGCATGTGCTTTCCGGTAAACTCGCCTTGTTTTTTATCGGGTCGAGGCATGCTCATTTCGCAATCTCCCTGGGCGCTTTAAACATCGATGATACCGTTTTTTGGTCCGTGCTGCCCATTTCCGAAACTATGAAGTTGAATGGGGTCGATGATTGCCGAAGATGATCTCTTGACATTGCAACAAAAACCTTGAGAGCCTTTGTCTTGTCTGCCGGCACTTCGGTGGCAAGCCAGTTGTCAGCCGCGTAAATGGAGCCGGCTTCGCTGATTTTCGGGTTTTGGAGTCCGCCGACACTGATGAGAAACTGCTGCGATTCTCCTTTCATGTTTAGAATTTTCAATTCGTATCCGTTGCGAATTGAACCATCGCTAAGAACGACAAACTGCGGATTGCGGTCGGGCAGTATTTTCACGTCGAGTCGCTCTCGCATGCCAAGATGCACCAGCATTGCGATACCGATTGCAGCGTAGACAAAAAGATAGATGAGCGTTCTGGTGCGCGCAAACACCCGAGGGCTGAACCGCTTGACGCGCTCGGACAGCTTTCCGAATTCGTCGCGCACGTTTTCCGGTATGATTTGAGGACTGCCGACATGCTTTCCGGCTCCCGCCAGTGCCATGTTGGCATCGTAGTCGTTCAAGGTCGCGTAGGAGATCAGCCCCTTTTCCAGTCCAAGCCTTTCCATTACGCCATTGCAGGCGTCAATGCAGAGCGCGCAGCTGATGCATTCCATTTGCTGCCCGTCGCGTATGTCAATTCCCATCGGGCAAACCGCGACGCAGGCATTGCAATCGACGCAGTCGCCGGTTGAAACGCCCTCTTTGCGCATGCGCTTTAAATGCCGGGAACGGGGTTCGCCTCGCCAGTCGTTGTAGGTGACGGTCAATGAATGCTCATCCAGCATGGCCGCCTGAATGCGGGGCCATGGACACATGTAGGTGCAGACCTGTTCGCGCATCAGTCCGCCGAAAATATAGGTGGTTGCGGTTAATGTCCCGATGGTTGCGTAGGCCGCAAAGTAGGCCTGTCCCGAGAACAGGTCGACCAGCAGGGTTGGAGCATCGGCAAAATAGAATATCCATGCGCCGCCTGTTGCAACCGCAATGACAAGCCAAACAAAATGCTTTGCGCCGCGCTTGATTGCTTTTGACGGGGTCCATGGGGCCGCATCCAGTTTGATCCGGGCGTTTCTCTCGCCTTCAAAGAAACGCTCCACGACCAGAAACAAATCGACCCAGACGGTTTGCGGGCAGGTGTACCCGCACCATGCGCGTCCTAAAATGGATGTTACAAGAAACAGCCCAATCCCGGCCATAACAAGCATGCCGGCCACGTAAAAGAATTCGTGCGGCCAGATTTCGATGAAGAAAAAGTAGAATCTGCGATTTGCCAGATCCAGCAGCACCGCCTGGTCCGGCAAACCGTCTCCTCGGTCCCATCTGATCCACGGAGTGATGTAGTAAATGCCCAATGTAATGAACATGACGGCCCATTTGAAACGGCGGAAATCACCTGTGGCGCGTTTGGGATGGATTTTTTTGCGCGCTTCATAGAGCGAGCGGTATGTCTTTGAATTAACCGCGTCTACGTCGATTTGCTCTATGTCCGCTTCCGATTTCACGGCTCAGCACTCGTGTTTAATCGAGAGCGGGCCGCCGTATGTAATGGATACGTCATTGCCGTCGTCGATCAATTTCATTTTGTAGCTGATTGCGTCCCCCAGGCTGTCAATGCAATTGATGAGCATATCCTCCGGTTTCATGTAGATTTTTCCGTCCATTGCGGTGACGCAATCGCAACCCTTGCCTTCTATTATGTTTCTTGCGGACCTTGACAGGTTTGAATCCATTGGAACTTCAAGCGGCGCGGAAGTTTTTCCCAGCGGGTTATCGTGGCAGGATGCCACACCCAGGTTTACAAGGCACCACGATTCCAGCAAGACGGCAATGGTGACAACTCCCGCCACTGCCGTCAGTGCGATTTTCCAATCCCAGAACTTCTCGTTTTTCACGTTTGCCCCCATCAGACTGCTGGGCCGTTTGTAAATGGTAACGACACTGACCCGCAACCCATATGCCAAGCCGGGGGTGGCAAAAACGCCTGCGTAATGGGCGGCGGGCTTTGGTTTCGCTGCCAGCAAAGGGTTCCGCGCTCCCCTATCGGCATTCATTCCCGTTTGCGGCATTATGCGCACCGATCTCGCTCTTGTTCAGTACCCGTATTTTTCCGTCACACCGTCTGCGCCAACCATGCTGTCCCATCGAAACAATCACCCCGCTTGCCGCGGGTCGTTCATTCACCGCCCCCAAGGTTGTGGACGTAGATGGCAAGCTGCTTTACGGTTTCGTCCGACAGGCGATCGCCCCATGCTGGCATGACGCCGTGCTTCGGCTTCCTGATCTGCCGGGCTATCAGTTCCGCGTTGTTTCCATAGAGTGAAATGGCGTCGGTGAGATTCGGGGCGCCGAATTCCCGGTCGCCACCACCATTTGGCCCGTGACAGGTCGCGCATTCGCTGCCGAATGTCTCTTCGCCCAGCGCGGCAAGCTCCCGGTCGTGATCCTGACCGGAAATTTGCAGAACATATTGAGTGACCTGGGCGATTTCGTCGCGTTCAAGAAGTTCGTCGGCGCCATATGCCGGCATTTCGCTATAGCGCGCGTCATCATCCTCGTCATTGCGTATGCCATGTTTTATCGAGAGGTAGATTGCATCAAGATCCCCGCCCCAAAGCCAGTCGTCATCATTTAGATTTGGATAGCCAGGACTGCCCTGGGCACCGGTTCCATGACATTGGGAGCAATGGATTTTGAATGCGGAATCGCCACCGGCAACTGCAAATCTCGCAAGCTCTTCATTGCCGCGAATGACTTGCAGGTCGCTATCCGCAATCTGAGAAAGATAAACTTGCCTGGATTCGGCAGCCTCGGCCATCTCAACCTGAAGCGCCGCCCTGTTTGTATGGCCTGAAATGCCTTGCGTGGAATCCTCGATCAATGGAATGGAGGGATAGTAAATCATGTATCCGATCGAAAATATGATCGTCGCGTAAAAGGTCCACAGCCACCAGCGCGGCATGGGGTTGTCAAGTTCCTTGATGCCATCCCATTCATGTCCAACTGTCTCTACACCGGTTGCTTCATCAATTTCTCGGTCAGCCATCTGTCTCGTCCTCCTTGAATGGGATTTGCGCGATTTCATCGGCCTTGTCTCGGGAACCCGGACGGAAGGTGAAAAGAATAACGCCGACAAAAAGAATTACGAGATATACCAGTCCCCAGCTGTCTGCGAATTCACGGAAAAGATCGTAGTTCATGTCGCTTACCTCAGATTCTCTTTTTGCTTGTAGGCTTCGAGATCAACCAGTGTGCCAAGCATTTGGAGATAGGCTACAAGCGCGTCCATCTCGGTCAGGGCGTCTGGATTCCCGTCAAAATCGCGAATGCTGATATTTTGGTAGCGCTCCTCAAGACCATCCGTATCGGCGTCGGGGTCGGCCTGCGCCCTTAAATCATCCGCGGCGTTGGCGATCATGTCCTCGGTGTAGGGAACACCGACCATGGCGTTGGCCTTGAGATGGCCATCTATTGTTTCCGGTTTAAGACCGGCTTCCGCCAGAAACGCGTATTTGGGCATGATGGATTCGGGGACGACGCTTTTGGGGTTCTTCAAATGCTGGACATGCCAATCGTCGGAATATCGGCCTCCAACGCGCGCGAGATCGGGCCCCGTGCGTTTTGATCCCCATTGAAACGGATGGTCGTACATGCTTTCGGCGGCAAGCGAATAATGACCGTAGCGTTCAACCTCGTCACGGAATGGACGGATCATCTGACTATGGCAGACGTAGCAGCCTTCGCGAATGTATACATCGCGTCCCGCCAGTTCGAGCGGAGTGTAGGGGCGCATGCCTTCCACTTTTTCTATGGTGTTTTTGACATAGAATAGAGGGGCGATTTCCACGATTCCGCCAATGAGCACCGCGATCAGAGAGAAGACAAACAGGAGCGTGAGATTGCGTTCCAGCTTTTTATGTTGCTTGTAGAAAGACATCGTTTTCTCCTTATTCGGCTGGAATCGCGGCATCCAATTTGGGCTTGTCCGCCTCTTCAACATCGCCACGGATTGTGCGCCAGACGTTGTAGACCATTATCAACGCGCCCAAGAGATAGAGAAGGCCGCCAAAGGTCCGCATGACGTATTCCGGATGGATGGCAGTGACTGTCTCGATGAAGGAATTCACCAGAAAGCCCTGGTCATCGTATTCGCGCCACATCAATCCCTGGGTTATCCCCGCAACCCACATGACCGCGGCGTAAATCACAATGCCAAGCGTGGCGAGCCACAGGTGCCAGTTGACGAGTTTGAGCGAATACAGACTTTTTCTGCCCCACAGTTTTGGCACCAGATAGTATAGCGAGCCAAAAACGATCATTCCGTTCCATCCAAGCGCGCCTGAATGCACATGTCCAATTGTCCAGTCAGTATAGTGGGACAGCGAGTTTACGGATTTGATCGACATCATCGGTCCCTCGAATGTGGACATGCCGTAAAATGCGAGGCTGATCACGAACATCCTCAACACGGGATCGGTTCGAAGCTTGTCCCATGCCCCCTGCAAAGTCATGAGACCATTGATCATGCCTCCCCAGGACGGCATCCAGAGCATGATCGAAAAGACCATTCCAAGTGTCTGCGCCCAGTCGGGGAGAGCGGTGTAGTGAAGATGGTGCGGGCCGGCCCAGATATACAGAAAGATAAGCGCCCAGAAGTGAATGATGGACAGGCGATAGGAAAAGATTGGCCGTTCCGCCTGCTTGGGAACAAAGTAGTACATCATGCCGAGAAAACCGGCGGTAAGGAAAAAGCCAACCGCGTTATGGCCATACCACCACTGGGTCAGCGCATCCTGAACACCGGAAAACGCGGAATAGCTTTTCACGCCAAGGAAGGATACCGGCACCGCCGCATTGTTCACCAGATGCAGCATCGCAACCGTGACGATGAAGGCAAGAAAGAACCAGTTTGCCACATAGATGTGCGGTTCCCTGCGTCTGATGATCGTGCCCATGAAGACGATCAGATAGGCAACCCAGACTATTGTAAGCCAAATGTCCACATACCATTCCGGTTCGGCATATTCCTTGGACTGGGTAATGCCGAGGAGGTAGCCGGTTGCGGCCAAAACAATGAAAAGCTGATAGCCCCAAAACACGAACCAGGCGAGATCGCCGCCAAAAAGACGCGCGTTGCAGGTGCGCTGCACCACGTAGAAACTGGTGCATAAAAGCGCGTTGCCGCCAAATGCGAATATCACCGCGGACGTGTGAAGCGGACGCAGGCGGCCAAAGTTCAAATAGGGTTCGAGATTCAGTATCGGCCATGCAAGTTGCGCGGCAATTACCACGCCAACCAAAAACCCCGCGATTCCCCAAAATAGAGTTGCGATGACTCCATAGCGAACAATCTCATCCATGTAGCCGGAAGTGTCTGGAGGCGAAACGGCCGCTCCGGATGGAGCAAATTCAAACCGTCGCAAAAAGACGATTGTCGTGCACAGCAAAATGAAGCATAGAATTCCCATATGCGCACTGAAAAGACTGTCCTGGGATAGCGCGGAGAGCATCATGGCCACGAAAGTCGCCAGTCCCAGAATGCAAACCGTTGCAATATTGTTCATTGTAAAGCTCCCGAAAACTTTCAGAAAAATTGCGCGACAAAATTTGCCATATCAATATTCTAGATCGGGAAAAAAGGCATTTCATTGATCGAGATCAAGGAAATGCCAAATAATACGGGTATTGCTTCTCCAACGGATGAATTGAAACGATGGCATCATCCTCCCCGAGGAGAACAATGAGTGAAAGACTGGAAACGCCGGTTCAGCCGCTTCTGGAGGAAGCCTTGAGCCATAATGCCGCCCAACTGGAACTTTGCATGAGACTGGAAATGCTTGCCGACCATTTGCCGGAAAATTTCAATCGTCAGGAATGCCTGTCCATTTCCTGGCAACTTTATCCCACCTTAAGATCCGCACACAAATTTGAAGAGGGCAAACTTTTTCCGTTTCTGCTGCTGCCCTGCCAAACAGATTCAAGCATCGTCCAAAGCATAGAGCGGTTGCGGCACGAACACTGGGAAGACGAAAGCTCGGCTGAAGATCTTGGCTTGAATTTAAGAGAAATGGTCAAAAACCCGGTAACGGCGAACATTGACAAAATTTCCTACATGCTGAGGGGCTTTTTTGAGGGCTTGCGTCGGCATATCGCTTTTGAAACCGAACACCTTCTACCCATGCTTGAAGGAAAACAGTGACATTGTCACAGACATGGCATTACGGATGGCGTTTGATGCAACAAACCCACCATAATGCATCATGTGCAAACCAGAGCGGTTCAGTTCTCCGCAGAGTGGTTGACCACATGGACAAGGCATATCCCGCGGGGCATCCATTCACCTTTGCGGCCACGCTGTCCGTCGGGGAACCTGGTTTTCCCTGCGTGAAAAAAGCTCAAACCGGGAATCTTGCTGCAGCCTCGGCAAATGAAAATCTACTCGCACTGATCGGCAATTGCCGATAGTCGCTTTTTGTCATTAACAACAATGGATCTTCTTTCATTGACCGATATTATTCCCCTCTTCCTCAAATTGGTTATCTGGCGGCTGACAGTTTCAATGGTTAGGCCCAGGTAGTCCGCGATCTCCGCCCGTTTAAGGGGAAGACCGATTTCAATTTTTTCTTTATTCCCCGCAATTTTGGGGTCGGTGTGCGAAACTATCAGAAGAACGAAACTTGCCACTTTTTCCAGAGCGGTTTTTCGACCAAGGGTAAGCATCCATTCTCGCGCTTCATCCAGTTCTTTCATATGCTGCTCATGCAGGCAGCGCTCCACTGCCGGATTCCGCCTTATCAGATCTTCAATCACGTTTTTGGGAAAAGAGCATATATGAACCGTTGTTGCCGCCTCTGCCAGAATGTCGGTTTCACTGGAGAATGGCCTTCCGAGAAAATCTGGAGCGAATTGCAATCCGACAATCTGTTGTCTGCCATCGGACATCAGTTTCGAGAGCTTTACGACACCACTTAGAATATTGGAGTATGTTCCCTGCTCGTCGTGCATCACGTTGAGAACGGAATTTCTTTTTTGCTCGGTTTTGACGATGTGTTTTCTCAAGTCGGACAGCTGTCCTGGCGACAATACACTGCAAATTCCGCCGTGTCGGGCTTTACAGGAGCGGCACATGAAAGGGACTGTAAAATCATCCATGTCCTTAAGGATTTTGTCACTCAAAGGTAATACCCTCACATTTGCGAAATTTTGGCCGCGGAATTATGCCGCCTGTTTGAGATTCATCGCGAGTGCTATCCAGTCGGCTGACATTGTTCTGTAAATCATTCCCGCATGTCAATACCTGTGTTGTCGACTTTTCGATCTCATATCGTAACCTACCGATATTTATATAATCTCCGTTGAACCGCCAGCGCTTTTTAGATAAAGCCGGTAGGGATTTACGATGCGACAGTTTTCCGCGACAGACCTTGCCAACAAGACCGGCGATGTTCCGACGCTTGCCGCTCAGCGGCCTGCTGCCATTGCGCGGCGCGGCAAGTGGCGCTTTGTGGCTCTATCCACTGAGGAATTCGAAGCCCTTCGCCACGGCAAAGACAGCCGCACAGCACATCGTGTGAACGATCTGAACAATGCCCAAGCCACCCGCCTTATGACTTGGCTGCAGGCCGGCATCGATAATGACTGACAGGTGCTCTCCAAAAATCGGGCGCGTTTGGCGTTATCCTTATCCATGGTCGCGTTAGGCCGTTATGGGTCGCATGTTTCAAAATTCAAATTTAGTGGATGACAATCATTTCAAAGATGGAGCGGCACTGGCCATTATCGGCAAAACAAACAGGTGTACACAAAAGTACCTCCCTGTTTCCGCTTCGGAATGGCTTTAATTCAACGCCTATCGGCCGGCTGATCCACAGCGCGCGCGAACCAGTGCGCGAAGAGGTGCATC
>JAPOTF010000152.1 GCA_026709325.1 Roseovarius sp.
GCTTCGGACGTTCAAAAATTTGATGGATGATGTCAACCTTTGTGCCTGCAAAGTTACCTCACCATTGGCCTTAACCCAACATAGGTCCCGAATCTGCCATAGAGAACACCTCAAAAACAAAATTTAACGAAATAAATCCACATTTGAGCAATGCAGAATTTTCTCTTGAATGTGCCATAAAAGGATTGCTTGAATTTGATGACCAACAAGCGAGTTTGATATCAATTGGACACTTACTTGAATACATAAATCAGCATCTTATGGAAGCACATAAAGAATTAAGTGAAGTTAGAGACGTTACAGGCTTTAGAAATATTCAAGATGAAAGGCTTATATAATAACGCAAGCCGAGTCCGCGCTGGTTAAAGCCAATCCGCCAGTGACGCCTCAAGAACGCGGTCGAGGGAATAAAATGGTTATTGAGGACAACCATTTTAGCAAAAACACAATGAAGCAAATGCGCCGAGCTCACCGCGACCCAGCAATAGCTGAAGAGGCTATTAAGCGGGCTGAGGAGCTGAACGGTAAAAGATTGGGAAAAACAGAAACCACACATACAAGCAAGAGAAAATGAGCGCAAAAGAGTGAAAACGGCTCGGCACCAAACAACCGAACGACAACAAAACACCAAATCCCGTATTTTATATTTCCATGATTCAAAACACTGAAATTTCGATATTTGCTTAAAAACCTTTCTGGAACTTTAATGCGCAATTGTCGCATGCATTGAGGCGGAGAAGCCTATACCCGCACACCGCCCTGCATTATGAGTTTTGCAAGAAACTCGGATTATCGCTAATTGATTGAATATGCGGCCTCTATCCGTCCGAAACCGGGATGCTGCACCAGTATAACCGCCTTCTGGTTGTCTTTTAGCTTCTTGAAATCAAATTCAAAAGTCTTGTTCCTGTTGACGTCCCACATGCCAATATTTTTGACTTCCCTTACGATGTTTGCGTAATTCAGTTCCCTTCCGGCATTTTCACCCCTTTTTACATGCACTTTCTGACTCGGAGTGTATCGAATGAGCTTCACATCCATTTTCTTTGCAACGCCCTTCATGCGGGTGCCTTCGACAACTTTCAAAAACGCGTTTCCTTCATTTACCTGAAAATCCGCCCAATGCTCCTTACCGCGATTTTTTCTGATTGCGTTTCTTACCTCGCGTTCCCGGCTGCCCAAGACTCCGACAGTGCCGTTGATCATCATTTGCGGAGTATAAACCATTCGCTTTTTCTGGGTTTTTGCATAACCGTATTGGCGGTCTGTAAACTCGCTGCTGGAGAATATGTCTTTCCAGCCAAGATAATCCCAGTAGTCGACATGCATGGACAACGCTATAATATTTTCTTCGCTGGCAAGTTTTCGGAGAAGCCTGTCGGCGGGAGGACATGACGAACATCCCTGCGAGGTGAACAACTCAACGACCACCGGCTGGTTTTGGGCCTTTAAGGGAATTGCGCAAAGCATGAATATAACAAACGGTGCGATGATTTTATGCATTGCCGGTTTCCAGTTCTTTATTACACTTGTAAACATATAAATTCTGCAATGATAAATCCAATCACAGTTTGGAGAGAATTGGCGGGTATATTGTTGCAATTCATTGTGTGCAATAGTATACAAATCGCATTCGCAATCATGGAGCCCGTATCGATTTAAAACCCGAGAATGATAACGGCAAAAGTGCGAGAACTTCGAAAGGAAACCCATATGTCCGTCAAAGTTGGCCTGGATACGTTAAAAACGCGCAAGAAACTCGCTGCCGGAGGCGGCGACACATACTACTATTCCATCGCATCTGCCGAAAATGCCGGCATGGGGGATTTTTCCAGACTTCCGGTGGCTCTTCGCGTGGTGCTGGAAAACATGTTGCGCTACGAGGATGGCAAAACCGTCACAACAGATGACATCGGCGCCTTTTCGGATTGGGCGAAGCTGGGTGGGAAAAACCCGCGAGAGATAGCATACCGTCCCGCGAGAGTTCTCATGCAGGATTTTACCGGAGTCCCGGCAGTGGTCGACCTGGCCGCGATGCGCGACGGAATTGTGGCGCTTGGCGGTGATGCCCAGCAGATCAACCCTCTCAACCCCGTTGATCTTGTCATTGATCACTCGGTCATGATTGACGAGTTTGGCAACCCCAGAGCCTTTCAAATGAATGTCGATCGCGAATACAGCCGAAACATGGAGCGTTATCAGTTCCTTAAATGGGGACAGTCGGCATTTGACAATTTCCGCGTTGTGCCTCCCGGAACAGGCATCTGCCATCAGGTAAATCTTGAATATCTTGCGCAGACCGTCTGGACCGACACCGATCAGAACGGTGATCGCGTTGCATATCCCGACACTCTTGTCGGAACCGACTCCCATACCACCATGGTAAATGGAATGGCGGTACTGGGATGGGGCGTTGGCGGCATAGAGGCCGAAGCGGCCATGCTTGGACAACCAATATCAATGCTGATTCCGGAGGTTGTCGGTTTTGAACTCACAGGCGGCATGGTGGAGGGTACCACGGGAACGGACCTGGTCCTGAAAGTGGTTGAAATGTTGCGCGAGAAAGGGGTGGTTGGCAAGTTTGTTGAATTTTACGGGTCGGGCCTTGACAGACTTCCCCTTGCCGACCGCGCCACCATCGCGAACATGGCTCCCGAATACGGAGCAACCTGCGGATTTTTCCCGATTGACGGCGAAACATTGAGATACATGCGCCAGACAGGAAGGGACGAATCCCGAATCGCACTTGTCGAGGCTTATGCAAAGGAAAACGGCTTTTGGCGGAATTCGGAATATTCTCCCGTGTACACGGATACGCTTCATCTTGACATGGCAACAATCGTACCCGCCATATCAGGGCCGAAGCGGCCACAGGACTATGTGGCGCTGTCCAGCGCGAAATCCGCTTTCCAAAACGAAATGAAAAACACTTTCAATCGAACGATGGACAAGCGTGTCCAGGTGAAGGGTGAAGACTACGGCATTGGATCGGGAGATGTCGTGATCGCCTCGATCACCTCATGCACCAACACGTCAAATCCCTATGTCATGATTGGCGCGGGACTGGTCGCCCGAAAAGCCGCGGCTCTGGGATTAAACAGAAAGCCGTGGGTGAAGACCTCGCTCGCACCGGGATCGCAGGTCGTGTCGGCCTATCTTGAAGCAGCCGGACTCCAGGAAGATCTTGACAAAATTGGCTTTAATCTTGTCGGTTACGGATGCACCACATGCATTGGCAATTCCGGACCGATCCAGAAGGAAATCAGCGAAGCCATCTCAAAGGGGGATCTCGTCGCAACATCGGTTTTATCCGGCAATCGCAATTTCGAGGGACGCATATCCCCGGATGTACGCGCAAACTATCTGGCAAGTCCGCCGCTTGTCGTGGCATATGCCATCGCTGGCACAATGAATATTGACCTGGTGAAAGACCCGCTGGCTCAAACACCCGAAGGAAGGGACGTGCATCTCAAGGACATTTGGCCGACTCAAGCTGAAATCGCGGAAATTGTGGAGGCAACCGTTACCAGAGAAGCCTTTCAAACGAAATATGCAGACGTGTTCAAGGGAGATGAAAAATGGCGGTCGGTGGAAACCTCCGGTGGAGAAACCTATGACTGGCCGGTAAATTCAACATATGTGCAGAATCCTCCATATTTTAAGGAAATGGACAGAGAACCGGGAAAAATCTCCAATATTGAAAACGCCAGAATACTGGCCCTGCTTGGCGACATGGTCACGACAGACCACATTTCGCCAGCAGGTTCATTCAAGGACACGACACCCGCAGGGCGCTATCTGAGGGAACGTCAGGTTCCCATACACGATTTCAACTCCTATGGGTCGCGTCGGGGCAACCATGAAATAATGATGCGCGGCACTTTTGCGAACATTCGAATCAGAAACGAAATGCTCGACGGGATAGAGGGCGGATACACCAAAGGTCCCGATGGCGAGGAAACATCGATATTCGAAGCGGCAATGGCCCATAAGAACGAGGGAACGCCTCTGGTCGTTTTCGGCGGAGCGCAATACGGAGCCGGTTCCTCTAGAGACTGGGCGGCAAAGGGAACCGCTCTGCTTGGAGTGAAGGCCGTCATCGCGGAGAGCTTTGAGCGCATCCACCGCTCCAACCTGGTGGGCATGGGCGTCATTCCCTTTGAATTCACGGGCGGCGACAGCCGCAAGTCGCTTGAACTGACCGGCAAGGAAACCGTTACCATTTCAGGCCTGGAAACCGTGAAGCCTTTGGAGGAGATACCCTGCACAATTACACGCGATGACGGAACAGCCAGGGATATCATGTTGAAGTGCAGAATCGACACCGCCATTGAGATAGAATACATAGAGCATGGCGGGGTTCTTCATTACGTCCTGCGAAATCTCGCAAAGGCGGCATAGTCCCGAAATCCATCCGCAATTGCGGGCGCATTTTGCCAAATCATGCAATCGGGCCCTTCCAGATGGTCCGAATTCCCCGCTTGCGTTTTGCATTGTCCCTGTCTAGGAAGCGAATTGGAGAACCGATTACGGAGTGCGCAACATGTTTAAGGGACTTGGACAGCTTGGAGACATGAAAAAGATGATGATGGCCGCAGAGCAAATGCAGCAGAAAATGCAGGCGTTCCAGGAGGAAATGAAAGTCAAGACGGTCGAAGGCGCTTCCGGAGCGGGTCTCGTAAAGGTTACATGCACGCTCAAGGGAGAATTGAAATCTCTTGAAATCGATCCATCCATTCTGAATCCAAACGACAGGGAAACCGTCGAGGATCTGATATTGGCCGCCGCAAACAACGCTCAGAGCCTCGCGGACGAGACTTCCAAAAGGGAAGTTGCAAAAATAGCCGAAAGCATGGGGCTTCCGAAGGGAATGGATCTACCCATTTGAGAACAGCTTCACCATGAAACCCGTCCGGGAAATTGATGCGCTAATTGACATTATGGCAAGATTGCCCGGACTGGGACCGCGTTCCGCCAGGCGCGCCGTGCTTCAAATGGTGCGAAAGCGCGAATTTCTGCTCAAGCCTCTTGCAAATGTCATGCAAAGAGTGGCGGACTCCGCACGGGAATGCGTCAATTGCGGCAATATCTCCACAACGGAGATTTGCGACATCTGCGCTTCCGACAGCCGCGCAAACGGGCAGATTTGCGTTGTGCAGGATGTGTCCGATCTTTGGGCCATGGAACGCGCCAACGTCTTCGAGGGACGCTATCACGTAACCGGAGGCACGCTTTCCGCGCTGGAGAACATAGGCCCGGATGAATTGCGGATACCAAAGCTTATCGAGAGAATCGAGACTGAAAAGGTTGAAGAGGTTATTCTTGCCTTAAGTGCCACCGTGGACGGTCAGACAACCGCCCATTACATTGCGGACAGCATTGAAGATCGCGTCAAGCTCACTTCACTGGCTCAAGGCGTCCCAATAGGCGGTGAACTTGACTATCTCGATGATGGAACCATCACAGCGGCCATGAATGCCCGCAGATCTCTTTGAACTGTCAAGCCAACGCTTCAACCACCTCCGAGTTCCCGTGGATTTGTCAGAATTCGCCAGATTCCGCAATCATGCCCTTTGCCGCCTCGGCCCGAATATGCCGAATATTGTTTCCGTAGATTTCCGGCGCATCAACGGACCCGCCGGCAAAAACCGCGGAACCGGCCACAAGAACATCCGCACCGGCCCTTACGACCTGCGCGGCAGTGTGCCCGTTAATTCCCCCGTCAACCTGCAGATAAACGGGTCGGTCGGCGATCATTTCCCGAATGCACCGGATTTTATCGATGCATGATGGTATGAAATCCTGTCCGCCAAAGCCCGGGTTGATCGTCATTACCAGAACGAGATCGACCATATCCAGCACATGCCTGACAGATTCGACGGACGTGGCGGGATTAAGACTGACGCCGGCCATTTTGCCGGTTGCCTTGATTGTCTGAATTGTGCGGTGAATGTGCGGACCCGCCTCGACATGGGCCGTAATGAGATCGGCGCCGGCATTGGCATAGGCTTCTATATAGGGATCCACGGGGGAAATCATCAGGTGAACGTCCATGAAAGTGCATACATGCGGACGAAATGACTTAACCGCGGCTGGTCCAAATGTGAGGTTGGGCACAAAATGACCGTCCATTACATCCACATGAATCCAATCCGCCCCCTGATTCTCGATTGCTCTGATCTCCGCCCCAAAATTTGCGAAATCCGCACTTAAGATTGACGGGGCAATTTTTATGGGCCGGTCGAAAGTCAATTTTCTCTCCTTGCCAACAGCAATTGAATTTTGCTGAACTTTGTGCAACTTTAATCTGAAAAGGTCCAGAGGATTTAAAGAAGCATGTCAACGAAAGGCTTAATGCAAAATCGGCCGCTGCGAATTATCGACATTCTGATGTTTGCGGCGGAGGCGTTTCCCGAACAGGGGCTTGTGTCCTCGCGCGAGGAAGGCGACATTCACCGAACCACCTATCCGGAATCCCTGGCGCGCGCATCGCAGCTTGCGCATGGCCTTGTTGAAATGGGCATCCGGCCCGGAGATCGGGTGGCCACGCTCGCATGGAACGGATACAGGCATTTTGAACTATATTACGCCATTTCCGGACTGGGGGCCATTTGCCATACCGTCAACCCGCGACTCTCGCGGGAGCAGATGATCTACATTTTAAACCATGCGGGCGATTCGGCTCTTTTCATCGATCAAAGCCTTTTACCCGTTGTTGAATCGATCAGTGACGACCTGCCACCCGGAATAAAGCTGGTTGCAATGACCGATGTCGGCAATGTTCCGGCATCGTCGCTGGAAACGGACTGCTACGAAAAGATTCTGGCCGGCAATTCGCGGCATTTCGACTGGCCGGAATTTGCCGAGGAAACGGCGGCGGGGCTTTGCTACACTTCGGGAACAACCGGAAACCCCAAGGGGGCGCTGTACACGCACCGCTCGACCGTACTGCATGCGCTGATGACAATCGCGGGACATCAGCAATGTCTCAAAAGCGGTACCGCCGCCCTGCCCGTTGTTCCTCTGTTTCACGTCAATGCGTGGGGAATGCCGTATACGGCTCCCATTGTCGGCATGAGCATGGTCATGCCGGGCAGGTATCTGGACGGAGCAAGCCTTTTTTCCCTTATGGATGCCGAAAAAGTCTATTCGGCATGGGGCGTTCCCACTGTCTGGGCCGGTCTGCTGAAGGAAATACAAAACCGCGGCCGTCCCCCCGAAGGGTTTACCGATCTCGTTGTCGGCGGATCGGCAGCGCCGCGTTCAATGATAGAGGCCTTCGAAAACATGGGAATCAGCGTTAACCAGGCCTGGGGCATGACGGAAATGAGCCCCATTGGCACGCGAGGACAGCTTCCCGCTCCTCTCAGGAACGCGCCGCTTCAGGAAAGGATCGACGCGAAAGTCGGCGCCGGGCGGCGTCTTTTTGGCGTTGATTTCAAACTGATCGGAGAAAACGGGGAAGAACTGCCTCACGACGGCAAGGCCGAAGGCGAGCTGTTTGTTCGCGGCAACACCATTGTCAGCGGCTATTACAACAACGACAAGGCGACAAGTGCCGCATTTGACGACGCCGGATGGTTTGCCACGGGTGACATAGCCACTCTTGCTCGGGACGGGCATCTGATTATACGCGACAGATCAAAGGACATGATTAAATCAGGTGGCGAATGGATTAGCTCCATCGACATAGAAAACACGGCCATTTCGCACCCTGACATTGCAACATGCGCCGTTATCGCCGTTCCCCATCCCAAATGGGACGAGCGTCCGATTCTCATAGCCGTCCCGAGTTCAGACAACCTGCCAACTCTTGAGGATATTCACGCGCTTCTTTCCGCGCATTTTGCCAAATGGCAAATGCCCGATGACATCGTGTTTATGGAGGATCTGCCGTTAACCTCCACGGGAAAAATTTCCAAACTCACTTTGCGCAAGAAGTTTGCCGATTATGTCCACCCGGATTTTCGGAATGCGTGATGGGCACTGACACGGTCTCGATAACCGAGTGGGCAAGATCGCACGTTCCCGGGTTTACAGAGACTGTCGATATGTCAAAAATTCCAGGAGGGCAGTCAAACCCCACCTATCGTCTTGAAACCCGAAACGGCCTCTATGTTTTACGCAGCAAACCGCCTGGCGCTCTTCTGAAATCGGCACATGCGGTTGACAGGGAATTTCGAGTTCAAAAAGCTCTTGCCAACACCGATGTTCCCGTCGCCGGCGTGCACGGACTCTGCGAAGACGCAACTGTTTTTGGTACGGATTTTTATATCATGGACCATGTTGACGGCAGAATATTCGACAGACCTTCCCTTCCAGAACTGGCGGTTTCAGAGCGCGCCGCGTTCATTGACGAGATGAACCGCGTTCTCGCGAAAATCCACAAGGTGGATATCGAATCCGCGGGACTTGGCAATTTTGGTCCGCCAGGCCATTACTGCAAGCGCCAGACAGATCGCTGGACAAAACAGTATCGGGCCTCGCAGACAGATGAACTCCCGGATATGGATGAGCTAATATCATGGCTTGACTCCAATATGCCGGCAGATGACGGCCTTCGCGGTCTGGTTCACGGGGATTATCGTATGGACAATCTGATTTTCGCATCGGACCGGCCGGAGATAATTGCCGTGCTTGACTGGGAACTATCAACCACCGGTCATCCATTTGCAGATCTTGCGTCGGTAATCATGCAGTGGTCGATGCCTGCCACTTCCGATGGACGAGGTCTTGCAGGTGTAAACCGCGCCAAAACCGGGTTGTGGTCCGACCAGCGGTTCATTGACACCTATTGCATGCGCATGGACTTGCCGGGTATTGGCAATTTCAACTTCTATCTCGCGTTCTGCTTTTTTAGAATGGCCGCCATCCTGCAGGGCGTAAAAAAGCGCGCGCTGGACGGAAATGCCTCCGATCCCAAGCGAGCGCTCCAACTTGGAGCTCATGTTCCGGATTTCGCAAGGGCGGGACTTGAGGCCGCCGGCGGATGAACGGCTTCCGGAACAACGCAGTTTCAGTTTTTGCCTTTTTCGTTTGCAAATCGCCTCTTTTGCCCCTGATTGAGGCATAAGACATGGGCATTCCCATATTTGGTCAAGGAACCGTTTAATGAAACCGTCCAATTCAATCAGCATTGGAATTGACGGCATGAGTTGCGCGAACTGCGCAAACACTGCGGAACAAGCGCTCAAAGCGATAGCCGGATTGCATGACGCGAAGGTAAACTTCATCACTGCAACGGCACAAGTTCATCCCGGAAAGGCCGATCTCTCATCAATATCCGCGGCACTTGAAGACAATGGCTTTCGGGCGAGAACCGCCAGAGCGAACCTGTCAATATCAGGCATGCATTGTGCGTCCTGCGTTTCCATCATCGAGAAAGCCTTGAAAGAACAGCCGGGAGTTGTTTCGGCAATCATAAATCCGGCCACCAGTACAGCCATAATCGATTATTTTGAAGGGGCCGTCACTCCAGGAGGTCTTTCAGAAACCGTCACGAAAATCGGCTATCCCGCGGAATTTTCAGCTCCGATCATGGATGACAAGGTCAAGCGCGACAAGGCCGAGATGTCAAACGCCCGCTTTAAAGCGATTGCAGCATGCAGCCTCGCGTTCCCGGTGTTCATCATCGAAATGAGCGGACATGCAATGCGCGAGATTCATGAGGCCATTCACATGTCAATTGGGCAGAACATGTATTGGCTCGTGCAGTTTCTGTTCGCAACCACGGCTCTGGCATGGCCTGGAAGGGAGTTCCTGCTCCGCGGCATTCCGGCGCTTTTTCGCATGAATCCGGACATGAACTCTCTTGTCGCTCTTGGTACACTGGCGGCATGGGGATATTCGACGGTCTCGCTATTTGCCCCCTCGCTTTTGCCACAGAATGCGGCTGCGGTTTATTTTGAGTCGGCTCTGGTGATTATAGCCCTGATACTTGTCGGGCGGTGGTTGGAGGCTCGCGCCAAAGGCCGTGCGGGAGAGGCAATCCGAAGACTGATCGGGCTGAAGCCGATGACGGCGACCGTGCGTCGCAATGACAGGGACATTGAAATTCCCGCGAAAAAAATAATGGTTGGCGACACCATTTTGGTTCGCCCCGGAGAGCGTTTTCCGGTTGATGCGAAAGTGGCGGAAGGCCAATCCCATGTTGATGAAAGCATGATAACCGGCGAGGCAACACCTGTTGGAAAAAAATTCGGAATGAATGTAGTCGCGGGATCTGTAAATGGCGAGGGATCTCTTTATGTAAAGGCGACAAAAGTTGGCGGGGACACCATGCTTGCCAGAATTATCGCCCTGGTGGAAGAGGCGCAGGGATCCAAACTCCCGGTTCAGGCTTTGGCTGATCGCGTGATACGCGTTTTTGTCCCCGTCGTTCTTGCCACGGGCTTGATTGCCTTCCTAACATGGATCGCACTGGGCCCGGAACCTGTTCTTGCCAATGCAATGGTTGCATTCGTCTCGGTAATGATTATTGCCTGCCCATGCGCAATGGGACTGGCAACTCCCACCTCCATTCTTGTTGGCACGGGCCGATCAGCGGAAATGGGCGTACTATTTCGCAAGGGTGAGGGGCTTCAAAAACTGGCCACGACACGTATGGTCGCCTTTGACAAAACCGGAACTCTAACTTTGGGAAAACCCGCGATCACGGGGATTTACATCTGCTCCGGTTTTTCCGAATCGGAGGTGCTGCGGCTTGCCGCGGCCGCGGAAACGCATTCGGAGCATCCCATAGCCCGCACCATTGAAGCCGAGGCGCGCGGCAGAGGCATCGCCTCACCCAAACCGGCAAATGTCACGGCCGTTCCCGGCATGGGCCTTGCGGCCCAGGTGGATGGTCATGACATCCTAATTGGATCCCTGAACATGATGAAAAGCCGGAACGTGGAGTTAAAGCCCGTTTACAGCGAATTTTCCACCCTGGAAACGCGCGGGGAAACGCCCGTCGCAATTGCCGTTAACGGGGAAATCGCCGCCTTGATCGGCATTTCCGATCCTCTCGGGGAGAACGGCGCCCGCACCGTTTCCGCCTTGCGCAAAATGGGCATTGGAACCGCCATCATTTCCGGCGACACAATGTCCAGCACGGCAATCATCGCCGACAGACTAGACATTCCGCACTACAGGGCGGGTTTGCTCCCCGGCGAGAAGCGAGAGGCGCTCAAAGAACTGCAATCCGATTTTGGAACCACCGCATTTGCGGGCGATGGCATAAACGACGCCCCGGCCCTTGCGCATGCCGACATCGGAATTTCCCTTGGCACCGGAACAGATGTCGCCATCGAATCTGGCGATGTGGTCTTGACCACGGGAAACATAGCGGGCGTTGCGAATGCAATTCACATGTCACGCCATACCATGCGCAACATACGCCAAAATCTGTTCTGGGCGTTTATATACAACATCGCGCTCATACCGGTTGCCGCCGGCGTTCTGTATCCGGCATTTGGAATTTTGCTGTCCCCGATGCTTGCTGCCGCCGCAATGGCGCTTTCTTCAATATTCGTTGTAGCAAACGCGCTTCGCCTGAGGCATGTCAAACCCGCGCTGCCCGTCTGACATATGCGTGAAGAACCCGGCGGTTGCGCAATCCGGCACAGTAAGGCGGGCCGCTTCATATCGGCCCGCTCAAGCCGAGCAGCCGCCTTGCCAAGATCAAACCGGGAACCCGAATCAGGTGCCGCGGTTGATGCGCCGTTCATTATAGTGAAACAGGCCAGCAGTCTCAAAATTTGAGTTCGCCACGGATGTTTGACAATCCGGTTTAACCCCGAAAGTATCAAGGTGTTTCAACATTTGTCTTTCCCGACACAATATCCGACTCTTCCGAAATGAAACGCCTGCGTTTGTCGCGGTTTCCAAAGTCTGAAGGCTCTGCCTTTTTTATATTTCCCGACCCGCCTTAAATTCGCTCCATCGCAACATGGCGCTGGCTCCAATTGACGCGAAAGGCTCCGGAGGAAGGCGTGACGGCATTGGCTGCCCGAGCACCTGATCAAGCAAATCCGAAGAATGTCCGGATGCCATTTCAGCCATAAGCACTCCATGCAGCGTTCCCTTGGCCGTTCCAAGACCGTTCTGGCAGCAGGCGGAGTATACTCCTTTGTCCACTTCACCGATGGCGGGCGCGCCGTTGCGGCTCAGGCAAAGCCGCCCGGCCCAGCGATGCTCCATTTCAACACCGTCAAGCATTGGAAAACGCGCCGTGAAACTCCTTTCATGGCAGCTGGCCATCCGAGAGAGTCTCGACTCGCCCACTTTCATTGACGCATCATATGTAAAGCGGTTGCGAACAACGATGCGATCGCCACCGGTACCGGATATTCTTCTCACCGAAGAGCCCATCGGATCCGCAGGAGTCACGCCCCAGTTCATCAGACCTCCCAGTTTCCCGCATTCGCTTTTGGTCAGCTTTCTGGTCATTGAACCATACAAGTGAATGTGCATCAGTCTTCCGCGAAACATTCCGAAGCTGTTTACATGACCGTTTACGCCCAATATGACCTTGGAAGCGCGAACCCGCCCGCCCGGTGTGGCGGCAATCCACCCGCGATCGCGGTCCAATGACACGACTGGCGATTTCTCAAACAGCGATATTCCCTTTGATATCAGTCCCTTTGCGACACCCCTGACAAAAAGAGCCGGCTGAATCATGACGGCTCCCGGGGTGAAGAGTCCGCTTTGATAATAATCCGTTCCGGTAATCTCCGCCATTTCGGAAGCGTTGCGGCATTTAAAATCCTCCCCCATTTCCTCAAGGTGCCTTGCATAATCCATATTGTGCAGGTGGCCATGACGCGTTGCCGCCGCATTTATTTTTCCGCAGGGATTAAACGCCTCTGTTCCAAGGTCGAATTCCCGCGCCATCTTCGCCGCAAACGCTATGCCGGCTCTGTTGGCCGCGGCCTCGCGCCGGTCCTCCTCAAGTCTTCCGCCATATCCCTCGGATCTGAGATGATGAGGAAGATCAATCATAAAGCCCGTGTTTCTGCCTGCGGGTCCATGTGCCACTCGACTGGCTTCAAGCACAGCAATCCGCGCGCCTCCGTTTAATTCCGCAAGACGCCTTGCCGCCGCAAGTCCGGCAAAACCCGCGCCAATCACCAGAAAGTCCGCATCGACGTCTCCCGCTAGAATCCGGGCTTTTTCCTGCGGAGGAAGTATCGCGTTCCATCCCGTTTCTCCGGTATCCACCGGAAGGCGCCGGACCTTCATGGCAAACTCAACCGGGCCGTGCGGCCGCCATCCGCCGTGAATACCTGCCCTGTCACAAAACCGCTCTCATCGGAGGCGAGCCAGCACACCAGCCGCGCCACATCCTCCGGGGCGCCCGTCCTTCGCAAAGGGTGAATTTTTTCAATTCGCGCGCGAAATTTGTCAGGTTCGGGCTGGCTGTCGATAAAAGCCTCGTTCAAAGGCGTGTCAATCCAGCCGGGCGCAACCGCATTGCACCTTACGCCATCCGGACCATGATCAACGGCGACGGCTCTTGTAAGTCCGTGAAGCCCCGCCTTTGACGCGCAATATGCGGGATGGCGCGGATTCGAACCCAGGCCCTCTATCGAACCGATGTTCACAATCGATCCACCAGTTTTTTTCAGCATGGCCATTGCATGCCGGATAAGCAGAAACGGCGCGGTGAGATTAACCTGAATCTGCAGCTGCCAGTCCTCTTCACTGCTTTCCTCAACCGTGCCCTCGCGCATTATGCCGGCATTGTTGACAAGGATGTCGAGTCGCCCCGTCCTTTTTCGCAATTCGCCAATTACACGCTCGGGCGTGCCGGGATCGGAAAAATCGGCATGGACCGTTTCATGCCGGCACTGCCCTCGCTGCGATGTGAAAACGCGGGCGCCTTCTCTCTCAAGCAAAGTCGCAGTCGCCGCGCCAATGCCGGAGGAGGCGCCGGTTACAAGCGCCACTTTTCCCTCAAACCTGCTCATCCCACCGGCTTCCCGCCGTTTACCTCCACAAGCGTGCCGCAGAGATATCGCGCCGCATCGGATGCGAGAAAAAGAACCACATCGGCGATCTCCTCCGGTTCCGCAACATGGCCCAGAGGCACGGATGCATCGAGTTCCGCGAGCGCCTTGTCGGGATCGAGCCCCCTTATGGAAAATCCGCTTCGAAGCATCGGCGTGTTTACCTCATTCGGGCATACCGCGTTGACCCTAATTCCCTGATGCGCATGATCCGTGCCCAGACATTGCGTCAGGGATGCGATTGCCGCCTTTGACATGACATAAATCGGGTGATTTGCGCCGGGATGAACTCCCCAGCAAGATGACATGTTTACTATCGCACCGCCGCCACGCCTTGCCAGTAGCGGAATTGCCGCCCTGCAAATTCTAAATGGCGCCTCGACATTCACCCCCATGATCAATTGGTAATCCGCGTCGGTTGCGTCGCAGATGCCGCCCCGCGTGATCACGCCCGCATTGTTTACCACTATATCAAGGCCATCCATAAGCATCGAGGCCCATCCCGGCAGCGAATCGGCAAATGTCCCGTCTCTCAGGTCGCCGTCAATATGCTTGTCGGCCTCCACGATGGCGCTGTCCAGATCGCTTGCCGCAACGATGGCGCCCTCGCCGCGAAATCCCGCAACCACCGCTTTTCCGATTCCACCGGAAGCGCCGGTTACAAGAACTTTCCTTCCTTCAAAACGTTTCATGCCACCCCGTACCTGATTGGGAGATTTAGCGCGCCGGTGTTGCCGCTGTCGGGCAGCCATTCCGGCGTTCCGTCATAGCTGACGGTTCGAAATGTCCTGCGCAGGGCGGAAAGCGCGCAAGCGGTATCGGTACGGGCCACAAAATGTCCAATGCAATGATGCGCGCCGCCGCCAAATCCAAAATGCCTTCGCCGTTTAATCGCTATGTTAAAGCGTGAATCCTCGCATATTTGCGGATCTCTTGCCGAAGCGTGGACCAGCAAATGCAAAACCGTGCCCCTGGGTATTTTCTCTCCATTGAATTCAATGTCATCCATTGCCTCCCTGGAGGCCCATGTGGTTGTCGGACGGGCGCGTATGATCTCCTCCACAGCTGAAGGAACCAGGCTTTCATCATCACGCAGAAGCCGCCACTGATCGGGGTGTTCAATGAACAATGACAATCCAAGTCCCAACAGCGCTCTCGTCGTGTCAACACCTCCAAATATCGAAATCACTATCGTGTTAAGCAGTTCCTCATGTGTGCAGTCCGCATTTCGGTCATGCTGGGCGACAAGCCTTGCGACATAGCTGGTTCGGTCGCTTCCCTGTCGCACCTTCTCAACCAGACCGTCGGCAAGCCGGAACAGTCTTGCGCAGGCGGCGTTAAAACGCTTCTCGTGTTTTCTGGCGTCCACTCCCATTGCCAAGCCGAGAGCCGCGGCATCATGGGCAACTTCCGGCCAGGCTTCACGGTTCATGCCCAGCAGTGTCGCGATCGCCTGCCCGGAAAAAGGTTCGCAAAAAGCCGTTTGAAACTCGCAGCGATCTCTCTTGCGCAAAGCGTCGCAAAGATTTTCGGCTATGGAGTCAAACTCGGGCTTTAGACTCGAGACAAAGTCGTCGCTCAATGCAGGCACCGCCATCGCCCTCAATCTGCGGTGCGCCTCACCCTCGCGTCCAATTACCGAATTCCGCCAGAAATCCGCAAAAGTCCCCTTGATGCCGATGGTGTCGGGCCATTTGCGGCTGCCCTGCCCGAATCTGCGATCGCGGAGTATCATTCCAACTTCCCTGTAGCGAAGAACCGCAAGGCCGAAAGGAGTTCGCGCGCACCAGCTTTGCGCGCGCGCCGCGGCAACCTCATCTCCCCTCGTGGAAAATCCCGGGTCGCTCAAATCCAGATATGGCAGCGTTCGCATCTGATTCAGCATCCGAATGAAGCGACCGGCGGTCCAAGCCGGTCCGAATCCGGCGTTATGCCCAAACCCGCCCCTTTGGGAAGAGATATGTGACCGGACTCAACCGTGACGGGGGCGTCCGACAAATCGGAATCATCGATGCGGGGCGTGGCCAGCCATACGCCCTCAAGACATCTCGGTTCGCAGGCCGCGGCCGTTTGAACGCGCGGGGCCGCGACTATGTCCCCGCCCCGGCTGTCGTCACAGGTATAGTGCAGGCCATGTGCCGCGCATACATCCATGAATGCGCCAAACGGCCGGAGGCCTCCCAACCGCGAAAGTTTCATTCCAAATCCCTCGACAAGCCCCTTGAAGATCGCGCTGATTGCAGTCGCCAGATTCGTTGCGCTCTCGTCAAGATACAGGGGGTGCCGGATTTGAGATCGAATGGTCGCAATCTCTCGGATGCTGTCGCATGGCTGCTCGAATATGAATGGAACATCCACGCATTCCCGGCTCACGCGGATGGCGTCGCGCATGCTTAATCCCCCATTCTCGTCAAACGCCAAGCGCGCATTGCTCCCCGCTGCCTCGTGAACCATCCGGACACTGGCGATATCCTCCGCGACATCGCGACCCCCGATCTTGATCTGTATTCTCGGATAGCCTTCCTCCACCTTCTCCCTGGCAATTCCGGCGACTTTCTCCGGCACCTCTGTCCCCGTTGCAAAACAGGAGGGCAATCGTTCGGACAAAACCCCTCCAGGCAGTGTCGCCACTGGAACGCCAAGGGATTTTCCCACAAGATCATGCACCGCAATATCGAAGGCGGAGTGAAGATAGCCGCCGCAGTTGACAAGAGAATCAATCGCCTGCCGAACCGTGTTTGCGCCAATCGGCCCGCCAACGAGAAACTCGCCAATCTCGCGCATCACGGCCCGAATAGCGCTGGCCTGCACGGGCGCGTAGAGCGATCCAAGCGGACAAACCTCTCCCCACCTCTCATGCCACGTATCGGAAACACGACAAACAATGGTCTTTTCAACGGACCACACCGTCATTCCGGACATCGTGCATGGCCCGTCCTTTACAGCCATATTCTTCTGGTAAACGTGAAGTTGGGCAATGCGCATTTAAAACTCAATATTCCTGGTTTAACGCGTCCGCCGCCGGAATTTGCCGTTCCCTGCGCGCCATGTATTCAAGAAGCGCCTCATCCATGGCCTCGTCCAGTTTTGGCTCCTGGTATTCATCAAGCATTGATCGAACGAGCTTAAGCGCCCGCCCGTTCGTTTCCAGCGAGCCCTCCGCCTGCCATTGCTCCACCGAATTGTTGTCAAACAGGTCCGGCATGAAAAACGCGCGCTCGAAATTTTCAAGCGTATGGGCGTGACCCAGATAGTGTCCGCCAGGCCCGATATCGCCAACCGCCGCAAGAGCGTCATCGAAATCGTCCCATCGAATGCCTTCAGCCATGCGGTAGGCCATCGCGCACTGCTCCGCGTCAACCACGAATTTTGCCATGGAACAGTGCATGCCCGCCTCGTTCCATCCCGCACTGTGCCACATGTAGTTCGCCCCGGCCATCTGCAGAGCCATAAGCGTGGTTGCGCTTTCATAGCCGGCCTGCGCGTCAAATGTCTTGGCTCCTCCAAGCGTGGCCGACGACCGCCATGGCACCCGATAGTGGCGCGCCATCTGGCCAATCATCAGATTCATCAGCGATATCTCCGGAGTCCCCGCCATGGGCGCGCCCGATTTCATGCTGACCGTGGACAGGTAGTGGCCATATATTGCCGGACATCCCCTTCGGACAACCTGCGTGTATGCAAGCGCACTCAACGCCTCCGCATTCAGCTGCGCCACCGCCGGCGCGACTGAAGCGGGCGTGTTGGCGCCACCGAGCACAAATGGCGAGCAGAGAACCGGCTGATTGCGGCGATTGAATGCCCGCATCGCGCCAAGCATCGTCTCGTCCCATACCAGCGGCGAGTTTCCGTTGCAGTTTCCGGTAACCACCGGGTGCGTTTCCATAAACTCCTCGCCAAACATGATGGCGCACATGTCCATGACATCCTCGGCGTTCTTCGGACTTGTCGTCATGCCCATGAATGTCTTGTCGGAATGCTTCATTGAACTGTAGGTTATGCGCAGATGCCTCTGACTGATCGGATGATCGAAGGGCTCGACTATATGATGCGCCGATGAATGCATTGCGGGCAGCATGTGCGAGAGCTTGTGAAAATCGGCAAGATCCCGGAGCGTTGGATTTCTTCTTTTGTCCTCCATGTCCCGCAGATAGGGTGCGCCGGTCATCGGGACAAACATGGCATGATCCCCGCCGAATGGAAGGTTGTTCGCCGGATTTCTCGCATGATAGGTGAATGTTTCGGGGATGGATCCGAGCAGTTCCCTTACAAGCCTCCTGTCAAAGTGAACCCGGTCCCCGTCCCGGATTTCCGCCCCCGCGCGCTTCCAGTCCTCCAGGGCAATGTCATCGCGGAACACGACACCAACATTTTCCAGTATATCCATGCTGGCATTGTCGATTCTCTCAATCTGCTCCAGGTCCATTGGCTCTGTAAGGGGTAGAACCCGTTTGAGAGCGGGCAGCATTTTGACGTCGCGAATCTGCCGCTCGGCCTTTCTCGCGCCTCTGCCTCGTCTCCCGGAGCGAGATGAGGCAAAGCTCATCCCACATTGTCCCCGTCTTTGGGGTCGGCGATGTCAATCCAGATGGTCTTTGTCTCCGTAAACTGGTCATGGGCGTGAATTGAATTGTCTCTTCCGCCAAAGCCCGATTGCCGGTAGCCGCCAAACGGCGTCGATATATCCCCCTCGCCATAGCAGTTGACGGTCACTGTTCCCGCGCGAATGTCCTTCGCAATTCTTATGGCCCTTCGAACATTGCCCGTGAACACCGAAGCGGTCAGCCCGTATTCCGTCTCGTTGGCCAGCTGAACCGCTTCGGCTTCACTCGCAACCTCGATTACAGACAGCACCGGACCAAATATCTCCTCTTTTGCCCTTCGGTCGGATTTGCTCACTTCATAGATGGTCGGCTCGATGTAATTTCCGTTCGCAGTGCCGCCAGCCAGGGCCTCCCCCTCAAGATAGCCGGAAACCTTTTTGCTGTGGAACGCATCCACCAGCGCTCCCAGACTGTTCTGGGGATCAAGCGGATTTCCGGTCTTCCAGTCCCGCAACCGCGCCAGGATTCTTTCGACAAGCGGCGACTTTATCTCCCTGTGAGCTATCAGCCGGCTTATTGCCGAGCAATTCTCGCCCATATTCCAAAAGGCGCCATTTACAACATGCTCCGCCACATGGTCGAGATTCTCCGCATCTTCCAGAACGATTGCGGGATTCTTCCCACCGCATTCGAGAGTGACTTTCTTGAGATTGCTGTCGGCCGAGTAGCGCAAAAAACGCCTACCCGTTTCCGTGGAACCCGTGAAACTGATCATGTCCACATCCGGATGCATGCCGAGATGCCTTCCAGCAACCGGGCCTTCACCCGGCAGCACCTGAAGAACGCCCCGCGGCACACCGGCCATGTGGGCCACTTCCGCAAGGCGAAGCGCCGTAAGCGAAGTCTGCTCCGCGGGTTTAACGACAACCGAATTGCCCGCCGCCAGAGCCGGGCCGATTTTCCACGCCATCATCAGCATTGGAAAATTCCATGGCAGAACCGCCGCAACGACGCCCAGAGGCTCTCGGACAATCACCGAAAGAGCATCATCCCCCGCGGGCGCAGTCTGACCGTAAATCTTGTCAATCAGCTCACCGTGCCATTTTATGGCCTGAATTGTCTCCGGAACGTCAACAAGCTCGCAGTCGCGAATTGGCTTTCCGCTGTCAATGCTTTCCATCACGGCAAATTCCCGACGGCGACGCGTTATCAGCTTGCAAAGCCTTACAAGCACATCCTTTCGCTCTGACGGATGGGCGCGCGACCACTCGCCGCGCTCAAACGCCTCGCGGGCCTTGCGCACGGCAAAGTCCACGTCATTTTCATCTGCCGTGCCTATTTTCGCCAGAACCTCTCCCGTCGCCGGATTGACCGTTTCCATTTCCGGTCCCGATCCGGCACGAAATTTTCCTTCAACAAACGGCGCCCGCGGCAGGTCAAGTCCCGCGGCAATGGCCGCATATTCATCAACTGTCAGCAATTCGGTCATTTCGCCTCTCCCGCAATCGCGGATATCGTCATATCCATGGTACGAATGACTTCCTCCAGCGCCCGCCTGTCATCCTTGTTAAGCGGTTGCAGGGGCTTCTTTGGAGGGCCTGCTGGAATTCCCCTAATAGTCATCCCGTGCTTGATGCACTGTATGAACTTGCCCCCCTGCTCCAAAACTCTCATTAGCGGCAGAATGGCGCACATGATTGCGCGCCCCATGGTGAAATCCCCCTCGACGACACAGGCGTCGTAAAGCGCCCTGTGGGCTTCGGGCGCAAAGTTTGATCCCGCGCAAACCCACCCTCGCGCGCCCCATGCAAAGAATTCGAGCGCCTGGTCATCCATTCCGCACAGAAGTCCAAGGTGCGGATAATCCCGTCCGATCATGTGCAATCTGTTGATGTCACCGGAACTCTCCTTGATGCCGCGGAAATTCGGCGATCTGCCAAGACGGTCAAATGTCTCTTCGTCCATGTTGACGCCCATGCGACCCGGATAGTTGTACAGCATGACGGGCATGTCCACCGCGCGATCAATCGCCAAAGCGTGCAGCGCGATTTCCCTTCCCGTGGGCATGGAATAGGGAGGCGTTGTCACAAGGATGCCGTCAGCTCCGACGTCCTTCGCCATTTTAGCATATTCAATGCTGTCTTCCGTCCGCAGAGAACCAGTCCCCACCACAAGAGGAACGCGGCCTTCGGTCAATCTCCGCAACTCGCCCGCCAGCATCGCCCTTTCCCTGAAATCCTGCGCATAGTATTCTCCCGTCGTACCCGCCGAGATTATGCCGTGCACACCTCTGGATATGAGGAATTCGACCGTAAATTCCAAAGCATCCAAATTTACCGAGAAATCATCCCGATAAGGCGTTGCTATGGGCGTCCATATCCCTTCAAACTGCATCTGTCCGTTCCCTTTCACTCGGGGCATGCGCAATCGGCGGCGCGAAAGCGGCCGCCTTCTGAAATCAACCACCGGGCAAACCCAAAATCAAGCGTTTTCCATTGGCCAGGAAAATTTGCCCCAAAGAAGTGCCGACTCCAGTACGGAACCCTTTGCGCTCTCCCGAAATTAAACCCAATTTACACCCGGCGGGAAATCCGGCATTCCGCCGATTTCAAGTGAAACCATGATTTTGAAGTCCCCAAGAGCGAACGACATTATGCCACATGAAACCAGCGCACCTTGATTTTGCCAAACCGTGAAGCGTTTTGTCCAGCGGTGACCACTCCTGTTCCATTTTCCCAAATTCGGACGACCGCCAGCCGGCAAAGTTGCGTTCCGCATGCCCAACAAAACAATCTCCTGATGAAATCGTTACGGCCGCCAGCAAAAAAGACCTGCGCAAAATCAATGCGCTTTTGAGCGCGTTGGAGATTGCTTCAACCTCGATGGATATGAATTCCCAATTTTTGATCGCGGCTTTGCAAATTTTCAAATCCGCATACATTCAAGTGGTACATCACTGATGTCCTTGGACAGCAAATCAAGCGACACGTTGGCAACAATTATTTGAGGAGCCAAACAAACGGGATTGCGCTTTAGGCACCTACGACGAGAGACGCGGCGTTCAAGCCGGGAAACCATGGCTGCTTTCCCCGGCACGGCTTGGCCCTATCAATTTAACACGCTTATATCCGCAATTTTCCTTTCTCCTCCATTTACCTTTGGTTCCATTCGTTCAAGACCCTCATGCCGATGACGGCGTTTGACAGGCCTCGCCGGTCGCAGACCGTCATCACGCGGTTGTCCGCGCAGGCGCGCGAAAGCTCCAGCGCCCCATCCAGACCCGCAATCCAGCGGGCGCTGTCCAGGTCGGTCGCGCCCCGCAGGCCGTCATAGTTGAGCGTGGTCGTGTCCTGAATTCCATGGATTGACCGTCTTGACACCGGTATTACGGAACTCGTTCTCGTTTCTGGTCACGATGGAAAGGCCGCGCGTGGCCGCGGTGGCTGCAAGAAAGGCATCCGGCACATGATCGCCAAGAGGCTCGCCATGACGGCGCCTGTCTTCCATTATACGGGCGCAGGCCTGCGCATCCGCCAAGGACCACGCAATGATCCGCTCTTCAAACAGGTCGGCGAGAAGATCTTGGAACCGGCCGGCGAGACTCGTCCGTCGCCGGCCAGGGTCGAGCCGGCCGATTCCGTCCTGTATCTCCCAAACCGTCACTACGGAAAGTCCCAGACCCTCATCGGCGATCAAATCAAGAAAGGCGGCAACACAGGAATCTGGCCGAGAGCGCATCATTTCGGAAACGACGTTCGTGTCAATAAGCCATGCAAGCGGTGCCGTCATTCTTCCTCGCCCGTCATTAACAGCGGCCGATAGCCGCGACGGACCAAAGACGGAAGATCAACGCCATGCGTCTCCCCGAAATGCCGTGCGAAGACCTCGGAAGGCTTCGCACGACCTTCCCTCCTCGTGCGCTTCTCGTCGACCAGACGGCGATCCTCTTTCCTTTCGCGATCATGCTCCAGGGACCGAATCATCCGATCTTTCAAATCATCGGGCATATCCTCCAGGGTAGAGTCCTTATGCTCCGACCTGGTCATCAGGGCGTCATAGCGATGAACGCTCATCAATACGAACCTCGGTTTTTGATGTTTCGTAATGGTGACCGGTGCGCAGCTCGCGGCATCAAGAACATCACCTGTCCGGCGCGCAAGATCCGCTGCAGGAAAATCAAGAAGATCCGACATTGTTTTGTCTCCCTATTATTCGTATTATTCGTAATATACATATCATCCTCAAAAACGCAAATCGGTCACACGTCCATCAGTTACATTGATTCGACCATGGCTTATGGAGCCTATGGAAAAGAATTTTTGCGATTTCCTTTTACAATGCTGATGACAGTATTTTTTGATTATCGGGCTGGGAGCGCGATTTTCCCTTCGGTGCAGCATTTAAGAAAATCCTTGTAAAACTCGTTCTGTCTTCCAGAACCTGGAAATGGCAGGCGCGCATTAACGACCGGTATCCCGACCTGTCGCAAAGGTTCGTATAAGGCGTCGTAGACCGTCACCTTGATCAGCACCACCTGTCTTGGGCGAAATGATCTGACTTCCGAAATCAACGCATTTGCTTGAGCGCGAAGCACCGCGAGTTTTGCTTTTTCGCTTGTTCCTTTTGAGAAGGGATCCTTAACGGCATCGATCAGCTTGCAACCGTCCCGTTGAAATCGCTTCAACCATGCATGCTTCCTCTGACGCTCACGTGGTGTCTCTCCAAATTCCTCACTATAAAGGGTCTAACCCAACAAAGGTACCGAAACCACTGTAGGATTTTCGATATCCTATTGAAACGACGTCCGTATCATCGTTTTGGCGGCTCCCAATTTTCGGGAATGATTTTGGCCTGCTTTTTTGGGGAAGAATGCCGAGCGTATCCTGTAGCTTCTCGTCGGAAAAATCGAACTCTCCAAGCATGTTGATACTGCTCCACGACTGCGGTGAGTGTGTTTGGATGATGTCCAGCAATCTGTTGCGCTCTTCTTTGGTTTTGATCTTGTGACTTCTCGCGTCAAGTAGAGGTAATTCCAGCAGATTATGCTGTTCTTGATCAATCGGTTGCAGCCTTCCGCGATCTCCTGTTCGGACTTTTCTGCGTATTCCAAACCGTTTGGATTTCCGACCGCGACGGCGCGCGTGAACCTGTTTGCCAATTCGATTTTGTTCAGCTGTTTCTCGATGGCCCGACGCAGTTCGGCCTGGTCGATGTGGCGCAGGATGAACATTGACTTGATGATTTGGCCGAACGCCTTCATCGCCTGATAAAGGCGGTACTGATGGGAGTAGGAGTTCAGGTGGCGGAAGATACTGGATGCGGTTGCCTCCTTGAGCTTGATCGTCACAGCAAGACGCAACAGATCATCCCAGCATTCGATGATGATCCTCTCGTTGACATATTTCTTTGGCGCGATCACCCAATCGGCGCTCGCGGTCTTGCGGTTACGGAAGTGATACAGGATTTGCTTCTTCAGGTTCTTGAACCGCGGTGCATAGGAAATACCGAGCATGTGGGCGAGGCAAAAAATCGCTTCCTTGAACCCGTGTTCGTCGG
>JAPOTF010000195.1 GCA_026709325.1 Roseovarius sp.
CGCGACAGGGCGTTAAAGGAACTGAAGGAGATGGAGCCGAAGGCGCGGGCCAATGTCAACATCCCGGACCCGAAGGCGATCCGGTACAACAACCGGTCCACGGTTGAGCGGGTCAACGCGCGGCTTAAGGACGAGTTTGGCGGCCGCCACGTTCGCGTCCGGGGCCACGCGAAGGTTTTCGCGCACATCATGTTCGGCGTCCTGGCTCTGGCGATCGACCAGTTGCGACGCCATATGCCGTGACCTTCCCATTTTCCACCGTTTTCCGGCGAATCTGGCCGAATTCGGGCCCGAATTGCCTGAAATCAGAGGAACCGCGGGAAAAATGCCTCAGACCCTTGAATTTGCCTTTCCATTGCCGCATTCGACATGGCAAATGCTGCTTTTTCCGCCATGATCGACGGTAATTTTGCAAGAGGCTCATTTAATATCGGTTTTTCATGGAAAAAGGCATGGTTTGCGAAAAACAAAAGCTGGTGGGAATTACTGATGGTTCCGCTTGCAACCCTTAATGTTTCAATGTAAATGATTACCTGATACGTAACGAAAAAGGCCGCTATTTTGGATATCCGCTTTCGCACTCGAAGACTTGCAAAAACATTCAACGCATTCGTTGACCTTGAAAGGTTTTACGGCACTCAAATGGCTAAAGCGATTATAAAGAGAATGGCGGTTTTGAAAAATGCCCCCCATTTGGGATTGGTGCCACCGACCAAACCGGACAGGCGGCATCAACTCAGCGGAAATAAACATGAGCAATTTGCCGTGGATCTGATCCATCCGCATCGGCTTGTTTTTAAACCAAACCACGATCCCATTCCGCGTAAAAAAGATGGAGGGATCGATTTGGAACATGTGACGGCGATCATGATTTTAAAAGTCGTTGACTATCACTGAAGGAGGAAAGGGACATGGCTGCGGCATTGAACCAATTTAGCCCCGATTACGCCGTTTCACCCGGCCGGATACTTGAAGAGCGTTTGGAGGAGCAGGGCATTTCCCATGCCGAGTTTGCCCGTCGGTGCGGCCGCTCTCCAAAGATGATTAGTGAAATTATATCAGGCAAGGCGCCGCTGCTGCCTGAAACGGCTCTGCAATTTGAAAAGGTTTTGGGTGTTAACGCAAGCATTTGGCTTGGCATTGAAGTGGATTATCAACTCCACAATGCCCGTAAAATTGAAGCCGAAGAAGCTGCCGAAAAAACCGAGTGGGTTAAGTCGTTTCCTGTAAAGGAGTTAATCAAGAGGAGCTGTTTTAAAAAGCCTGAATCGGAAAGCGACGCAGTGTTCAAATTACTCGCTTTCTTTGGAGTGGGATCGGTTGATGCCTGGGGCGTTAAATATGGCGCGGCAAATGTCGCCTATCGGCATTCTCAAAAATTTAATAGCTGCGAGAAGGCTTTGGCCACCTGGCTGCGCCTGGGAGAGCTTGAGGCCGAGCGGCAGGAATTTGGACACTACAGAGAGGTAAAATTCAAGTGCGCCGTCCGGGAAATTAGAGGGCTGACTTCCGTGCCAGTTGACGAAGCCCTTGAAAAGGCAACTCGGCTGTGCAATCATGCCGGCGTCGCTCTTGCCGTTGTGCAACCGCTTCCGAAAACCGCTTTAAGCGGAGCCGCCTGGTGGATTAATCCAGGAAGACCAATTATTCAGCTTAGCGCCCGGCACAAGTCAGACGATCACCTATGGTTTAGTTTTTTTCACGAGGCGGCGCACATCCTGCTGCACGGCAAAAAAAGCGTTTTCGTTGACGGTGGCAAAGGCGATGACAGTGCCTGTGAAGCGGAAGCCAATGCGTGGGCCGCGGATTTACTGGTTTCAAAGAAGGCATGGGCAAATTTTACCGCGGAAGCTCCATTCAGTGAACAGGCTGTTAGGGATTTCGCCAGTCAACAGGGAATTGCGCCAGGGATAATTGTCGGCATGCTTCAGCATGGAGGTTATTTGCCATGGAGCCATCTCAACAAGTTAAAGGCAAGATATGAATGGGTGAACTAAGTCCCGATTTCAAAAGGCGGGCGATTTGACAAAGATACAAAACCCGTAAAAGCAATGCAATTCAATATAATTCATGACTAGCCGCGCGGGCGGGCTCTATATTTCATGTATGGTTGGAGGCGCTTCACAAACTTCCCGTTCAATATCAACAACATGCCGATGATGAGTCAAATAGATTGATTGACCTCCACGTCCTATTCTTTCCATCAGTTTGCAAGCGGCACGAGTGTGATTTTCATCGAACGTTTCAAATACATCATCACAGAAGAACGGAAGTTTTAGACCCTGAGAGACCATTTGCTCGTAAGCGGCAGCGCGAAGAGCGAGATAAAGTTGAAACCTTGTGCCCTTTGACATGTCACCGACCTGTTTTGGAGTGTCGTTGGAATCAATGGCTATCAGAACCTCGGTTGAACCCTTGGGTCGGGTTTCAAGCCTAGTGTATGACTTAAAACAAGCGATTCCATTTCTTTTGGAAGCGTGACATTGTCCTCCCGCCGCCGTCGCGGGCGGCCAGCAAAACGGGAGAGAGGCAGATGGGCAGGAAATCGACACGACGGGAAACCGGGCTTTCGGACGAGGAGCGCGAGCGCCTCGAACGGGTCGCGGGCC
>JAPOTF010000140.1 GCA_026709325.1 Roseovarius sp.
GGGCGCGTGGCGTCCCGAAGAAGACCGTCGACGCCCTCCGCGAGAAAGCGGTCCCACCAGCGCCACACCGCCCGCTTCGACATCCCGGTCCGGCGGGCCGTCTCCATCAGACCGTGTCCCGAGCCAAGCCAGGGACGATGCGCGCCCGCCAGGCGTGCTTCTGAAGGCTCCGCGGGTGGCCCGCGACCTTTTCGAGGCGCTCGCGCTCCCCGTCCGAAAGCCTGATTTTCACTCTTGTCGATTTCCCGCCCATCTGCCTCTCTCGCGTTTTGCTGGCCGCTCGCAACGGCGGCGGGAGAACAATATCACGCTTTCGGAAGAAATGGAATACCATGTTCTGAACCGAGCACCAGATGTCTTAGAACACGAACAGCATGCAAAACGCCGAGCTTTTTATGAACGGATTGGGTTTATGACGCTTGATCCGGATCAACATCCGAACCGGATGTTCCTGCCGATGAAAGCCATCGAAGTCCAAATCAACGGGATTTCACCGACGAGCATCTTACAAAATCATGAATATCGGGGCATTATTCAAATATTGCGCAATGACAGGAGTGTAATCATTTCAACGGTGGTGAACACTGGGCCAAGATGTCGGGCTCGAACCGGCGCATATCGCTCATTATGTCAAAGCTCTTGAAAATAAGGTCAACAATGCGTTTTCCAATGTAAACACCTGTTACTTTGGTCATGTGGGAGACGGAAACTTGCGCGCGCATAGCCTTGTTCTGGGATTGCGACAAGGTGCCGGGACTGGCGGCACTGGATTCGCTTGTCCATGAAAAGCTTTCGGGGTTTACAAACGGCGCCATTTCCGCCGAATATGGCGTCGGCCTGGAAAAGCGCAAACATCTGCATCAGTTTCGCGGCTCGAGACTCGTGCGGCCATGCGTCGACTAATGGTGGCCTTTGATTCCGAAGGCATTCTAAACCCGAGCAAGATTTTGGTAATGGAACAATGACAGCAAAAGACAACCTGCAAAACCTGCGCGAGCTATACGGCGGCGCGGGCGCTGAAAAGATGTATGATCCCGAGTTCAAAAAGGTTGCCGATGCGATCTTTACCGGTGATCGCCGCCCGCCGCCCTATTCTGGCGTTTCAACCTTTCTTGATGCTTCCTATCAGCCTCATGCACCGGAAAACGGGTTCGAAGGGATTGATGTGGCGCTGATTGGGATCCCAATGGACTTGGGTGTGACCAACCGCAGCGGCGCCCGCTTTGGGCCGCGCGCAGTGCGCACTGTCGAACGGGTCGGACCGTTTCATCATGTATTGCGCACAGCCCCGCTTACGGAATTCCGCGTAGCGGATGTAGGCGATGTGCCCTTCCGGAGCCGCTTTGACTTGAAGGGCTGCACCGAGGATATCGAAACATTTTACAGAAAAGTCGCCGCGAGCGGCGTGGTGCCTCTAAGCGTAGGCGGCGATCACTCTATCACCTATCCTATCATGAAGGCGCTCGGCGCCCATAGGCCCGTCGGCATGATTCAGATCGATGCCCATTGTGACACGGGGGGCACTTATGATGGGCAAAAGTTCCACCATGGCGGGCCCTTCCGCAACGCGGTGCTTGACGGGGTGCTTGACCCGCAAAGGACGGTGCAAATCGGTATCCGGGGCAGTAGCGAATACCTTTGGGAGTTCTCCTTTGCCTCGGGCATGACTGTAATACACGTCGAAGAGGTGCTTGAAATGGGGCTTGATGCTGTCATTGCCAAAGCGCGCGAGGTTGTCGGTGACGGTCCGACCTATCTCAGCTTTGACGTAGATGGGATTGATCCGGCCTACACGCCGGGGACGGGCACGCCAGAGGTTGGCGGGCTGACCACCCGCGAAGCGAACATGATCCTCAATGGCATGAAGGGTTTGAATTTCATCGGCGGAGACGTCGTCGAGGTCGCCCCGCAATACGATCCGGGAACCAACACTGCACATGTTGGCGCACAGTTGGTGTTTCAAGAGCTTTCGCTGCTTGCCCATGCACCGTGGTTCCGCAAGAAAATCGGAAAACACTGAGTATATATATCATTGGATCAAGGATGGTTGAATTATGTCAGTTGTTTCATGGAGGAAGGTATAGTTTGCGAAAAACGGAAATGACTGAAGAGAACATAAGGCATATTGACGACCGGCTGTGTAATCATCTTAGGGCCTGTTGACAACTGTTTCGCGGCGATCACCCCGGCAGCGAGATGAATCGCGGCCGCATGGCTCATGCCGGTCTTGTCGCGCTTGTCGCAATCGCCCGGAACTCCCCGGTTTTCGCAAGGAAATTCCCGACCCAGTGACGCCATTTGCACATCTCCCCGTCGCGGTCCCGGGGCACCAAACGGTTCCGCCTCGATGGCATCACCGCCATCACATCCCGGCGCCCCGCCTCTCCACCTCATCGACAAGCCAGTCCGCGTCAAACGCCCTGTCCCCAATAAGAGCCCCGAACTCGAGACCCCCGAGCAGATCCGGCATGCCAGAGAGATCGCGGGCCCGCCCCGGAAGAGGAACAAAACGCACAAGATAGCCGAGCGCGTCCGTGACCGCCACTGTCCTGCTCGTCAAACCCCCGCCGGAGCGGCCAATGCCCTGTTTCGAGG
>JAPOTF010000184.1 GCA_026709325.1 Roseovarius sp.
GCCCGTTCCGTTGGAGCCGCAGCCCGGAGGATCTCGTGGAGTCCTGGAAGCGGGGTCACAGGAGGCTCCAGGAAATGGAATCAAATGAATAAATTGAAACACTAGCATCCTCGGTCCTGCCTGCCTGGACCGCATCTCGAACCAATATTGTGGAGGCACTGCAAGTACAATGACAAAATCACGCGCCAAAACCATTTTGTCCGCATTTCTGCTTGCGCTCGCGTTTGCATCGAAAGCCTTAACTGCCGATGGAACCGCATTGCTGGAAAAGGCGGACAACATAAGAGGGCCGGGACCCAATTTTTCCTTCGTGTCCGAGATACAGCCTCCCGAGGGATCCCCTGTAGAGGTTTCGGTATCGGTAAGAGAAAACACAAAAGGTCTGGTGAGATACACCCGTCCCGCAAAGCTTGCAGGACGTACCATTCTCTATCTGGACCAGAACATGTGGATTTACATCCCGGGAACCGGACGTGCCTTGCGGATATCCCCGCAGCAACGGCTCCATGGCGCGGTCTCCCACGCGGACATTGCAAGAACCGCCTATTCATCTGATTACGTGGTGGAAAAAACAAAGGTTGCGGGTAATGGCTACATTTTTGAACTCAAGGCCCGCACCAGGTCGGTGGCATATCATCGAATCAATCTGACAGTTGACAAATCCGGAGCACCGCAAGTTGCCGTTTTCCATGCCAGAAGCGGTGATCGCAAACTTAAATCCGCATATTTTGAGGGATATCGAAACGTACTTGGCATGAAGCGTCCCGCCCGGCTTCGGATTGTTGATCATCTGGACGGTGACGCGGTCACAATCATGATCTACAGGGAGTTCGAGGACTCCACAGCGCCTGCGGCTTGGTTCCAGCCAAACCAGCTTCGCCGCCTCTAGAGCGAGCCGGCAAGATTGCAGGTGCCCGTACCGATGTTTTTCCGCCAATCCTCAATCCGCCTGCTGATTTCGGCAATCCTCTGCGCGGGCACAGCAATTGCCGCGACTCCGAAGACCGAAGTGGAATATTCGGGCAGGGTAAATGTTTACGGCACGCATTCAAAAAATCATGCAAGCCGCCTGACGCCAAACACCTATCATTCGGTTTGGAATGAACAGATACTGGCGGCTGACGCATCTCTTGGAATGCGCATGAAACGCGGGAATCTGGCGCTGCATGGTGAATTGCTTGTAAAAACGCACTCGAAAAAAGACGAGGATGTTCGCTTAAACGAGGCCCATGGAGAACTGTCGGTAGGCGGGAGCGTTTTTTTAAATGTCGGGCGCCGGGTGTTGTCATACGGGCAATCGCAAGGCCTAAATCCTGTTGACATCTTTCACAATCCGCGGGCGGACAATCGCGCACTCCCGGCACTGCTTGCCGTCGGCAACAGGGAAGGGGTTGACATGGCTGGCATTGAGATGCTTCTCGCCAATGGCGGTTCGCTTAATCTGCTGACGGCCCATGGCGCTGAAACCCGAAACGGTGGCGGGAAAAACAATATTTCGGTAATTGGCTATTCCGGGCTGGGCGCGGGCGGGTCGCTTGAATATTCCATTATGGCCGCAGGAGGAAAAAGGCGCGGCATTGGGATGTCAATTTCAAGTGACTTTGGAACATCTGCGATATTCTATCTTGATGCAATGTTTCTGGAAGGACGCGACAGACGCTCAGTCATGGGGATTTCACCAGCGGGAAATCCGCTAACGGGTATCCGAAAAACATGGGGTACCAGTGAACTTGCGACAATCGGAATGCGGAAGCTGTTTGCGGATGGAATTGATTTAAGCCTCGAGTATTCGCATGATTCGCAGGGGTATTCAGATGGCGAATGGGACATTCTCATGACCGTCGCATATGCTTCCAGTCCTCCCGTGACCGCCATTCAGGGACGGCGGCTTGCCATGGTTGGCGAATTGCTCAATCATTTTTCCCTTAGGAAAAACTATGGATTTGCCCGTGTTGGAAAAGAGGGGATATTTGAAGGCGAAGCAAATGCGTAGATCACGGTTTTTCATGGCTTTGACGACGGCTCCGGTGATGTCGGATTTCGTCTTGAGAGACCTCTGACGGAACAGGGCGTAATTGGCGTTGGAATTGGAAGAAGATATGGTGGCGCGAATTCGGAGTTTGGTCTTCGCCCCAAAACCGGCAGATTGTCGATCTACACAAGCCACGCGTTTTAAGTTGCGCGCAGGAATGCGGGAGAATTGCGGCGTCAGCTGGATTCGACGCTCAGCTCAATCAGCAGATCCTTTGCGTCAATCTGATCCCCGGGGCTTACATGCACCATCGATATTTTGGCATCTCGCTTTGCATGGATTGCCGTTTCCATTTTCATGGCCTCTATGGTGAGCAGCATGTCTCCTTCCTTGACCGACTGACCCGCGCTTGCGGCCACGCTTGCCACCATGCCCGGCATTGGCGCCCCGACATGGCCCAGATTTCGAGCTTCGGCCTTTTGTCGCGACATGGTCTGGGATTTAACCAGGCGATTTGGAACTCTTATCACGCGAGGCTGGCCGTTGAGTTCAAAAAACACCCTGACTTCGCCATCATCATGCGTTTCCCCAACAGCCTGAAGCACGATTTCAAGCGTTTTTCCGGGGTCGATTTCCACGCTTATTGCCTCTTGGGGTTCCATTCCGTAAAAAAATGTTTTTGTCGGCAGGGTTCTTACAGGTCCGTAGATTCTGTGACGCCCCATGTAGTCCAGAAAAACCTTTGGATACATGATATATCCGTTGAGATCCTCGTCATCGACTGATTTGCCCTCCAGTTGCTCGCCAAGCGAAGCTTTGACCGCCTTTAGGTCCACTGGCGGCAGATGCCGTCCGGGCCGGTCCGTGTTCGGTTTGTCTTCCTTGAGAACCTTTTCAAGTATTTTGCCCGGGAAGCCTCCGGGCGGTTGCCCGATGTTGCCGCGCAACATCTCAACCACTGAATCCGGAAAGGCCATCTCCATATCCGGGTCTTCCACCTGTTCGCGGGTCAGGCCCTGACTCACCATCATCAAGGCCATGTCGCCGACAACTTTTGAACTTGGCGTCACCTTTACGATATCGCCGAAAATATCATTTGCCTCGGCATATGCGCGCGCCACTTCGGGCCATCTCTCCTGAAGGCCAAGAGACCGCGCCTGCTCCTTGAGATTTGTGAACTGTCCACCAGGCATTTCATGGAGATAGACCTCTGATGCGGGAACCTGCAATCCGCTTTCAAACGCCGCATATTGAGCGCGAACCTGTTCCCAGTAATTGGAAATCTCTCTAATCGAGTCAATTGACAGACCGGTGTCGCGTTCAGTGCGCGCAAGCGCCTCGACAATCGAGCCGAGGCAGGGTTGCGAGGTGCCGCCCGAAAATGCGTCCATGGCCGCGTCCGCCGCGTCCGCGCCGGCTTCGGCCGCGGCAAGAATGGCGGCGCCACCTATTCCGGATGTGTCATGCGTGTGAAAATGCACGGGTATGTCAATCTCGTTTTTCAACGCCCCGACCAGCGCCTTTGCGGCGGCGGGTTTAATTACTCCCGCCATGTCTTTGAGGCCGAGGACGTGCGCGCCGGAATCCCGGATTTCCCGCGCCATGTTCACATAGTATTTCAAGTCGTATTTTGAGCGATCGGGATCCAGGACGTCTCCCGTGTAGCATATCGCGCCTTCAAGAATGCGGCCGGCATCCAGAACGGCATCCATTGCGACCCGCATGTTGTCCACCCAGTTCAGACTGTCAAACACCCTGAACATGTCCACGCCCGTTTCGGCGGACTGCCGAACAAATTCCCTTACAACATTGTCGGGATAGTTTGTGTATCCCACGCCGTTGGATGCTCGAAGCAGCATCTGCGTGAGAATGTTGGGCATGGCCGCGCGAATTTCCCGAAGGCGCTGCCATGGACACTCCTGCAGAAAGCGGTACGCGACATCAAATGTCGCGCCGCCCCAGCACTCCACACTGAAAATGTCGGGCAGATGCGCGGCATAATATGGAGCAATCCTTATCATGTCGATTGACCGCATCCTTGTTGCCAGCAGTGACTGGTGGCCGTCTCGCATTGTCGTGTCCGTGAGAAGCAGCCGCTTTTGGTCGAGCATCCAGTCCGCCACGGCTTTCGGTCCGTCGCGGTCCAGCATGGTTTTGGTGCCTTCGGCAACTTCCCCGGTAATTGCGGGAGGCCTGGGCGGTTTGGCGACTTCCGGTTTCACGCGGCCACTGGTTTCGGGGTGGCCATTTACCGTCACGTCCGCAATGTATGTAAGAACCTTTGTGCCCCGATCGCGGCGCGGGGTGAAATCAAACAGCTCGCGTGTCGTGTCAATGAAATTCGTCGTGTAGCGGTTTTCGAGGAACACGGGATGCCTAAGGAGATTTTCAACAAAGGCAATGTTGGTGGCGACGCCCCGAATGCGATATTCTCGCAACGCGCGCCCCATGCGCGACACGGCCAGTTCAGGCGCTGGCGCCCAGGCGGTTACCTTTGTAAGAAGCGAATCGAAATGGCGCGTGATTACCCCGCCTGCATACGCGGTTCCCTCATCGAGTCTTATGCCAGGGCCCGTGGCCGACCGATAGGCGGTAATTCTACCGTAATCGGGGATGAAATTGTTAAGAGGGTCTTCGGTTGTGATGCGGGTTTGCAGCGCATGTCCGTGAAGGCCGATTTCGCTTTGGGAGGCTCTGCCCGTCGCTTCGGCCAGTGTTTTGCCCTCGGAAATCAATATCTGCGCCTGCACTATGTCAATACCTGTAACTTCCTCCGTAACGGTATGTTCGACCTGTATTCTCGGGTTTACCTCGATAAAGAAAAAATCTTCCGCGTCCATGTCCATGAGAAACTCTACAGTCCCCGCGCATTCGTAGTTCACGTGCTTGCAGATTTTGCGTCCCAGGTTGCATAGTTCCTCTCTTTGCGCATGGTTCAGATATGGTGCCGGCGCTCTTTCGACAATTTTCTGGTTGCGTCGCTGAATTGAGCAGTCTCTTTCAAAAAGATGGTACATGTTTCCGTCGCCATCTCCGAGAATCTGGACCTCAACATGTCTTGCGCGAGAAATCATCTTTTCCAGATAACCCTCGCCATTGCCGAAGGCGGCTTCCGCTTCGCGTCGACCTTCAAGCACCTTCTCCTCCAGTTCTTCGGGCTTTGCTATGGGTCGCATTCCCCGTCCGCCGCCGCCCCACGACGCCTTGAGCATCAGCGGATATCCAATTTGCGCCGCCTCGGCGCGTATCGCATGCATATCGTCGCCCAGCACACCCGTTGCGGGAATAACCGGCACTCCCGCCTCAATGGCGATTCTACGGGCGCTGGCCTTGTCGCCCAATGCCCTCATTGTATTTGCCCTTGGACCGATAAAGGCGATTCCGTTTGATGCGCAGGCGTCCGCAAAATCCGGATTTTCGCTTAAAAGGCCATAACCCGGGTGGATTGCATCGGCTCCGCACTGGCGGGCAACTCGTATAATCTCGCTTATTGATAGATAGGCCTCCACTGGCCCCATGCCCTCGCCAATGCGATATGCCTCGTCCGCCTTGAATCTGTGCAGGGACAGCTTGTCATCTTCGGAGAATACCGCGACTGTGCGTTTGCCCATCTCGTTAACGGCTCGAAACACGCGAATGGCAATTTCACCGCGATTGGCAACGAGAATTTTTCTGAAATTGGCCAATAGTGCGTCCCTCCCTGAATTGATCTGTCATGATGCGGCGGCAATCCCCGATCTTTTGCAAACTACAGCATAAAACATGGCTTTTCCAATACCGCCATTCCCGTCAAGAGCCACATGAATCCGGTTTCACGCAACCGGGAATTCAGTTTATTTGTTCCGACTGGTTGTCGGGAAGTCGATCAATGATTTATCAGTCGCCGACACGAGTCCTTTGGATGGCTTAGTCCAAGCTGTCCCATGTTCGCCTCGATATCCGCCTTGAGAATTTTTGCCAGATGGGCAGGCCCCTTGCCGCCAAGCGCCGCAAGGGCAACATGCCACGCCCGGCCCATCATGATGAAATCCGCTCCAAGCGCCATCGCTCTCAGGACATCCAGCCCTCCCTCGATGCCGCCATCCATAATCAGCGGCAGTTTTACCGCCTTTCGAATTGACGCGAGAGCGGCTGCGCTTGAGGGGGCGGCGTCGAACTGGCGCCCGCCGTGATTGCTGACCCACAAGGCGTCCACGCCCTCTTTTTCGAGTTTGATTGCGTCTGATTTATCAAGCACGCCCTTAACGACAAAAGGGCCTTTCCATTCCTCTCGCAAGATTCGCAAATACTGCCAGTCGGGGGAGGTGCGAAGAAGATAGCCCATGTGCTTGTTTGAAGGCAGACCGCTCGTCTTTGGCGCGTAATCGTCAATAAGTTTCATGCGCGGCATGCCTGCCCGGACCATTCCCGCGGTCCAGGCGGGACACCTTGAAATCTGCCACAGTATCCGGGGCGTGAGTCGTGGGGGCTGCGTCAGGCCGGAACGGGTCATGCGCTCGCGGCGACTGCCGACTGGCACATCCACTGTAAGTACAAGCGTTCCGAATCCGGCATTGCGCACGCGTTGCAATATGTCCTTGCGCATATCCGGTTCTCTTGGAGGGTAGAGCTGAAACCATCCGCAATCTCCGATATCGGCCGACAATTGTTCGGGGGTTTTACTCGCAACGGTGGACAGGGTATATGGAATTTTCAAATCCCTTGACGTTTTTGCAAGGATGTTTTCGGCATTTGGCCAGATCAAACCGGACATGCCGACAGGGCCGATGCCCACGGGCAGGGAGTAGCTCCGGCCAAGCAGTTCCGTATCCAGGCGGGGAGTGAGTTCACCATGCAGAATGGAGGGCATGAGCTCAACGTCTTCAAGCGCGGCTCTGTTGCGGCTGATTGCCGTTTCCGAACCGGTTCCGCTATCGAGATATTCCCAGACGAAATAGGGAAGCCGCCGTTTTGCGCGCATCCGAACATGGCCGAGCGACGGGTATTTGACGTCAAATGTCATTATGTACATAAACGCGGGTTTGGAAAAAATGTCCAGTGCGAAGATGCCGCTAAAAAGGGCGAATTCGCTTTAAGCCGACCTAATTAAACGATATGGGACATGACATGAGCAGTGAAGGCAGTTGCAATCCATTGAAAAAAATCCCCCTTGGCGTCCGCGCCATGGACGCGATTGCCGGAACTTCCCATCTTGATGGTTTGAATACAGCTCAGAGAGAAGCTGTTCAGACCATTGAAGGCCCTGTTCTAATGCTTGCCGGTGCGGGCACGGGAAAAACCAGTGCACTGACATCGAGAATTGCACACATAATAAATGAAGGTGCCGCCAAGCCAGGCAACATACTTGCGGTGACATTCACGAACAAGGCGGCGCGCGAGATGAAAGATCGCGTGGCGCGCCACGGTAATGCCGATGGGGCTGCAATGCCCTGGCTGGGGACATTTCACAACATATGCAACAAGCTGTTGCGTCGTCACGCCGAACTTGTCGACTTGAAGACGAATTTTACAATCCTGGACAGGGACGATCAGTTGCGCGTGATGGACCAGTTGGCAGCGGCTTCGGAGATTGACAGAAAAAAATGGCCAGTCCGGCAATTGGGAGCCATCATCGACAGTTGGAAGAATCGCGCATGGACCCATGAGAATGTTCCTCAAAGCCAGAAACTTGCATATAACTCAAAGGGAATTGAACTATACAGGCAATACGAGGATCGACTGGTTGAACTGAACGCAGTTGATTTCGGCAACCTGATCCTGCACATGATTTCCATATTCCGGAAACACGACGATATTCTGGAAAAATATCGCCGGCGTTTTCAATATATCCTTGTGGATGAGTATCAGGACACGAATGTTGCGCAATATCTGTGGCTCAGACTTCTGGCCGATGGTCACAAAAACATTTGCTGCGTGGGTGATGACGATCAGTCCATCTATGGATGGCGTGGGGCGGAGGTTGAAAACATCCTGCGTTTCGAAAAGGACTATCCGAATGCGAAAGTGGTCAGGCTGGAGCAAAACTACCGCTCCGGACCTCATATTCTCTCCACTGCTTCATGTCTGATTGCCAAAAACAAAAGGCGCTTGGGAAAAGAGCTTTGGACAGACCTTGGAGAAGGGGAAAAGGTTCGTCTTGCATGCCATTTCAATTCGGATGAAGAGGCGCGCTGGATTGGCGAGGAAATTGAAAGCCTTCAACATGGGACAAGAGGCCAGCGCAGGTATTCTCCCGGTGAAATCGCAATTCTTGTTCGCAACACTTCACAGATGCGGGCTTTTGAGGAACGCTTTATCACAACCGGAATTCCATACATCGTCGTTGGCGGCCCGCGATTTTATGAAAGAATGGAGATACGGGATGCGATTGCATATTTTCGAATTGCGATTTCACCATTGGATGATCTGGCCTTTGACAGGATAGTGAACAAGCCAAAACGGGGGCTTGGAAATGTCGCTCAACGGAAAATTCACGACGCCGCCAGTGGGAATGGAGTGTGTCTTGTCGATGCCGCGGAAATACTCATGGAGCAGAATGGCATTCGAGGTGCCGGGGCCAGGGAACTTCGCCTTTTGTTGGATCAGCTGGCAATATGGAATCGACTGGCAAGGGATCCAAAAACTTCCCATACGGATCTTGCCATGAAAATGCTTGATGAAAGCGGCTACTCCGCGATGTGGCAAAAAACCCGGACACCTGATGCGCCCGGACGGCTGGAAAATCTCAAGGAGCTGATCAATGTGCTTGGCGAGTTTGAAAATCTACAGGGATTTATGGAGCACGTCGGTCTGATCATGGATAACGATTCGGTGGACGATGTGGAGAAAGTGACATTGATAACGCTGCATTCCGCCAAGGGATTGGAGTACCCGGTTGTTTTTCTCCCCGGATGGGAAGAGGGTCTTTTTCCGTCAAAATTGGCAATGGATGAAAAAGGCGAGCTGGGCGAGGAGGAAGAGCGGCGGCTTGCGTATGTTGGAATAACCCGTGCCATGGAATTGTGCACGCTGTCGTTTGCGCAAAACCGATGGATGTATGGATCATCCAGCGATACCATTCCATCGAGGTTCATTGATGAATTGCCGGATGAACATATTGAGATTGCGACGGATTCCGGATATGGCGGCAATGGTTCGGGACGCCCTGAACCGTTTCCCGACAGTTTGGAGGAGAGAGCGGCCCGGGCCGATGTATACAAGTCTCCGGGATGGAGGAGACTTCAGCAAAACCGGAATGTCCGCAAGCCTCAATTGCCGGTAATGGAAGCGGAAATATGCGATTATTCAATCGGCGAGAGGGTTTTTCACATGAAATTCGGTTATGGCCGCATTGTTGAAATTGACGGCGACAAAGTGGTTGTGGATTTTGACAAGGCGGGGCTTAAGAGGGTTGTGGCGAATTACGTCTTTCCTCCGGACGCGGCGCCATTATAGACCGAATCGCGCGAATTTGCGGACTCCAGGTTGCGATTTTGCACCTAAAAGATAAATTTTCGGATTCAAACGGCGATGCCAAGGAGAAGATTTGACATCGCCGTTTTTTTTGCGCGCGGCTCAGGGGGAGGAATAGAGCCGCCAGCAAACAGTCCGGAGTTTATACCGGATATGGGGCCACGGCTTGAGTGGGAGGAGACATGCCATGGCCGGTCAGCAGACACCCCGAGGGAGAAGCGGGGCATCCGATGTGCTTGTTAAGCATTCAATTGCCGATCTTTAAGGGAAATGCTGCGACTGCACAATAAAAAATTTCGGAAATGCTGCCATGCAGAAATTGCATATGTTGGATAAAATGACGTTATGCAATGATTTTTAAGCATTATTTACCTTTATCGCCGATAAAAAATTATCCCAATGTGCCGAAAAAAATGCCTTAGAGGCAGATAACCCGGAATTTTCGGTTTGACATGGTGATTTTTTCGATTCGCGAAGAAAAAAAGTGCATTTTTTGCTGGAATCGCATTTATTGCTTGTTTAGGAACCTATCAATTCGGGCGCAAGAGGAGTCCATCCAAAATGGCGAAAATTACCTATATTGAGTACAACGGCACCAGACATGAGGTTGAGGTGGCCAATGGCCTTACGGTGATGGAAGGTGCAAGGGACAACAATATCCCGGGCATTGAGGCCGATTGCGGAGGGGCCTGCGCATGTTCGACTTGTCATGTCTATGTTGATTCAACATGGGTCGACAGACTGCCGCCCAGGGAAGACATGGAGGAGGATATGCTGGATTTTGCATATGAGCCGGATTCGGTAAAATCCCGTCTAACATGCCAACTGAAGGTAACTGAAGCGCTTGATGGTCTCGTTGTGCAGATGCCGGAAAAGCAGATATGACCCGATTGAGTGGCGCAATTTTTGCCAATGGGCCGGTTGTTGCGGCAGTTGACGCTACGCGCCGTCATCGGCCAAGCGCGCGCCAGCCGATATCGTTTCTGTGAAAACCTTCCGCCCAGTTTATATGCTCGGCAAGAGCATATGCTCTTGCCGCCGCCTCGCGCAAAGTGGAGCCACGTCCGGTGAGGTTTAGCACTCTGCCGCCATATGCAACAGTTTTTCCGTTTTCCTCTTTTGTGCCGGCATGGAAGACCATATTGAAGTTATCCTCCGGACACTTCTTCAAACCGCGAATCACGCTTCCCTTGCCATATGAGCCCGGATAGCCTTTTGCGGCCATTACAACCGTGAGCGCATGATCATCCGCCCAGTTGACACGGGTTTCATTCAGTCGGCCCTCCGCGACGGCATGCATCAGGTCAAGTGCCTGCGCCCCCAGGCGCATCATGAGGACCTGGCATTCGGGGTCTCCGAATCGGACGTTGTATTCCACAAGCCTGGGGTCGCCGCTTTCAATCATCAATCCCGCGTAAAGCACTCCCTGATAAGGTGTTCCGCGGTCATGCATGACTTTTAGCGTGGGGTTGACTATCTCTTCCATCACTTTCCTGGAAACATCTTCGGTGACTGCGGGAGCCGGCGAATAGGCGCCCATTCCACCTGTGTTCGGACCGATGTCTCCTTCTCCGACACGCTTGTGATCTTGCGCGCTGCCCAGGGGCAATGCGTTCGTTCCATCGCAAATGACGAAAAACGACGCCTCTTGGCCGGTCATGAATTCTTCAATTACCACTTCCGAACCGGCATCGCCAAATCGGCCATCAAAAATGTCGTCAATCGCCGCAAGCGCTTCCGAAACCGTGTTTGCAACGACAACGCCTTTGCCAGCGGCGAGTCCATCGGCTTTAACCACGATTGGGATGGCCTCGTTTTGCACATGTTCTCGCGCCGCATCGCGATCGTTAAAATGCGCGTATCTCGCGGTTGGCGCATTTGCGATCTGGCATATCTCCTTTGCAAATCTTTTTGAGCTCTCGAGTCTTGCCGCGGAGGCGGATGGGCCGAAAACGGAAATTCCCGCATCGCGCAAACGGTCCGCAACACCGGCGGCCAATGGCCCTTCGGGTCCAATGATGACAAAATCAACGGCGTTACCCTTGCAAAAACCGGCAACCGCGTCACCATCGGCTATGTCGAGGTTTGCGCATTTGGCGATTTTTGAGATGCCCGCGTTGCCGGGGGCCGCCATCAAATTGTCGCATGCGGGGTTTTGCGCCACCGCCCACGCAATTGAATGCTCTCGTCCGCCGCTGCCAAGAAGAAGTATGTTCATCAAACAAAATCCCGTTTAATCCCGCTTGCTCCGGGTTCTAAATTGACGTTAAGCAGGAAACAAGCCCACCTTGTACAACGTTGGAGTCAATTCATGTCGGATATGTTTGAAAAAACGGCATTTGGAGAAAACATTCATGAATATACCGTTTCCGATTTGTCGGGATCGGTGAAGCGGATTGTCGAAAGGGAGTTTTCGCGTTTGCGGGTGAGAGGTGAAATAGGACGCGTAAGCAGGCCCAGGTCGGGTCATGTGTATCTTGACATCAAAGATGACCGGGCGGTGCTGGCCGGTGTAATCTGGAAGACAACGGCGTGGAACCTGGCCGTGCAGCCGGAAGAGGGCATGGAAATGGTTGCCACGGGCCGATTGACCACTTTTCCGGGACAGTCGCGATATCAGATTGTGATTGAGGATCTAAAGCCCGCCGGTGTTGGCGCAATGATGGCAATGCTGGAAAAACGGCGCATGCAGCTGGAAAAGGAAGGCCTGTTTGCGCAAGAGAGGAAGAAGAAGCTCCCTTATCTGCCAGATGTAATAGGCGTGGTGACATCACCGTCCGGAGCAGTCATCAGGGATATTCTGCACCGTCTGCGCGACAGATTTCCCCGACAGGTGCTGATCTGGCCAGTTGCGGTTCAGGGTGAAAAATGCTCGGCGGAGGTGTCCCGGGCCATAGAGGGGTTTAACAAGCTGGACGGAGCCGGGCCAATACCCCGGCCAGATCTGCTCATTGTCGCCCGTGGCGGTGGAAGCATTGAAGATTTGTGGGGATTCAACGAGGAGCTGGTTGTTCGAGCTGCGGCCGCGTCGGATATACCTCTGATTGCCGCCGTGGGACATGAGACGGATACGACACTTATAGATTACGCCGCCGATGTTCGCGCTCCAACGCCCACTGCCGCGGCGGAGCTGGCGGTTCCGGTGCGTCTTGATCTTTTGACAAGGCTGGGCGCGTTTGAAGGCCGTTTGGTTCAGGCGCTGTCGGGTCGGGTTCTTGCCCGCGGACAGCGGTTGCGGGATATTTCACGCGCCCTTCCGAGGCCCGATACGCTTCTTGAAGGCCCTCGTCAAAAGATCGACACGGCATCCGCCAGACTTCCAGCGGCGCTGAGCGCTTCGGTAAAGGACCGGAGAGTCAATCTCTACAGAAGCACCGGCACGCTGCAGCCCGGCCTTTTGCGGCATGCGGTCGAAAGTGAAAAAGGACGGTTTAAAGGCCTTTCCGCAAGATTGAGGGCAAATGCGCTTGAACGTGATATTGAGCGGAGAGGGACCGCTTTGTCGGGATTGTCCAAGCGTTTCGCGCGGGCGCATGAACTGCAAATCAAAAAATGCCGGGATCGCGTTGAAGGAGTTGGACGGCTCTTGCAGTCAACCGGGCACAAGGCAACCCTCAAAAGGGGTTTTGCTCTTGTTCGCAAAGACGGCGTTCTTGTAACGTCGAAAGCGCTGGCTGCAAGTGCGACCAAGCTCGAGATTGAGTTTTCCGACGGTCGGCTCACGGTGGGCGGATAGTGTCGTTCCGGTTTCATAACGCTAACGGGAGCGTTATTGTCGTTTTCAGGCATTGATTTGGGAAGCGCTGAAAATAAAACCCTTTTGAGCATGTGGTAACAGAGGGTGCCTGATGGCGGTTGATGACGGTAAAGGCATATGGAAATCGGGCAGGGGAAGAGGACGCCGCACGCCAAAGGGTCGCCAGCTGGATGAAACAGCCCTCGAAGAGATATGCGCCCTGGTTGGGAATCGCCCAAGGCGGCGCGATCTGCTGATAGAGTTTTTGCATCTTGTTCAGGATGAGCATGGATGCCTTTCCGCTGCGCATTTGCGCGCACTGGCGGAAATTATGGACCTTTCCCAGGCGGAAGTTTACGAGGTGGCGACATTCTATGCCCACTTTGACATTGTGAAGGAGGGAGAGGAACGTCCTCCGCCTGTCACAATTCGGGTTTGCGATTCGCTTTCGTGCGAAATTGCCGGAGCGCGGAATTTAATGCGAGCCCTGGAGGAAGTGGCCGATCCACGGGAGATTCGCGTGTTGCGCGCACCCTGCATGGGGCGATGCGATACCGCGCCGGCACTTGAACTGGGCCACAACCACATTGATCGCGCAACACCTAAAAAAGTCCTTTCCGCCATCAAGTCAGGTGATTTCCATGCGCATGTGCCGGACTATGAAAACTTCGAGGCCTATCGCTTCACGGGAGGCTATGAAACACTTGATGATATCAGGAAAAACGGTGTTTTCGAGGATGTTCAGAAGGAACTGCTTGATTCCGGTCTTCGCGGTCTGGGAGGCGCCGGTTTTCCAACCGGCCGCAAATGGGGTTTCGTAAGAGCCGAGCCCGGGCCTCGCTATCTGGCCGTCAACGGCGACGAGGGCGAGCCGGGAACCTTCAAGGACCGGTATTATCTTGAAAGGCGGCCGCACCTGTTTCTGGAGGGCATGCTTATTGCCGCATGGGCAATCAAGGCTCGGACATGCTATATCTACATGCGTGACGAATATCCCGCGGTGCTTGAAATTTTGCGCTGCGAGATAGGGGCGCTGGAAAATGCCGGCATTGTGGAGAAGGGTCATATTGAGCTTCGCCGGGGCGCGGGCGCCTATATTTGCGGTGAAGAAAGCGCAATGATTGAATCAATTGAAGGAAAGCGCGGCCTGCCGCGCCACCGGCCGCCATTTGTGGCGCAAGTCGGGATATTCAATAGACCGACACTGGTCAACAATGTCGAAACCCTGCATTGGGTTGCAAGGATCATGCGCGAAGGAAAAGACTTGCTTGCCGGTGTGGAAAAAAACGGCCGCAAGGGTTTGAGATCCTACTCCGTTTCCGGCAGGGTTCGCGATCCAGGTGTCAAGCTGCTGCCTGCGGGATCTACAATCACGGATGTTGTCGACGCTTGCGGAGGCATGATCGAGGGTCATGAATTCACGGCCTATCAGCCTGGTGGACCATCGTCGGGGCTGCTCCCGGCGTCCATGAATGACATTCCACTGGATTTTGACACGCTGCAGCCACATGACACGTTTATTGGCTCCGCGGCTGTTGTAGTGTTGTCGGATCATGACAGTCCCAGGGCGGCGGCTCTTAACATGCTGCGGTTTTTCGAGGATGAGAGTTGCGGTCAGTGCACACCATGTCGTGTGGGATGTGAGAAGGCCGTGAAGCTCATGCGGGCGAAAAAATGGGATCGAGAACTTCTAGGAGAGCTTTGCACTGCAATGGCAGATGCGTCGATCTGCGGTCTCGGTCAGGCGGCGCCAAATCCGATAAGATCGGTGATGAGACATTTTCCCGATGAAGTCTAGTGTTTGGACAAGGTGATAAAGTCAATGCAGATCATAAGGCGCAACGTTTGAGCCGAAAATCATGTTCAAGGGAAAATTTACGACAGCTGGAATGTGTCTTTTCGGTTGTTGACTGTAGGTTCCAATGGGATTGTCTGCCGCCAGCTTTCGAGCTGCGCCGCATCCAGGTCGGGAATGGCATCAGCTACAGCGGTATCCAACTCATGACGGACATCATCGCGATCCATTTCCGGAAATGACAGCAGGGAGCTGTCGGCCAGTCGGTCAAAGGCGGTGGTAAGAGTTCCGATGTCGCATTTGTCTGGATGGGGGACTGGAAGCGTACGCAAACTGTACATCGAGAAGTTTGCATAGGTCAGCCCTTTCTGGCGGATGTTGAGGAAAGCGAGTACGCCGGCACTTGAATTGAGCCAGGCGCACCATGCCTTGCAGAGATCGGGATTGCTGTTCCAGTTATACGGTGTTACCGGTATGAAAGCCGATCCCAGAATCGGCTCATTGGACCAAATCGCAGGTGTGGCGGCAAGGTTCATCCGCATCCGATTTGCCAGCAATAGATGGCTACGCATGTCCCACAACTTTCTATCATAACCGGTCCGGCGCGCCTTGGGCGTTGCAACAAGGAATTCATCTGGTCCGGTTCGCATTGTGGTCTGCCGTTCAGTCCTGTTGTGCCACAAGGCCCTCATGTCGGGGTTCTGGCGCTGCCTGGCCTTGCGGAAAGCGTCCCGAACGCGCCGACCTTCGGGTTGGACGCAAGCTACAGTTCCAACCGGTGTTAAAGCGGGATTGTTCCACAAGGCGTCGCAGGCGTCGGCAAGACTCTGGTCGTAGAAGCAGGCCGCGTTCCATGGCCTGTCGCGAATCTGCTTTTCCGTTCGCCATGTAATTGAGCCGTAGGAACTCAACGCCAGCAGGTCCCCGTCGAGTGCCGCCCTGATAGCCCACGCCAGCTGTCGCGCCCCGGAGATGCTGCCGGGGTTTTTTGATAGGGAAATGAATGCCGTGGGTCGACCTCGGGTTTCGGCAGTTGGTCGCCGGGCAACAATCAGCGACTCGTGGATGTTGGTGTTCTCGGAAAAGAAAATGCGACGGTTATCGTGACTCGTCACAACCAGTTCGAGATGAAACCGCTTGGGATCAGTGAGAATCCTGCGCTTGCCGGCCGCGGCCGGCGCTGTGCAGGCCGTGAACGGATTCACCATGGCCAGTGTTCCTACCCGATTAAGCAGACAGTCGGCAATCGGAGTGAAAAAAGTGTCGATGGATGATTGGTCGATGGCATTGCGGTGATCGGGGTCCCGCGCTTTTTCCGCAAGTCTTTTTTCATGCCGCTGCACCCGCTTCCGCTCCGTATTGGACAGAAATCGATTTCGAATGTCGTTCCTGGTGAAGGGTGGATTCATAATGACGAGATCACAGGCTTGCGCCAGTGCAGGAGTTTCCCCGGTATAGTCCCGAGCCGCCGTTCGCCGCTCGCCAGTATCGGGTGCCAGGCCGGGAAGATAGGTCGGGTTGTCAGTCAGAATGTCAAGCGAGCCCGCGCGGACGTTCCCGTTGCCATTCACGCCGTGCTGCATATTGTAGAGACTCATCTTGTTGTAGTCGATTTTCGGAGCGCTCAGCGTTAACATGCTGGCCGCCAGGTGAATTGCGTGGCGGTTGATATCAAGGCCGTGAAGCACATCTTCGACAAGGCTGAGGTGCAGGGATTCCAGCGTCTTTTCGCCGTTTCCGCCTCTTGCCTGCAGAAAGCGCTCTTCCATGGCGCGCGCGGCGGCAAGGAGCAACGTCCCCGTTCCGCAGGCGGGGTCGCAAACCCGCAAGCGGGAAAGTGCGCTGGCGTCCGACCAGTTCGGCGCTGATCCCCAACGCTCGGGCATGGCGAGTTCCGCCAACAGCACAGCTGCGGCGGCACTTGTGTAGAACGAACCGTCGTAACGCGCTGTTTCGAGCAACTGGTGGTAGAGCGGTCCGGCATGATCGAGTTGCAGACCGCGTATATGCGGGATGCATTCGAACACGGCCTCGGCAAGGGTTTCAATGGCCGTTTCCGTGCGGTGATCAGTTGGCAGCACACGGAGCACTGCCAGGGCCGGATCAACAACCGGTCCGTAATCTATTGTGCGAATTCGATGCCAGTTATCGTGCAGAAAGACCTGCTTGTTGGCGGCAGTGCGGATGTCCAGCAGCGGTTGAAGGCTGTCGATAATGATGCCCTCCGCGTGCAAGCGGTTTTGCAGCAATGCCATGTTGGCGAGAATCAGGCAGGCGACCCTGGATGGCCTCGGATCGGCATTGCCGCGTTTCGGCTCCCATGGCAAATGCAGCGCGTTCGCCAAATTCCTTCCAGTCGCAGCGGAGATCATTTCACTGGCCGCGGTAATTGCCGCCTGGAGCTTGTCTGCGACGATGTAGCTGTGGTTGGCGGGAATGTCATTTGCCAGCTCGATCAGAAGCGTCAAATTGCCCTCCAGCCATTCGCCGGTCACCCCATCGGAAGTGACCCGGGCCATGGAGAACTGCGCGTTCCGCAACCTTTCAATCAGAGGTTCCCGGCTGTCGTCTGCGAGGAATTTGGGATAGCAGACGGCAACTGCATGCCAGCATTCACGCCGCTTTAGCCAGCGCATCGCATCTTTTACGACGGTCCGCTTTTGGGTTTTATCCTGCCCGATTTTGCATTCGGCCGCGGTGTAGTAATGATCTTCCTGCTGGTTGCGAACTTCTACATCGCAGCGCTTTCGCCCGGTTGCGCGGCGCGTCTGCTCTGGTGTGGCGTGAACGCCGAGCGATCTTAACGCTTCCGCCAAAGCCGCATTGAGCGCTTCCTCACGAATTGGCATTGCCATTTCCCCCTAAAACATTCAGATGGCTCCGATCCATGCCGGTATCCGGCTCAAATCCGAGGAAACCCGGTGAGATATAGTTGCTGATTTGGGCCGTATCAGACGGGATATCGGGGGAAAAGCTCATCGTCGCGCCTTTCTAAATCGGTCAAGGCGAATTATATGATTTCAGTCTGAGACGCAAGTTGCAATCGCTATTCAGCAGAGCATGTTTGTCACCTTTTCAATGAATTGCGGGCGGCTTTGGAATGCTCCCACAAACCATGACATCAGGGTCTGCGATTTTAAAAGCGAAAGTGTCTGCATGGTGGATGACAAGGCTCTTTGGCGTCACTTTTCCTCTGAATCCCGTGAATTGGAAAAGCCGAATGAAAGAGGTTGCCTGAAAATGGCCGCTTTCTCGTGGAATCCCTAAAATCAAGTGGTTTATGTGATCTTAATGTTATATTGCGGTCAGCAGCGCATATTGATGTTCTTTCATGAATTTTGACGGAACCAGAGCATATGAAATGGGGAATTAAGGTTAAGGCAAGCCATGTCATTGTTTTCCAAACTGAAAAACCGTTTACTGAAATCCTCGTCGAAACTTGGCAAGGGACTGGATGCCATAGTCGAGGATGGTGGAGATGGGGATGACACCCCCTCATCGCTTCATCATTCCGGCGATGATCCGCCTTTTAAAGGCGACACAGTCGATAATGCAAATGCTCCGGAAGATCTGAAAGCCGCAAGGTTGGAAAAAGATGATTTTGGCTTGCCGGGCGAATCTGAAAAGGATCGGGAATTGCGGCCGGAAAAACCAGGTCTCCTCAGACAGTTTCTTGGAAGAGACAAAAGGGAAAACACGTTTCGCAGGGCGCTTGACGATGACATGATCGAGCAGCTCGAGGAACTGCTCATCACTACCGACATGGGAGTTGATGCCGCAATGCGGATTGCGTCCAACATTGCGGAAGGAAGGATTGGGCGCCGCCTATCCACGCATGAGATCAAGAATCTGCTTTCAAAGGAAATTTCCCGAATTATGGAGTCTGTCGCCAAACCGATGCCGGTTTTTTCGATGCGCCCTCAGGTGGTGCTTGTGGTTGGTGTAAACGGGTCTGGCAAGACGACCACCATTGGAAAGCTGGCCACCCAGTTTCGCGCGGCCGGCAAGAAGGTTGTCATTGCCGCTGGGGACACCTTTCGCGCGGCCGCTGTTGAGCAGCTTCAGATTTGGGGGGAGCGCGCCGGAGTGCCGGTACTGACCGCGCCGGAAGGTTCAGATCCCGCATCCCTTGCTTTCAGCGCGCTGGAACAGGCCGCGCGAGACGGATATGACATTCTCATGATTGATACCGCCGGCCGACTTCAGAACAGAGCCGATCTTATGGAGGAGCTGAAAAAAATCGTCCGAGTGATTCGCAAGCAAGATGAAACGGCGCCTCACAACACGCTTTTGGTTCTTGATGCCACAACGGGCCAGAATGCCATTTCCCAAGTGAGGGTGTTTCGGCAAATTGCCGATGTTACCGGTCTTGTAATGACCAAACTGGATGGTACGGCGAAAGGCGGCGTCCTGGTCGCGCTTGCGGACAAATTTGGATTGCCGATTCATGCGATAGGCGTGGGTGAGCAGATAGACGATCTCATGCCATTTGATCCAGGGGAATACGCGGCCGCTCTGACTGGACTGGAGGAATGACGGCCGCTCGTGAAGACCTTTTGCATATGCGAACCGGTTTCAAAGGACGTATATGACAGAATGGCTTGTTTCTCTTGAGGGTACAAGCGCGGGAAGCGATTTGGCGCTTGTACTGGCGTTGTCGGCGGCGATTTTGCATGCGGCGTTTGGCGCAATGCAAAAGGGACGTCATGATCCGTGGCTGACCAGAGGCGCCATTGATGTTTTCTACGGATCCATGGCCGCGCCGTTCGCGCTTTTTGCCGTTCCCTGGCCGGAGCCGCACATGTGGCCGCTTTTTGCAATTTGCTGGGCTGTGCATCTGGTGTACAAGATACTGCAGGCAATGTCATATGTGCGCGGGGCCTATACCGTTGTTTACCCGGTGGTGCGCGGAACAGGTCCGCTTTTCGCGGTAATTGGCGCGTGGCTTTTGTTTTCGGAAAGCTTTACCGGTGTGCAGTGGATTGGAGTCGCGGTACTGCTGTCTGGAATATATGGGCTGGCGATCTACAACCTTCGGACAATAAGGCAGAATCGCGCCCAGTTGCCAATGGCGCTTATTCTGGCAGTGGCCACCGGGATGTTTGTGGCGCTCTACACCACAGTGGACGCATACGGCATACGGGCCACCGCCAATCCGTTTACTTTTCTTGCATGGTTTTTCATGCTTGACGGCATTGTAATTCCATTTATTGCCTATCGGCGGTGGAGTGGAATGGCGGACAGGCCAAATCCCGGCCCACTGCTGTTAAGGGGTTTCATTGGAGCATTTGTTGCCTATATGTCTTTCGGGTCCATAATGATGGCAACAAGGCTTGACAAAGTTGGCGAGGCTGCGGTGCTGCGCGAAACATCCACTGTCTTCGCGGCGTTTATAGGCTGGCTTGTGTTGAAGGAAACGGTTGGCCCAAGGCGAATAATGCTAATGGCATTGATTGCCGCGGGTGCCGTGATAGTGGAAATTGGCTCATAGGAGGTTGCATGTCCGAGCGGAAAATCAGCCAGTCATTGAAGTCGGCGCTGGAACTGGGCCCGGTAGCGGTTTTTTTTATCGCGTATATAATTCTGAAGGATCGGATGTTTTCCTTTGGAGGTGTTGAATATCAGGGTTTTATTGTCGTCACCGCGGGGTTTGTTCCCCTTATTCTGCTGTCTACCGCAATATTGTGGCGCATTAGCGGACGCCTTTCAAAAATGCAGGTGATCACCGCAATTCTCGTGGTCGCGTTTGGCGGAATGAGCGTGATGTTCAACGATCCGAAATTCATCAAGATGAAGCCGACGGTGCTTTACCTTGCATTTGGCGGGGTGCTGGCATTTGGTCTGTTGCAAGGTCGCTCCTATCTAAAATATGTCATGGAGGAAATCGCTCCTCTAACAGATGTGGGGTGGATGATATTGACCAAAAGGGTAACGCTGCTGTTCCTTGGCCTTGCAGCCTTGAATGAACTGGTTTGGAGAACGCAATCCGAAGAAGTTTGGGTTTACTTTAAGACGTTCGGGTTAATTGCCCTAATTGTGGCGTTTTTTATATCGCAAGGATCTTTGTTCAGCAGGTATTCGATGGAAAATGGCGACAACACGTCTGACTAACGCAATGGCGTTAAAGTCGTTGGGCATTTACACTTTGGAAGGGTATCGCCTGGGCCTGGTGCGATGTTTGGGCTTTGGGACCGCCGGCAATCGGGTGGCATCATAGCCAAAAACCATCTGCGCATGTCTTTGGACATTGTATCTGTTTCCGGTCGACCGAATTTACTCGAAGTTTCCGGCAAGCGCAATTACCGGTTTGGAAAAGAATGCCAGCGCAGCCGAATGGCCATGCGAATGTCAGAAGCAAATGCGGCTATCATTATATACAGTTGTCTCGAAATATCTGTTACAAGGCTGGCGAATCTGTTGAATGTCGCGCGATGGGGAATTTTTGTTCAAGCCCGTTCATCACGTTAATTCGCCGGGGGAGAACATCTTAATTTCAGGTTTTTGGCAACTAACATGAGCAAAAAATGGAAAACCCGTACCAATCTTGTGCACGGCGGCAGTCGACGAAGTCAGTACAATGAGGTCAGCGAGGCGATTTTCCTCACCCAGGGCTTTGTGTATGAGACCGCGGAACAGGCCGAAGAGCGTTTCGCAAATGCCGGTCCCGATGAATTCATCTATGCTCGCTATGGAAATCCAACAGTGGCAATGTTTGAAAACCGCATGGCCGTTCTTGAAGGCGCCGAAGACGCATTTGCCACGGCGAGCGGCATGGCGGCGGTCAGCGGCGCATTGATGTCGTTTCTCAACGCTGGCGATCATGTTGTCGCGGCCCGGGCTCTTTTTGGTTCCTGCATCTATGTGCTGGAAGATGTTCTGACCCGATATGGGGTGGATGTCACGTTTGTCGATGGGACAGATCTGAATCAATGGGAATCCGCAACGCGAAAAGGCGCAAATGCGGTGTTTTTTGAAACCATAGCCAATCCCACTCTCGAGGTGACTGATATTCCATCTGTTTCGAAAATTGCCCATCGCGCGGGAGCAAGGGTGTTTGTCGACAACGTGTTTGCCACTCCGGTTTTTTCAAATGCGATCAGGCAGGGGGCCGATGTGGTTATTTATTCCGCCACCAAGCATATTGACGGGCAGGGGCGCGCACTTGGAGGGGTTATCCTTGGCAAGGAGGATTTCATACGCAAAACGGTTGAACCCTACATGAAGCACACGGGCGGGGCGATGTCTCCATTTACCGCATGGATAATGCTTAAGGGCCTTGAAACCATTGATTTGCGAGTAAGGGCCCAGGCTGCAGGCGCTTATGCGCTGGCAGATGCAGTCTATGGACATGAAAAACTCCACAGATCGATTTATCCCGGGCATTTTAGGCACCCGCAATATGATCTTGCCATGAACACCATCGGATCAGGCGGAACAGTGGTGTCGATTGACGTCAAAGGAGAGAAGGAGGGGGCGTTCCGCTTTTTAAACGCATTGAACATTGTCCTGATTTCAAACAATCTGGGCGATGCCAAATCAATTGCCACTCATCCAGCCACCACAACTCATCAGCGTTTGTCAGACCGGCAAAAATCGATATTGGGGATTACTCCAGGGCTGGTAAGGTTGTCAATCGGACTGGAAGATCCAGACGATTTGATAGAGGACGTGGTTCAGGCGCTTGAGGTTGCATGAATGCTATATGCCCGTCATTCGCTCCGGTTTCCCGAAACAGACCAATTCAGCCGCGTGATTTGGCCCGATTGCGAGGGGATTGAAACTGGACCGCTTTCAATCTTGAATATTGTTGACAAGGAAAAACAACACCCCGGTTTGAGCAAATATCGGTTGGCTCCCGCACTGTTCGACTCCACGAAGGGGTCCATGACTCAATCGCTGTCAGTTCAAACGTCTTTTTAACGGTTCTGTCCGATAACGGAGGCCGTTGAGCGTTTCGCCAGTAAAAGTGGTGTCGAAGAACGGGGGCAATGGCATTAACTTAATTTTTCCGGTGTGTTAACTTAAGGAAAGACCGGAAAGGTCTCGATAAGGACCGGGCGGTAATGGTACTTGTCCTGCCAGTCGTCCGGCGGCTGTCTTGCGGCCAGCCCCAGCGCCTTCGAGGCCAGGTTCGGCACCTTCACGCCGTCGAAGATCACAAAGCGGGAATTGACAACCGCCAAATGCCGCGGCCGGTTCTTCCGCGCGTTGCTCCAGCCGATCAACTCGTCCTGGCAGCGCAGATTGCGGGTGATCGCCTCGAACGGCAGACAGCCCGTGATCCGCTGCCGACCGTCCCGGATGAGGTGCTTCATCTGGCAGCCGAAGGGGTGCTTGCAGCCCAAGTGGTGTATGATGGTCGACCGACGCGTTCCACACCTTCCCCTCCTCGGGGGCGTTAACCCGTTGGAGCGTGATCTGCTGAAGATCCGCAAGCGCAGCGGTCACCAGCGTCTTCCGGATCGCGAGATGGAGATCCACCGCATCCAGACCGGACGCCCGTTTCTTCACGCGGTTTACAGGCAAGGTCGGGATGCCCGGCTCCTCCAGACACTCCAGGACTCCAAGGCATGCGCGGAACTTCGGGCGGCCATCGGAATTGCACCGCTTGAGCGCCTCGGCGACGCGCGTCGCCAGTTTGGCGCGGCTGATGCCGGCCCGGGCGTCGAGGATCTGCCGGATCTGGTCGATCCGCAGGGCGGTGAACCTCTTTCCAAAAACGCGGGGCCTTGAAGGTCCCGGGGTCAAAGGACATCAATGCATCTCCAAAAACAGGTGGGGAGATGGATACAGGATCGCGTGAATCGAGTTGGGCCCCGAATGCGGGAAATTTAATAAAATTAAAAAGTCGATAACAATCAATCTGTTAAAGCGACACTGCTCGCACAATTCCCGCACCAAATGAAACCATAATTTAAGTTAATGC
>JAPOTF010000058.1 GCA_026709325.1 Roseovarius sp.
TCTCTATTTGCGGGATGATCCGGGGGATCTGGTCCGCGGAGTCGCCTTCCCCGACCGGGAGACGCTCTACAGGGCCCTTGCCGGGGAAGTCGGGTTCGTCCCTGTCCGAGACGGGCCGTGGAGGCAAAGGCGCCTGCGCGCATCGTCGCCCGTTCCAACCCTCAACCCCGCCAAAACCGCTCCGGACAATCGCCCATGCGCGCCTGAAACCCGCAAAACGCCATGTCGACTGAAAAAAAGGCTCAAATGCCGCTGGCGGGAATTGCTGCGAAACTTGCAATGACAACTGAAAACCCATACATTGATGTGTGGAACAGAAAAATACGGCTTCCGTTTGGCAGTTGTTGGGCACATCCAATTTTGATTTGAAACATGGCTCCGAATATCGAAAACATCTGTCTTTTTGCCGGTTCACACGCTGTGGAAGTCATGACTTTCAATGTCATCTTTGATCTTCCCATAGACCATGTCGATATTCGCAAGTTTGAAGACAATATCCAAGAAATTGAAAAGATATATCCCTCAATTAAAAGCCCTGAAATAATTCAAATTGCCATTGCTCCCTCAGGACAAAATCCTCCGCCCTTGCCAATTCCAATCAAGGAGCTCAATTCTTATTTAAGCAATGGAAAACCTGAATGGTCAGGATCGTATGGTGAAAACGCAATCAGCGTTTCTTGCCATAAATATAGGGGATGGGAACAATCCTGGCCGGAGGCCGAGAGGCGTCTTGACATATTGCTGGACTGTATCAATTCCGAAAAACCAGTTCGTTCCGTTGACTACAAAATAACCAACTCTTTCAATGCCAATAGAAAGGATAATGTCCTGAATCCATGTGCTCTCTTCAAGAACACCAGTGATTTTATTGCACCGCAAATTTTGCAACTTGCGGATGCTCGATGGCACTTTAACCAGGGATGGTTTGATGCTGCCCAAGATCGTTCCCCTGAAATATTGGTACATATAGACGGACAAGGCCGGTTAGAGAATGATCAAGTCATTGCAAATATTGGAACCCACCACGCTCATCGTCAAAGAAATAGAGCGAAGACGCTTCTTGAAAAATCTAGTGGTCAGTCTCTGATTAATCAGATCTTTAACGATTTTCACGACAAAAGCAAGACATTGCTTAAAGAACTTTTGACGGACGATCTTGCTGATCGCATGAATTTAAATGCCTGAAAGCACACTTTTACAGGATGTTTCAAACCCGTGGCCTGATAGATTCCACCAAAGATCTGTTCAAGAAGTTTTTCTCAGATCTCAAACACCACGAGATGAACAAAACACGATAATAATTCGACCCTTTTCTGGGATTTTAAATCCAATTCCTGACTTAAGAGATGTCAAAGAAGGAGAAGAAGCTAACGTCATCCATGTCCAGCTTTTGAACAAGGTGGCCCATGAATGGAACTCGGTCAAAGACACTCTTCATGATGTCGATGGCGAACAGGCTTTTCACGAAGCCATCATGCTCACATGCAGTCAGTTGTTCAGCACGGAAATCAATCCCGATGTCTGCGTAGACAGCTATGGAGAATTCACATTTAGTCATGCGTCCCGCGCAGGATATGTTGATATCGGCGTTCGGGGAGAAGGGGAACTTTCTTATCATGTTCGCAACGACATTAATCCTGACAAGACGGCGTTTGATGATTGTAAATGGAATCTTTTTTCCCTGCCAAAACCTCTTTCCATGGCCATGGAAATTCTTCAGCAAGAAATCAGGTGTCAGCTTGGCTCATGTGAATGATCACGAACAGGTCGCGCGACTCTTGTTTTATCCCCAAATGGTTTATGCTGACGGCACACCAAAACCCAACATATTTCCAACAGATGAGTTGACAGCTTTAAATGGCAAGAATGGTGTATCCGTTGATCGTTGTGAGTTGTTAGGAGATCCAGCGAGACTTCTGCGTCAAAAAGCAGACGAAATGGCCAACCCCGCTGCGGAACGCATTCCGTGGGGTTATTGTATTGGAAAAGCGGAACAGATCAGATTGATTGCGATAGCTGACAATGAGTCTCAGCAAGCATTCAAGATTTGCCCAGACGCGGTTGCAAGTGCAAGAACCCCCAGACCATGGGATTTAGCTCATGCGATTGTAGTCAAGTTTGACAATTCCTGCACAAGGGCGCAAATGCGGGGTGTTCGCGACAAACTCATGCAAGCGTTTTCATGTAAAACAAAGTTTCGCTGAGAATTGCGTAAAACGCGGGTTTGAGAAATCTCAGGGGGTACAGTCCGGCATTTTCTCAAGTCGCTCAGGCATTTTGCAAACCCAAAAACTTTTTCAAAAACTCTCGTAAATCATTGAATAATTTAATGAAAAAAATTAGCGGGAATTACCGATTTTCTATCGGTTCTCATTGTGATACGCATGACGCCGGTCCACAAGCCAAAGCGATGAGAATGGCAGGTAGTTGATGCTGGTCACCACCATGTCATTCCGAATACCGCTGCGATCTTCGATCTTGACCGGAATTTTGCTGCAATGCTGGAGATTTTAAAAACAGCCTTGACTGAAGTCCCATCCGGGATCGTTCAAATCAAGTATATGTCGAGAGAGGCAATGATTATTTTGAAACATTATGGCCGCAATTTGCGCATTTTGGTTTCCATGTGCGTTGAATGTATCCGTGACGCCATATTCAACTGAGATGACTGGTTTGTATGGATCGATGAATCCAGGGAGCAAGTCCATGCGTTCTTTGGCAATGGGCCGCACTTCTTTCCAATTTGCATATGCATGACATGACGCAAAAATGCTGTTCCCGACGAACTTGCAAATCCACTCTGGACGGTCATCGGTGCCAAAGCATGTCATCTCGTAAGATGTCATTTCATTTGGCGGGTTTGGTTTTTACCGGGAACCTGTGTATTTTCGCTGACTGCTGGAAAAGCCGCTTTCACGCAATTCAACCTCTCGGTAAATCGCTCAATGTCGGCGCGATCGATTGGGAAACCGGGAATCACGGTGAAATTTGCGGCTTCAATTGCATGTGTATCCGCAAAGAGGCGAATTTTATCCAGGTTTCCGGTCATGGCTGGTTCAATCTCCATCTTTTAGGTATTTGCACCAGTAGTGAGCGCACTTCAGTTGCCGCCAACCTTATGCGGAGAGGATGAGTTTATCTCCAGAGAGTGGCTTTTGCCTCCCAGGCGACGCTTTCCGGCGACCGGGTGGTCCATGTTCGCTCCTCCACTCTGGCTTTAATATGCGGCCATGCGGTTGAATGATCAAGTGCCGGATGCGGTTTCCGCGGATAACCCCCCTAAAATTGTATTGTTGTCAAATCAATGCAAGAGCGGCGTTTTCGATCACATGGAGTGCTAAAAGCCGGAAATTCACACTTGCCGCTTATGAATTTCGTGATGGCTGTGAACTTTCAGGCTTATGCGAACATGCCTTTGGAAGAGGCCTCCCACAACCGGATTGCCTCGGCCTGATTTCCCGTATCGTGAACGCGATGAAACTGCACGCCTTGAGCAATGGCAAAAAGTGTAACGGCAATTGAGCCTGAAACGCGATTGCGGGGTTCATTTCTTCCGCCTATGGATCCGATAAAGCCCTTTCTTGAGGCTCCAAGCATGAGAGGGCAGCCAAGGGAGTGAAACAGCGCAAGGTTCCGGATGATTTCAAGGTTGTGATTTATGGTCTTTCCGAATCCAATTCCCGGATCGGCGACCATATTGCTTCTGGGAATGCCAATTGATGAAAGCGCTTCCATCCTATCATGGAGATAATCGTAAACATCAAGCGCGACGTTGCCGTATTCGGGATTGATTTGCATGGTTTCCGGAATGCCCCGGGAATGCATGATGCAGACCGTCAAATTCCTGTCTGCGCAAAAGCGGGCAAGTTCCGGGTCAAAGAAAAAGCCGGACACGTCGTTGACCATGTTCGCACCTGCATCGACAGCGGCTTTGGCAACCGCGAGTTTTCGTGTGTCGATTGAAATTGGAATTTCGCAGTTCTCTCGAATCGATTCGATAATGGGGACCACGCGATCCAATTCGGCTTTGACCTCCAGTCCCAAAGCTCCCGGACGCGTGGACTCGCCTCCAACGTCGATTATGTCGGTTCCATCATTAATCATTTCCAATATCCGCGACATGGCGGAATGAGGCGTGTCATGCTTGCCGCCGTCCGAAAAACTGTCCGGAGTTGCATTTATGATTCCCATCAGGCTGGGAGTGCCAACATCGATGCCGTTTATGTGAGAGCGAGGTAGCGATATGCGTTTCGCAACATCTCCAGGCAGGTCGTAGGCGGAGATGATTTCCGATTTGCCGTTTCGCTCGATTTTCTCGACTTTGTTAAACCATGCCCATCCGCCCGCCACCGGCAAGGCGTCGTCCGGTCTGGCTCCATCGGTGTTGGGTATCGGACGGAAATAATTCATTGGCATTGAAAGCGCGTTTTACAGTCCGCAATCGTCAAGTTCTCTCACCAAAACCTGAACAGGTGAATGCCCGGGGGCGGCATCGTCTATTACCTCAAGCCTTGAAGCGCGCATTAAACCGGAAAACCATGCCGCCAGTGCAATGGGATCATCCGGTCCGTTTGCGGGCGTTTCAACGGAATCGAGCACTATTTTTGAAGGCGCCCACACGCTGATGCGCCCATGTTTGATTGACCAATTCAGTTCCGTGCGTGAGCCAATCACCATGCACCGTCCATCGCGTCCCGCCAGATTCCATGCATTTTGCTCAATGGCCAGTAGATTTACCCGCCTTTGAGTTAACTCATCGCCCGTATGCGGAACAGGCGTCTTGGGAAGACCAACGCAAAGAATGACCGGATTTTCTCCTTCTGCGCACGTGTCGAGGAATTTGGCAAGCGCGGGCGACCCGATGGCGCGATTGGACAGGTACACAACGAGTGGTGCAGGCGTCTCGTCGGGTTTTTTTCGGTCTGGCAATGGAGACCCGCCACTCGATGAGCGAGCAATTTCAACGCCTAGCGCACCTGCGACGCGGTCCAGTTTTTCAATGCGAACATATGCGCGCATGGCTTGCGGTTCCAGCAGGATGCGCTCCGCGATTTGCTCGGCAAGGGTTTCAAGCAGGTTATGCCTTGCAGTCGATATGCCAAATGATATTGCCTCGGTGAGGCAGTCGTATGAGAGTATCCTGTCCACATCGTCTTCCATCGGCATGTCCGGCGGTTTTATGTCGACGGCAAGATTGAATCGGATCCGCTGCCTGCCGCCGCGTTCAGACTGAAAAGCTCCGATATCCGCTTCAATTACGTAATCTCTGAGAGATATTCGGTCCATGCTGTCTGAAGACTTTCCACAACATGATGACGAGTTGTCGAAAACGCCTTGACGCTTTTCTCGCATAAAACCCCCAATCAAAAACTGCCTGCGTGAATATCATGAAAAACACTTTTCGGTGCATTGATTTTTGAAATGTACCCGCATTTCTCCATGCACCGAAACGAAAAAGGCTCCGGGAATTTTCCGGAGCCGATCATTGCTTTTCGCATGCCAATCAATGGGCGTGACTTTTGTCCCATTCCTCCTGCTTTGGCAGAATTTCAAAAGTGTGCTCCGGCGGAGGACTGGACACGGACCATTCCAGCGTGTCGGCATATTCGTTCCAGTAGTTGTTTTCCGTGATTCTCGCTCCACGGTAAAGCGTGTAGAAAACTACGCAAAAGAAGAATATGAAACTGGCAAATGAAAGGAATGCCCCAACAGAGGACCAGTAGTTCCACAATGCGAATGCCTCTGGATAATCGACATACCGGCGCGGCATTCCCTGACGACCCAGAAAGTGCTGAGGAAAAAAGGTTAGATTCGATCCTATGAACATCGTCCAGAAGTGCAGTTTCCCGGCCCATTCGGGATATTGCCGTCCCGTTATCTTGCCGAAATAATAATAGATGCCCGCAAAAATGGCGAACACGGCTCCAAGTGACATCACGTAGTGGAAATGGGCCACGACATAGTAGGTGTCGTGATATGCCCTGTCCACGCCGGCCTGGGCAAGAACAATGCCCGTCACGCCGCCAACCGTGAAAAGAAACAGAAAGCCAAATGCCCATAGCATTGGGGTCTTGAACTCGATCGACCCGCCCCACATTGTCGCTATCCAGCTGAAAATCTTAACCCCCGTGGGCACGGCAATCACCATTGTCGCAAGCATGAAATAGGATTGCTGCGTAACCGACATGCCGACGGTATACATGTGGTGCGCCCAGACAACGAAACCAAGGAAGCCAATTCCTATCAGTGCCCAGACCATTGGAAGATAGCCGAATATGGGTTTGCGGGAGAATGTGGCAATCACGTGCGATATTATTCCAAAACCGGGCACAATGATGATATAGACCTCTGGATGGCCGAAAAACCACAGTATGTGCTGATATAGCACCGGGTCTCCGCCCCCGGCCGGATCAAAGAACGTGGTGCCGAAATTGCGATCTGTCAGAAGCATGGTAATTGCGCCCGCAAGCACGGGCAGCGACAACAGGATCAACCACGCCGTCACAAATATGGACCAGGAGAACAAGGGCACTTTAAACAGTGTCATGCCCGGCGCGCGCATGTTCAGAAAGGTTGTGATCATGTTGATTGCGCCCAGAATTGAACTGGCGCCCGAGACATGCACGGCAAATATCGCCAAATCCATTGACATTCCCTGTTCGGTTGTTGACAGAGGCGCATAGAGAACCCACCCGACACCCGATCCAAGCTGGCCGTTGCCACCGGGGCTGAGCAGTGAAGCGACGCCAAGCGACGTTCCGGCAACATACATCCAGTAGGACAAATTGTTCATTCTCGGGAATGCCATGTCCGGGGCGCCGATTTGCATGGGCATAATGAAGTTTCCGAAACCGCCGAACAGTGCCGGTATGACAACAAAAAACATCATCAGAACGCCGTGATAGGTAATCATGACATTCCATAAATGGCCGTTCGGAGTGCATTCGCTTGCGGATGCGATAAAGCGGGCTCCCTCAAGGCACATGTACTGCACACCGGGCTCCATAAGCTCCAGTCGCATATATATTGTCATGACAACTGATATCAGGCCGACAACCGCGGAAGTTACCAGATACAGAATTCCGATATCCTTGTGATTGGTTGACATGAACCAGCGGGTGAAAAACCCGCGATTGTCATCGTGCCCGTGCAAGGCTACATCTGCCATGTGGCGCCTCCATCGTGATGCATGCAGGTTGTGGCGGACATGCCGCTCAACCGATTACATTCGCTGTTTAGAATGTCTTTTCGTTGAGGGCAATGCGTAACATTGCCGTTATGCGCATTTTTTGCGCATATTGAAGTTGAAGTCATCGTAGGCGCCTTTAGAGGACGATGTGGCTCTATATTGCGGGATTGAAGCCTGAAATAAGTTGACGCAATCCGAATGCGGCTCCGGCAATGATTGACAGAAACGTTATCGGCGCCGAATAACTGAGAACAGAAAATGCGGACATTCCCTGGCCAATTGTGCAGCCAAGCGCAATCACCGCGCCGGCGCCTATCAGCGCCGCTCCCGCAATCTGCCTTCGAAGTTCTCGCGGGTCTTCGCATGCCTCCCATCGGAACTGCCTCTTGAAAAGCGAACCGGCCACTGAACCGAGAACGACGCCAGCCACGGCGCCCGTTCCGAAAGTGAGAGGGCGCGCAGACGCTGTCATGGCGTAAAGAATTGCCTCTCCAACTGGAATGGAGAAGCTGTGTGATGTGACAGGTATGGCCGCAAAGCCGTTTGCCGCAACCCAGTAGGTTCCCGCCCATCCGGATATGATGGCGGTGCCAACGGCAATGCTCCAGAATATCGATTTGGGATTGTCCAGCATTTCCCTTGAGGTCAGAGCCGCGACAGACAGTGCCACTCCAATGAAAATCCCGATCATCGCCACCGGCAGACCTGTCATGGAGGAAAGCAGATGAGCAATTCCCGGCGGGGTTCCTGTAACGGGAGAACTGGAGAACAGCCACTCGCGCAAATAGCCAAGCGGGCCTGATAGAACGACGAAAGCGCTAAGTCCCATTACCAGCATCATGACGAAGGCGCGCATGTCGCCTCCTCCAAGTCGGGCGATGATTCCATGGCCGCAATTTCCCGAGAGGGCCATTCCATACCCGAACGTCAAACCGCCAACCACAGAGGCCAGAGGCACCCATTCAATGGAAAGATACAGGGATTCCGAAACGTCCATAAAACCAAGGCCGGTCAACGCGAATGTTCCCGTGATGGCGATTCCAATGGACAGTATCCACATGCGGATTCGCTCTGTGGAACCTCCGTAGAACATGTCTTCAATTGCGCCCAACGTGCAGAAACGCCCAATCCTTGCGGCAAGTCCAAGCAATGTTCCCGATGCAAGTCCAATTAGCGCCACAAGAGCGTCATCGCTTATCCAGTCGAACATTTTGTGCAGTTAATCCTTTTCTTGACTTTCCGCGCGGTCATTGTTCCCGTCTTCGCAAAACAGCTCGTAAACAAGTTCAAGCATTCGCGTTGAACGTTCGTCTGCAAGCCGGTAGTATATTGCCTTGCCTTCACGCCTTGGAGCAACCAGCCCCTCAACTCTGAGACGCGAAAGCTGCTGCGAAACCGCGGCCTGCCTTGATGAAAGAAGTTTTTCAAGCTCCGTAACGGATTTTTCCCCGGTAGCCAGATAGCATAGAATTATCAGTCTGCTTTCGTGGCTTATCGCCTTGAGGAAATTCGATGCCCTCGTGGCATTCTCAATCATCGTGTCAATCTCATCGTCGCCGATGGAAATGTCAAATTGGGGCAATGGCAATGTCGGGGCCTCTTTTGCACATTCAATCCCGGGATTTTTTCCCTGAATCCACGAAATTGTCGAAATCGGTGTTTTCGCTCAGCAGTTTGCCAAGAAGCCACCAGAAGAAATCTTCTCCCGGATTACCGGTTATGCGGCCAAGTTCCCTTCCGTTTTCCGTCAGGATGAACGTAGGCGTGAAGACCACCGGCAACGCATGTTTCACATTCCCGGGAGGACCGTCCGCAATGTCGACAATTCTTAAAGGCGCGAATTTCCCCTCGCGGGTTTTTGGATAAACATGTCCCATTGCGCTTTTCCATTCGCGGCAATGATGGCATCCCCTGCTTTCAACCATTATGAGTTCGGCCGCGGTCGCGGGCGAGAACATCAGAAACAGCGCAAGAGAAATTGGCCTCAGGATTTTTCGCATAGCTGAAGAGTTCCACTGATGAATATGTCTTGTTATATTACCGCAAGTCCGGATTTGCCATAAGGAGATTGTCTTTATGTTTGACATAACATTGTGGGGTGCGTTCATAGGTGGCCTTGTGGTGTTTTTTTCACCTTGCATACTTCCAATTGTTCCGTTTTATCTCGGCTACATGGCCGGTTCCGGATTGGCGGTTCTCAATGGCGAAGGAGAACTGCCTCCAGGCTTGCGACTCAGGGCCGTGATTTCGTCGATGTCGTTTTCCGCGGGCATCATAACCGTTTTCGTGCTGCTGGGTGCGACGGCGTTTGCCGCAAGTCGCCTTTTTGGCCAGTATCAGTTGGAATTCCGATATGCGGCCGCGGCAATTGTCTTTCTCATGGGACTGCATTTTCTGGGCGTGTTTAGAATTGGATTTCTCGACCGTCAATTCAGATTTGAGGCTGGAGGCGCAAATGCAATGTCTCTTTTTGGGTCGTATGTTGTGGGTCTGGCCTTCGCGGCCGGATGGACCCCTTGCGTGGGCGGGGTTCTCACTGCCGTCCTTCTCACTGCCGGATTTGAGGAGACCGCCTGGCGCGGGGTCGGTCTGCTGGTTGTGTTTGGAGTTGGCCTTACACTGCCGTTCGTAATTGCCGCGCTGTTCATAAAGCCGTTCCTGCGGTTTGCCTCAAGGTTCCGCAGGCACCTGCCATTTGCGGAAAAAACCATGGGACTGTTGCTGATTGGATTTTCGGTTCTGCTGATGACCAATCAAATTAGCGTCATCGCGAACTGGATGCTTGAAGCTTCCCGCGCGATATAGGAAACCGATTTGCGGGTATTCGTTCATGTGCCGAGCCGCTGCCGGAAAATGATGAGGCGACGGTGTTGTTCGACTCGCCTGACGCGATGGCATTAAAATCGCTTTTCCACCTGATTTTTTTGATCGCGGAGCATTTGAAGCAATCCGCTCGTCGTCCAGTGAAAACACACGCGGGTATCCAGATTTCGCTGCGCCGCGGGTTTCGGGAAGTATGTCACGTGAAACAACCTGTTGAAAAATATATTTAATATGCGTTTTCGGGTCAAATTGAAAAAGGTTGAATTTAAAATTCAAAAAATCGAATTTGTTATTGCAATTGCATGCAGCCGGAAACTATACTGTGCCGCGAGAGGACGCTTTGGTCGCGAAACAGCCTTGGGAGGAAAAATGAAGATAGCAACATTTATACTGGCCGCGTCGGCGCTGGTTGCCGGGCATTTGTCTGCCGGCGAAATTGCCCCAAAAGACGTGCGGTATGACGATTATGGCGCTGTTGAAACGCCATTGACATCCAAAGCGGGCGACTCCGCCAATGGCGCAATTGTCATGAAATCGAAGTCCATTGGCAACTGCATAGCATGTCACGCTCTTGCCGACTTGAATGACGCGCCGTTTCACGGCGAAATCGGGCCCGCGCTCGATGGTGTCGGCGACAGATGGAACGAAGCGGAAATACGCGGCATTGTCAGCAATGCCAAAATGACGTTTGAAGGAAGCATGATGCCCGCGTATTACAAGGTCGACGGCTTCATCCGTCCGGGCAGGGGTTTTACCGGCAAGGCGGCAGACGGTCCGCTGACGCCTTTGCTCACGGCGCAGCAGATAGAGGATGTTGTCGCCTTTCTGCTTACGCAGAGGGAATAGCGGGCAGAGATTGTTCAAAAGACAAAGGAGAAGAGAATGGAATTCACTAGACGTGAAACAATGGCAACAGGAGGGGCTGCCGTTCTGACCGCAATGATGCCAGTGCCTTCATTTGCGATGGTAGATGATCTGGTTGACGAGTTCACCGGCGGTGCCGACATGGCCGAGGGCGGCGTGAATCTTGTTGCGCCGGAAATCGCGGAAAATGGCAACACCGTTCCAATTGAGGTTTCCGCTGATGGGGCCGTTGCAATCATGGTGCTTGCAACGGGCAATCCGCTTCCGCCGGTGGCAACATTCAATTTCGGACCGCTCGCGGGAGAATCCAGGGCAAAAACGAGAATTCGGCTGGCGGGGACTCAGGATATAGTTGCCGTCGCCAAGATGGCGGATGGAAGTTTTGCGAGAACGCAAAAGACCGTCAAGGTCACAATAGGCGGCTGCGGCGGCTGAGTAGGAGGAGAACGGAAAAATGGCAAAAGGCGTACGTCCCAGAGTGAAAGTCCCGAAAACCGCATCGTCGGGCGATGTGGTAACAATCAAGTGCCTTATCAGCCACAAGATGGAATCTGGCCAGCGCAAGGACAAGGAGGGGAACAAAATTCCCCGGTCCATAATAAATCGGTTCACCTGCTCTCTTGCGGGAGAGACGATTATCGATGTTGCAATGGAACCGGCAATATCGACAAATCCGTATTTTGAATTTGATGCCACCGTGACGGAAAGCGGGGATTTCAAGTTTGTCTGGCATGACGATGACGGCTCGGTATATGAGGAAGTCAAGACAATACAGGTGGCTTGATCCACGGGAAATCACGGAAACCTCTCTCCGGTTCCGGGGCAGGTTATCCAGGGAGGAAATTTAACCATGAAATCAATGAAAACCGCCGCGATTGCAGTGCTTGTCTTTTCCGCGGGAATGGCCAGCGCCGGCCCAGACAATGACGTTCTTGTGATTAATGGCGAACTCACCATGACCACAAGGGCGGCGGTTCCGGAACACATGGCGGATACGCCGCTTGATGAACTGCTGTCAGGATGGCATTACCGAACGGACGAAACGCAGTCGCTGCAGGCGGATGACTTTGACAATCCCGGAATGGTGTTTGTCGACGTGGCGGCCGATGCGTGGAACACTGTAGAGGGAACCGAAGGCAAGGCCTGCGCGACATGCCATCAGGATCCCTCGACCATGAAGGGAGTGAGAGCCGTATATCCAAAATGGAACGACGCCACCGAAGAGGTTCGAACCCTGGCAATGCAGATTAATTCCTGCAGAGTCGAAAACATGGGGGCGGACCCGTACAAATATACGGGCGGCAAGATGGCCAACATGGAGGCTCTGATCTCGCTTCAGTCACGTGGAATGCCCGTCAATGTGGCCATTGACGGTCCGGCGCAATCCGACTGGGAGTGGGGAAGAGAGCTATACTACACCCGTACTGGCCAGCTTGAGCTTAGCTGCGCCAACTGCCACGAGGACAACAACGGAAACATGATCCGCGCCGACCATTTGAGTCAGGGACACATAAACGGATTTCCCGTTTATCGTTTGAAAAACACCAAGCTAAACACGGTTCACGCCCGTTTCAAAGGGTGTGTCCGGGATACGCGCGCCGAAACCTACAAGCCCGGCAGTCCGGAATTTGTGGCTCTTGAACTCTATGTCGCAAGTCGTGGCAATGGTCTGAGCGTAGAAGGCCCGTCAGTGCGAAACTGATCAATGTGAACCCCGTGGTCTTTCTGGATCACGGGGTTTTTCTTGACTTATTACATTCAAGAAAACGAATATATTGAGAAGTTGGAAGACAACATGATATCAAGACGCGATTTTCTGCAAGTTGGCATGGCAGCATCGGCAGTTGTCGGCGCCAGTGGATTTGGAAACTGGGCAAAACTTGCCGCCCGGCAGAAGCTGACCCAGGACAAGCTGCTGGAATTTGGGAAATTCGGCAATGTAAGCCTAATCCACATTACCGATATACATGCCCAGCTGAAGCCGATTTATTTTCGCGAACCCGAGGTCAACATTGGAGTTGGGCCCAACAGGGGACTTGTTCCCCACATAACCGGCTCCGATTTTCGAAAGGCGTATGGCTTGGTTGACGGAAGTCCATCGGCATATGCGCTTACCCATGACGACTTCGCGTCACTTGCAAGGGAATACGGAAAAGTGGGCGGGCTCGACAGGGTTGCGACCGTTGTAAACGCCATAAGATCCGATCGACCGGATGCAATTCTGCTGGACGGCGGCGATACCTGGCACGGTTCCTATACATGCTACCACACGAAGGGGCAGGACATGGTGAATGTCATGAACGCCCTGAAACCGGACGCAATGACATTCCACTGGGAGTTCACACTGGGCCAGGAGCGGCTCAGGGAAATGGTCGGCAAACTTCCTTTCGGGGCTTTGGGTCAAAACATTTTCGACGCGGAATGGGACGAACCGTCGGAAGAGTTCGAAGACTACCGGTTTTTTGAGCGCGGAGGGGTCAGGATTGCGGTAATCGGCCAGGCGTTTCCCTACATGCCAATTGCCAATCCGGGATGGATGTTCCCCGATTTCAGCTTTGGCATTCGCGACAACCGCATGCGTGAAATTGTGGGCGAGGTGCGTGAACAGGGTGCCGATCTTGTCGTTGCCCTCAGCCATAACGGGTTTGACGTGGACAAGCGGATGGCCGGAAATGTCGAGGGAATTGACGTTATGCTCTCTGGCCACACGCACGATGCCATCCCCGAACCGGTTGTTGTCGGAAACACTGTCATTGTGGCTTCGGGTTCGAATGGAAAATTCGTGAGCCGAATCGATCTTGATGTTCAAAACGGGCAAATGAAGGGATTCCGCCACAAGCTTATTCCAATATTCAGCGATGTAATTGAACCCGATCCCGAAATGACCGCGCTGATCGACATGCAGCGCGCGCCATATCTCGACAAGATGAAAGAGGTTGTCGGCAGAACGGAAAGTACATTGTACAGGCGCGGGAACTTTAACGGCACATGGGACGACCTGATTTGCGGCGCCCTGATTGACGAGCGTGACGCCGATATCGCCCTAAGTCCGGGAGTGAGATGGGGGCCAAGCCTGATTCCGGGCGACGACATTACCCGCGAAGACATATGGAATGTCACATCGATGACCTACGGCAAAGCCTATCGCGTGGAAATGTCGGGCGAGTTTCTCAAGGTGGTTCTCGAAGATGTCGCGGACAACATTTTCAACCCAAACCCGTATTATCAGCAGGGCGGCGACATGGTGAGGGTTGGAGGCATGGGGTATTCGATTGACGTGTCCAAACCCCAGGGAGAGCGCATATCCGACATGACTCTTTTGAAAAGCGGAGAAGTGATTGATCCTGCGAGAAACTATGTTGTCGCAGGTTGGGCCAGCGTAAATGAAAACACCGAAGGACCGCAAATATGGGATGTTGTTGAAAACCATGTTCGCAAACTCGGCACTGTTGAAGTGACGCCAAACCGGAATGTCAAGGTGTCCGGGACCTGAGCGGGAGACGATGCGCATGGCGGATCGAGACCAATCGGGAAAATGCCTGAAAGAAAAGGAAAAAGTGAAGCATGAATGCCGGAAGTAAGGACAAAAACGCCACGCGCAGAGCGTTTTTAAAGGGAGCGGTGGCCGCTGGCGCCACGGTGACGGGAACCGCGGCTTTGACGTCCGCAAAGGCCGGTCCGGACCCTCTGATTTCGGAAGTGCAGGAGTGGGCAAGCGGTCTTGGTGACGGCGTGGACGCAACCCCCTACGGATTGCCAGTCCGTTTCGAGGGGGACGTGATACGCAGGAATGTGGAGTGGCTGACGGCCGATACGATAAGCTCGATAAATTTTACCCCCATTCATGCGCTGGACGGAACGATAACTCCCCAGGGCTGCGCGTTTGAGCGGCATCATTCCGGCGCGATTGAACTGAAAAAGCAAGATTACCGGCTTATGATCAATGGGCTGGTCGATAGACCGCTTGTCTTCAGCTATGCCGACCTCGAGAGATTTCCGCGTGAAAACCATGTTTATTTCTGTGAATGCGCCGCCAACACGGGAATGGAATGGGCGGGGGCGCAACTTAATGGCGTCCAGTTTACGCATGGAATGATACACAACATGGAATATTCAGGCGTTCCGCTCAAGACATTGCTTAACGAAGCGGGTCTGGGCGAAGCCGGCAATCTGGCGGACAAATGGATATATGTCGAAGGTGCCGATGCGTCCTCCAACGGAAGATCGATTCCAATGGAGAAGGCGCTTGATGACGTTCTTGTGGCATTCAAGGCAAATGGCGAAGCGCTTCGAAAGGAGCATGGATATCCCGTTAGACTTGTCGTTCCAGGCTGGGAGGGCAATCTGTGGGTCAAATGGCTTCGCCGGGTCGAAGTTGCGAATGGACCTGTTGAAAGTCGCGAGGAAACCTCAAAGTATACGGACACCCTTGAAGACGGTGTGTCACGCAAGTGGACCTGGGTGATGGACGCCAAATCCGTTGTAACGTCTCCATCCCCCCAATCCCCGATTCTCCATGGCCCGGGCCCCCTTGTGATTAACGGGCTTGCATGGTCGGGCAGAGGCTCAATTACCGGAGTCGACGTTTCGATTGATGGCGGAATGAACTGGCGGCCCGCGCGACTTGCAAGGGAAGGGGAAAGCAAGGCTCTCAGCCGGTTTTATCTTGATGTCAATTGGGACGGAACGGAAATGCTTCTTCAGTCTCGTGCCCGCGATGACACCGGCTATGTGCAACCGACAAAACGGCAATTGCGGGAAGCAAGAGGCGAAAACTCCATCTATCACAACAACTGCATCCAGACATGGTGGGTGAGGAGCAACGGGGAGGCCGAGAATGTCGAAGTCTCTTAGGCTATATGCCGTTTCGGGCCTTGCGACCGCCTTTATGCTGACCGTGGCCTATAATCTCGCCGACAAAAGCATTGTCGAAGTGCCGGAGAATCCTCGCGTCATGTCGAATGCTCCGGATTCCGCATATGCCATTGCAATGGCAGCTGCCGACACGGTCTTCATGGATCGGCAGAGCATGCTTGGACTTGGACGCGAAGCGCTGCGGCAGGAGATTGACGCATGGGATCTCGATGTAAGTCCCGACGGCACGGGCCTGCCCGCAGGGTCGGGATCGGTAGCGGATGGTGAAGTTCTGTTTTCCGACAAGTGCGCAACATGTCATGGCGAATTTGCCGAAGGTGTCGACAACTGGCCGGAACTTGCGGGGGGCGAGGGTTCACTTGCGGATGAGGATCCCCTGAAGACGGTGGGAAGCTACTGGCCGTATCTCTCCACTGCATGGGATTACGTTCATCGCTCAATGCCATTTGGAGCCGCCCAGACTCTGGGCGTTGACGAGACCTATGCGATAACCGCCTACATTCTATATTCCAATGATCTGGTTGAAGAGGATTTTACGCTGTCGAACGGGAACTTTCTTGACGTGGCAATGCCCAATGCGGATGGATTCATTGTGGATGATCGTGAAATATCGGAAGCGCATTTCTGGAATTCAGATCCATGCATGAAAAACTGCAAGGAAAGCGTGGAGATAACCATGCGTGCGGTGGTACTTGACGTGACGCCCGAAGAGGATGAGAATGAATCCGAGGCGCATGGGGAAAACGCAATTTCATCACCAGGCGCTGAAACGGCATCGGTTGACGTGGCGAACCCCGGGGATTCCGCTGCAGCGCCGCTTGACGGGAAATTGATCGAAGCCGGCGAGAAGGTGTTTAAAAAGTGCAAGGCATGCCATCAGGTTGGTGAAGGAGCCGCTAACAGGGTTGGACCGCATCTCAATGGCGTTATGGGTCGGGTAATGGCCGGAATTGACGGATTTAAATATTCGGGCGCCCTAAAGGAAATGGGCGCTGCGGGCATGACATGGAATGAAGAGACGCTAGCCGCGTTCATGTCCGATCCGAAAGGCTATGTCAAGGGAACCAGAATGTCTTTCAACGGTCTCAGAAAGGATTCCGACATTGTCGCCTTGACGGAGTACCTCAGGTCGTTCTCGCAATGGGATGCGGCCATTATCCAATGATTCACTGGCGACTGTCGTGAAATGATTGAAAATGAAGGGAAGAATTGAATTTAAGCAGCGATGGAGGGCTTGACATGCTTACTGGAAGACTGGCGTGCGCTCTGCTTGCCATGTACGCGCTAGCCGGAGGGACGGCAAGTTCAGCGGAAGTGGGAGACGATGGTTTGCACAAGCAGCCGTGGTTTATGGATTCGTTTCTTGAAATGGGCGATGATCTTGAAACCGCGGCCGGCGAAGGGCGGCATCTTCTGGTTCTTTTTGAGCAGGCCGGCTGCCCCTATTGCAGGGAACTGCACGAGGTCAATTTTGCCCAGACGGATATAGTGGAATATATTCAGGAAAATTTCGACGTTTTGCAACTTGACCTTTGGGGATCAAGGGAGGTTCTGGATTTCGACGGAGAAACGCTGGAAGAAAGGGATATTGCATCCAAGTGGGGTGTCAGCTTCACTCCCACAACCATAATTTTCGCCGCTGAAAACGCTGGCGCCGTCAGCATGGAAAACGCTGAAGCGTTTCGCTTGCCGGGATTTCTTCGCCCTTTCCATTACATGTCCTCGCTTGAATATGTTGTTGAGGGAAAATACAGGGAAATGGGTTTCCAGCGCTATCTGCAGGAAAAATTCGAAAAGAGAAGGTCTCAAGGCATTGAATCGGATGTTTGGTAGATGTGTTTTGGCGGTTTTTCTCTTTGCGGCAGGCAATGCGCAAGCGTGTGTCGACGGTGAGGCTCTTCTCGGTGAAGCCGTCTATGGCGAATGCAGTTCCTGCCATGATGTTGGACCTGGTGCGAGAAATCGGATTGGACCTCCTTTGAACGGCATTTTTGGACGTACGGCGGCAACCGGCAGTGAAAGGTACAGGTATTCGATGCCGCTCATCCGCGCTGGAGAGGCGGGTCTTGTATGGAATTGCGAAACTCTTGACGCATATCTGGCCGATCCACGGTCATTTGTCGAGGGGACCAAAATGAATTATCCCGGATTGCGTGATTACGGGGACAGGGTGGATTTGCTGGCCTATCTGAAACAGTTTTCAAAAGATTCCAAACATGGTGAAATCGACCACATGCCCGAACCGCAACTTGAAGTGGACCTGCCGCCGGAAATACTTGGAATGGAGGGTGATCCCGAATATGGGGAATATCTTTCAAGCGAATGCGTTACATGCCATGGGCGGGATGGCGGGAATGAAGGCATTCCCTCCATTGCAAGCTGGCCGTCGGAAGACTTTATCATCGTAATGCATGCCTATAAACTTAAGATTCGCTCCAATCCCGTTATGCAACTGGTTGCGGGGCGTCTGTCGGACGAGGAAATTGCCGGATTGGCGGCTTTTTTCGAGTCGATCAAAATGGATTACTGATATCCATCAAAAAAGAGGGAGAAGACATGATACTTAACAGAAGAACCTTTATCGGGACCGGAGCTGCCGCGGCGGCAATTCTCTCGTCACCGATGGTAATCGCGAGCGGTCACGCCAAACGCGTGGTTGTTGTCGGTGGAGGAGCCGGCGGGGCAACCGCGGCGCGCTACATTGCCAAGGACAGCGATGGCGAAATTGATGTGACACTGGTTGAACCAACCCGTCAGTATTACACCTGCTTTTTCTCAAACCTGTACATTGGAGGTTTTAGGGATATCTCGAGCATAGGTCACAGCTATGGCGCGCTTGCCAGCGAATATGGGATCAATGTGGTTCACGACTGGGCGATTGGCGTGGATCGTGACGCAAAATCGGTCACTTTGGCGGGAGGGGCGGTATTGCCCTATGATCGTCTGATCCTGAGTCCCGGCATTGATTTCATTGATGGTTCCGTTGAGGGATGGGACATTTCCAAACAGAACAAGATGCCGCATGCATACAAGGCCGGCAGTCAGACCGAACTGCTCAAGGCGCAAATCGAGGCAATGCCTGAAGGCGGGGTATATGCGATGGTGGCGCCGCCAAACCCCTATCGCTGTCCACCGGGACCATACGAGAGAATTTCCATGGTTGCGCATCTTCTCAAGGGCATAAACCCCACAGCAAAAATACTTGTTGTGGACCCAAAGCCGAAATTTTCAAAAATGGCTTTGTTTACAGAAGGATGGGACAATCACTACGGTGGCATGATTGACTGGCTTGGTCCCGATATGGGCGGCCAGAGCGCAAGCGTTAACACAGATGCCATGACGGTGACCATTGACGGTGTGGAGGAAAAGGTTGATGTCTGCAATGTCATACCCGCCCAGAAGGCGGGCAAGATATGCGAAATTGCAGGCATAAACGAGGGTAACTGGGCGCCGGTTACCGGCCACACCATGCAGAGCCGCATGGATGAGAACATTCATGTTCTTGGAGACGCGACAAATCAGGGCGACATGCCAAAATCCGGTTTTTCGGCCAACAGCCAGGCAAAGGTTGCGGCAATGGCGGTTCGCGGGGAGCTAACCGGTTCGAAGGTGTTCCCGGCCAGGTTCTCCAACACCTGCTGGAGCCTTATCGACACCGATGATGGAGTCAAGGTCGGCGCGACATATGAGGCAACAGACGAAAAAATAGCCAAGGTGGACGGGTTTATCAGTCAAACCGGCGAGGATGCGGCCCTGCGCAAGGCAACGTACGAGGAAAGCGTTGGCTGGTATGCTGGAATAACGGCTGACATGTTCGGCTAACGGCTTTTTCATGGAAATACCAAGCCCCCTTGATGCAGGGGGGCTTTTTTGCCTGAGGGAGATTTTCCGGTCTGCAACGGGAAAATCTCCACTCTAAAACGCTTGTTTCCCGCAGCGACTTCAAATAGTCCGTTTATGGAAAATCAACGGAGACACGTGAACTTGCTTTCGCTTCCCCGCAATATTTTATGGGTTGGTTTTTTTTTGGTCGTTCTCGCGGCATGGGCGGCAATGTATTCCATGGCGGTGGAAATGGATCTCAATCTGATCGGGCAAACGGGCCCCAGGGGAGACGCGATGCGCATGATGGATCCCGGAATGAACATGCGCATGCCCATGGCCGAATATGGACCGCTATTTGCAATGTGGGCCATAATGATGGCGGCCATGATGCTTCCCTCAATGGTGCCGGCTCTTAAAACATATGAAGCTCTCATGGTCGGCGCGAACGCGAGCTGGGGTGGCTGGACCGGCGTATTGCTTGGATATGGCTCGATGTGGGTTTTTTTTGCGGCGATTGCCGCCGCGATGCAACTGGCTCTTTTGCATGGCGGCGTCGTTGACATGCTTGGCATGCTTAAATCAACCACGGTTTCCGGAATGCTGCTGATCGCGGTTGGAGCGTTCCAGTTCAGCCGCATCAAGCAGATTTGCCATGGTGTATGCCAGGCCCCGATGACATATTATCTGGGTGCTTGGAAACCCGGGTTTTCGGGTGGTGTCGGAATGGGGCTTGGACTGGGGAAATATTGCGTTTTTTGCTGCTGGGGGATTATGGCTCTGGGGTTTGCGGGAGGGGTCATGAATCTTCTCTGGATGGGATTGGCCACAGTATTTATGGTACTTGAAAAGCTGCCTCAGATTGGCAGTCGCGTTATGCGGCCCGCTGGGACTTTACTGATCATTGGCGGAATGGCGGCAATCGCGATTCCGCTTTTAAATGGAGGATGAACCATGGCTCTGAAGCGACTCCCGAATTCGGACAGGCTGCCGGTATCCCAGCGCATTGACAACAGGATGCCAAATCCCAAAAGACGCAACATGTCGCCCACTGAATGGGCAATAAAGGGAGAGCTTTTTCTGAATTGCTCGTGCACTGTTTTCTGCCCGTGCGTGGTCAGTTTGGGAAAGCACCCGCCAACCGACGGGCATTGTCATGCCTGGATGGGGATTGTCATTGATGAAGGTCATTATGAAGGTGAAAGTCTGACGGGAATCAATGTCGGACTTCTTGTGGACATCCCGGGACGCATGGCCGAGGGCAACTGGAAGGTTGCCGCATACATAGATGAAAGCGCTTCGGGCACGGCATATAACGGGCTGCTGAAAATATTCTCGGGAGAGGCGGGCGGCACCACTGGACTGTTCACCATGCTCGTTGGTGAAATAATCGGAGCGGAAAGGCATTCAGTCGAGATTGTGCGAGAGAGAAACAGGCGCGGAATTTACATTGGAAGAAAAATTCAGGGAGAGATTGAGATGATTGAAGGAGCCAGTCCCGACCATCCGGTTATGATTACAAATACAGGATATTGGATGGGACCGGACATCATTGCGGCCAGGGGACTTAAAAGCAAGGTGCGGGATTACGGTCGGGTTTGGGATTTTGAGGGAAAATCGGCAGAGATATGCCCGATCAATTGGAAAGGGCCCAGATAATCGACATAAATGCTTGTTCTTGAAAACATGCAGTTCAGGTTAAAGGGCCAATGACCGGCATAACGCCATCACGCCGGGTGCGGCGGACGCATTTTACCGATTTCGTGGAAGCGGCCGGTGTTAAAAGCTATACTGTTTACAATCACATGCTGCTCCCTTCCTCGTTTGAAGGCATAGAAGCCGACTACCATCATTTAAAACGGCATGTCCAGGTTTGGGATGTTTCATGTGAAAGACAGGTGCAGGTAAAGGGATCCGACGCCATGCGCTTGATCCAAATGCTGACACCTCGCGATATAAGTTCGCTGTCGACCAAAAAATGCATGTATATTCCCGTTGTGGACCAGAATGGCGGGATGCTGAATGATCCCGTTCTAATTGCTGCGGGATCCGATACCTTTTGGATTTCCATTGCCGACAGCGATTTTCTGCTATGGGTTTTGGCCGTTGCGGCCTGCAATGGCCTTGACGTGGAGGTTGAAGAGCCCGATGTTTCGCCACTTGCGGTTCAGGGACCGAAATCCGGGCTTTTGATGGAGCGGGTTTTTGGGGCGCGCGTAAATGGTTTGCGTTTTTTTGAATGCGGAAGATTTGAGTTTCACGGCGACCATATGCTGGTAAGCAGATCGGGATATTCCAGGCAGGGCGGATTTGAGATATATCTTGAAAATCCGAAACTTGCGGAGCCGTTATGGGAAAGTCTTTTCAAGATGGGCGAGGATTTGCAGGTCAGAGCCGGATGTCCCAATTTGATCGAGAGAATAGAGGGCGGTCTGTTGAGTTATGGAAATGACATGACTCGCGAGAATTCGCCGCTGGAATGCGGGTTTGAAAAATTTGTAAGTGAAAGTCTGCTTGACCATTGCTTTGGCGGACGGGTGCTGCGAAAGGAGCTTGATGCGGGAATCAAGCGAAAAATACGGCCTGTTTCCATTGAGGGGGAACTGCCGCCATGTGACCGCGCCTGGCCATTATACGCCAAAGGGTTGCGCGCGGGACAGGTTACAAGCGCCGCCCGATCACCCGATCACGGAACAAATGTTGCCATTGGAATGATGTCGAGAGAATTCTGGGATGCCGGGAGCGCGCTTGAGGTGGAAACGCAAGCCGGAATGCGCAGGGCGGTGGTAAAGGCATCGTTTTGGGAATGAAAACAACCGGGTTCCGCCCGGCAACAGGGGAGTGGCAGATGTTTAACGCACTTGTAGTTGATAAGAATGAAACCGACGGAAAGACGCATGCGTCGGTAAGGCGGATTTCAGAGAATGATCTTCCTGCCGGAGATGTACTTGTTTCCGTTGAATATTCCACGGTGAATTACAAGGATGGTCTATGCGTTGGTCCCGGTGGCGGTCTCGTTAGAAAATACCCCCACGTCCCGGGCATTGATTTCGCTGGAACGGTCGAGCAAAGCGATGATGATCGCTACAAGACGGGAGACAGGGTTGTTCTCACGGGCTGGCGGGTTGGGGAGGCGCACTGGGGCGGATATGCGCAAAAAGCCAGGGTTAAGGCCGATTGGCTTGTGCCTTTGCCGAAGGGAATTGACGCAAGGCAGGCGATGGCGGTCGGAACAGCCGGCTTCACGGCCATGCTGGCGATAATGGCGCTTCAAGCCCACGGTCTGCAAAAAGGCGACGGACCTGTTCTGGTTACTGGAGCCGCAGGTGGCGTGGGGAGTGTCGCCACCGCAATTCTCGCAGACATTGGATTTGAAGTGGCGGCGGTTACCGGAAGACCGGAAGCGGAGGAATATCTTCGCGGTTTGGGGGCAAGCCGGATTGTTCCGCGGGCGGAAATCAATGAGACGGTGAAGCGGCCGCTGGAGTCTGAAAGCTGGGCGGGATGTGTCGATGCGGTTGGCGGCACCATGCTCGCGCGCGTGCTCGGTCAAATGAAATATGGGGGTTCGGTTGCCGCCGTGGGGCTTGCGGGCGGCGCGTCATTGCCGGCAACCGTCATACCGTTTTTGCTTCGGGGGGTGAACCTTCTTGGCATTGACAGCGTTATGCAGCCATATGACCGGCGCGTTGAGGCTTGGAGGAGGATTTCCCGCGATTTGCCATTGCACAAGCTTGAAGACATGATCAGGCCAGCTGTTCTGGGGGATTTGCCGCAGCTTGGAGCGGATATTCTCAAAGGACAAGTCAAAGGTCGCATAGTCGTTGATCCGAATGTCTGACGTTGAATGTTCAGCCAATCACTGAAAACTATATCCACGTGATCCACGGCGCCATCCGATTCGGATGGCAAAGTCGGTTTATAGTCGTCTTTCAACGCATATTCCTATCTGCGAGTGGTTTATAACTTTTCAAAGTCTCAGATTTGTGTTCTTGATGTCGATATATTCCCTCTTTTTCTCTCCGATTGCGTCTAGTGCTTGGTGATTGAAACGCAGGTCTTTATAACAAGAGAGCAATTGCGGAGGAAAACTCATGACAGATACTGCACCGCTTGGAACCATAGATGTTCTCGATGCTGCGCTTGACGAGATAAAGAAACAAAGTTCCATG
>JAPOTF010000030.1 GCA_026709325.1 Roseovarius sp.
ACATGGTTCCGCCAGTATTCCTGCATGAACAATCCCTCCCTTCCAGACAATCAAAAACAGAACCAAAGCGGAAATCGCCGAAAAATGCCGCGGAGGCCGCTATAGGCGAATTCTGTGTTTATGCATCCATTCATAATGGGGCATCATTCGGCGATGAATTTGACGCACCCAAGGTGCGCTATCCTCGATTTCAACATACTTTCGAGTTTGCCGCGCAAGACCTTTGGAACTGGCGAGATTGGCATGAAACGACCCTCCGTCCCACCAGCTATGCGCCGAGGGATCATTGCCTGGCTCCCACTTGAGGGCTTCCGGGATGAACCCTATGCCAACCGCATTGCAAAACGCCTCTGTCATTTTCTCGGGATTGTTCAGCAGATCGTCGCTTTCGACAACCGGCGGAATTTTTCCGTCAAGGGCCCAGAGCAGGTCAAACAGCGCCCGCTGTTCCGGAAATCCAACCTCGCCCTCGTGAAACTCAGGCCATTTGTCATGCATGGATGGTATTGTCTTGGAAGGACTTCGAATCAGAAATGCATGGGTGAAGTGCGAAAGAAATTCCCGGGTCCACATGTGACTCACATAATGGGCGAAATCCTTGACAAATACGGGGCCATTTCGGGCACGTTCCTTCATGTCCTCCCACACGCTTTCGAGTGTAAGTCCCGGCGTGGTGATTTCTCCGGGCCTGTAGCGATGCCAAAGGGGTTCCTCTCCCTGATACCATGCTTTGCCAAATGGCTCGTGCAGGCACTCGATGTCTCCACGCTGACGCATCATCCACTCAAATGCGGTGGATGTTGAACGCGGAACGGCCCACAAGGCGATAATCTTATTCACGCAAACCCTCCAGCAGTTGGCCCTGCGAGCTGATGGGGGCTGTATCCAATGACTTGAATACGCGCCAGTAGAGCGCAATGTCATGACCAACCACAGGTTTTCCAAGCAGCGACTCCAGTGATTTGGCAAGATGAACGGGGCGTTTGGTCAAACCAGTCCGCACATCCCGAAAATTGCACATGCCGTTTATGAGATAGGCATCGGCATCGGGAGCCTTCTCGGCGACATGCAAAAATGACTTCTCGGCAAGATCCGCTTCAAATATCCAGCGACGGGAATTCACTTCCTCCTGAGTTTCAAACCAGCCCTGATCGTGAAAATTTCCCGCCCATACGACGTCAAATCCGGCCTCTTTGAGAAATTCAACCGTTCCCTGCCACCATTCCGGCAAATGATATGCCGCATTCAATGCAATCTTTTCGACATTTATTGAGCGCAACGCCTCAATCATGGCATAACCGGCCATGTGAAATCGGATTCCGCAACGTTCCTCCAGCCGCATGCAAAACCGCCGAATTCCCTCCACTCCCAATCCACTCGCGTGAACCCAGTTTGATCCGACCTGCCCAGCCACATCAACGCCGTTTCGCGACATGCAATGCGCAAAATCCTCAAGCAGCCCGAAATTGTCCCGCCTCTGATCAAGCCCGTGCCTGTAGTCCGGCGCATGCATCATCCATCCATGCACACCCACCGTTTCCGGCGCCATTCGCAAAAAATCGCTTGGAGCCGCATCATAGTCGAATGGCGGACAGGTAAAACCCACCTGGTGCACAAAGAGCTTGTGCTCCGGTTTCCATGTCTCTGGCATCAACATTGCATATCCCGCCCCAAATGTGTTCCAACCAATCAAATGCGGTCCAAACATTCGCATATTGGCGTCTTCCGGTAGCGAATGGCAATGTAAATGAAACCTCAATGCAAAAACCGCAAGTCCCACAGCATTACAATCCGCATTCAGCTTTACTGTGACAGCATTTTTTTAAACCGTGCAATATGGAATCAAAAAATTTTTGGATTATCTCTCTGAACAACCAATAACATCCCAATAAGGCCCTGCAGAATTTCAGGTCGCCGTTTTCCCGAATTTTTTATTCTTTATTTTTGCGCAAGTGTCGTTTTACACACTTCCATAACTGGCGGGGCGGCAACGAAGGGGAATATACCCCCAATCAAGAATCCGCATTAGGCAGCGTGGCCCTTTCAGAATCCCTTTTCATATCTTCGATTGAAACCGGACGGAGACCGGATGTGCCTTCGGTTCTTCATGAACATTACCCGGGATCAGACGATCCATCTCCATTATCCGTTGCGACAATTGATCGCATCAGAAACAGCACAATCATCTCAAACGGAAATCTTGCCGTTTTAACCCATTTGGCGCGTAATGGACTTATTGTGCCGGCGCTTTCTTCAGGGTTCCGGCACAGACGCAGTCCAGTTAGCACCGGTCGTCTGCAAGGTCGGACTGTAATCCCCCCTGCTTGCACACCTTGGTTTCATATCTTTTGTTGATGCCGTTGATCACATCGTCCGACCAGTTGCAGCGTCACATGCCGTGATCCCCCCTTCCACCGTTTTCGGGCGTCTGGACACCGGGCGCCGGTGACGCCTGTCCGGAATCCGGCGAATCGGCACGAAAAGGGCCTGAAATCGCGAAAACCGGCCTCAGACCCTTGAATTTGCCTTTCCACTGCCTGCATCTCACATGCGAAAAGCCG
>JAPOTF010000129.1 GCA_026709325.1 Roseovarius sp.
GCGCTTGTGCGCAAGGTCGTTCGTTTCATGGTTTTCCTCCTCTGGAATCCATACAAGATTGATGTCTCCCGCGCCGTGAAGGACGCGGCCTAATCCCTGGACTGCCTCAATTCAGTCGGATCCCATGAGGTCTTTATGAAGGTCGCACTTTACAGTTCATGCGTGAAATGCAAGTTTTTAGCGAACACGAGGTGACCACCGCATTGCCAGCTGTTGAAATATTGATTAATTCATTCAAAAAGCTAATTGCCGAGTCTGACTCAATCATCAATGGAGCTTGCCTGACATGACGCTTCAATCACTGACTTTCCAGGACATCTTTGACGGCAGAAACAAAGAAACGGTTTACTCTGGAGGGGAGTCAATGGATTTCGAGCTGAAGAAAAACTTCATCGATGATTGCAAGCGCATATCGAGTGATTTCATTAATGGCGGGAAACCAAACACCGGAAGCGGTCAGCCTAATAACTCACTTGCGCGCGACTCCACGAGTTATTCAAATTGCAGAAGTGAACTTATAGATGATTTGTTTCAACCCATGCAGCTTCGAACAGTTCGGAATTCTTCATCAAGATTGGAGACGCGGTCCTTGACTCCCCTGATGGAGTGGGAGGGGAGTGTAGAGGCCATAAAAGGCGAAGAATTCGTTGCGCGGCTTGTCAATGTCACCACAGGTGAGCTGCCGCCAACGGAGGAGGCACGGTTTCCCATTTCCGAACTGAGTGATTTTCAGCGCGAAAACCTGAAAACAGGTGCCATCTTCAGGTGGGTGATAGGTTTACAGAGACTCCCCAATGGAAACAAGCAGAGAGTTTCCGAACTGTTCTTTCGGAGGTTTCCCGCCGCGCATTCGAAAAAAGAGATAAACGCCACTTTGGCAGGTATTGGAATTCATTTGGATGCCCTGGAGTGGGATGGCACCCCCTCAAGATGATGACGCTGTTGGGGCGGGAGGTGCAGGAATGCAATCTGGAATTGATGAACACGGATCACAAACATAGCCGGGTGATTATTCATGGCACCACAGATTGGCGCCACCTAACCGATAGCCTTTGAAATGCGGCAAAACCGCCGCCAGTTTAGGGTGGCAGAATCGAAAGAGCGTCCCGAACCCTGGTCATCAGATCATACTTTGGGACAACCGCACTTGACATCGGCAATGATCAGGCATGAGATTGGCCACTACACCGGCAAAAAAGCGAGTGTTAAAGTAACTTTTCTGATGGATGGGATGCCGCATGAACGACCAAAAGCTTATGTTGTTGCTGCACCGATATGTCTGCAATTGGCAGATTGGGTAGCGAATCTATGTTGCTTACAGAAATACGGATAGAGAATTTTCGCGGTATTGAAGACCTGACACTGCCACTTGATGAACTTTGTGTGCTTATTGGCGAAAACAATGCGGGCAAATCGTCAATTCTCGATGCCCTCAAGTTATGTCTAACGCGTTCATTGACACGAAAAAGCGCAGTTTTTGAGGAATATGATTACCATTTGGCCGATGCGGCCTCCGACCCCTCGAGAGCGGAACCAATTGTTATCACGTTGACATTTGCGGAAAGGAGCGAAGGTGAGTGGTCAGATGAAATTTCACAAATCCTGTCTGATGCAGAGCAAATTGATAAAAACAGTTTAAGAAGTATAACATTGAGAATAACCAGTCGGTTTGATCAGACGCTTAATAACTATGCAACGGACTATGATTTCCTGGACTTGGCGGGCAATATTCTGACTCCAGCAAAGAACCCACGCCTTCTAATTAATCTTCAGCAGTTAATCCCAACCTTTTATCTTTCTTCACTGCGTGATGCGGCTCAAGAATTTCGTCCTAGATCTCAATTTTGGAGACCATTTGTTCGCGCATTGGAACTTGATGAGGAAACAAGAGCAGAACTTGAATCAGCTCTGCTTGAACTCAACAAGTTAGTATTAGATCATCATACAGCATTTGAAAACGTTAAAGACAGGCTAAAAAATACGGCGGAATTGCTGCCTCATGGTGATTCCGATCCAGTATCGATTGAAGCCGTTCCATCCAAAGTATTCGATGTCTTATCTCGCACTCAGATAAATTTATCATCAAAAACCGGTGCGCAAATTCCAATTGCACGGCATGGAAGTGGCACACAGAGTCTGGCTGTAATCTGCTTGTTTGATGCTTTCCTTCAGAGCCAATTGCAGGAAGGTTATAGGGAGAACGCCAAACCTATCTTAGCTTTAGAGGAACCGGAGGCCCACCTTCATCCTTCCGCGATTAAAACAGTTGGCGAGATGTTGAAACAGATTTCCGGACAAAAACTAATCACAACCCACTCCGGCGATTTACTGGCAAGTGTACCGCTTAAAAACATACGTAGATTTCGAAGAAAGAATGGCAAAGTAACAGTACATAAACTTAATGAAGGCTCGCTAACTGATGATGAATTGAAAAAGCTCGATTATCACGTACGCTCCATGCGAGGCAGCTTGTTGTTTTCACGCTGCTGGTTGCTGGTTGAAGGCGAAACAGAAGTGCCGCTTATCTTTGAGTGCGGCCGTGCCTTGGGTCACGACCTGCATGCCGATGGAATTTCCTGCATCGAATATTCAACGGTTGGTGTAGAGAAGTTTATCAAGCTTGCCGACGAGCTTGGCATTGAATGGCTGATGCTGGCTGACAAAGATCAAGCAGGAGAAAAATATGTAAATTCTGCTCGCGAGCATCTTAATGCCAGGAATGAGGAGGATCACATTCAGATGCTTGAGCACGGGTCCATGGAAGTGTTTCTTTGCATGGAGGGTTTTGGCGAGATTTATAAAGCTACGATCGCAGATCAAAAGAGGGGTAACATTGATGCCGAAAATGGCACCATTGAACATTGGCGGCAAGTTCTAAGGGCCCAGAAAAAAGGAGCCAAGACGCGCAACTCATTGATCGTTGCGGAAGAGATAATTAACCGAGGTCAAGAAGGTGTTCCGGAATTGATTAAAGACGTGATTGAGCGTGCCCGAAAATTGGCGAGGAGTGCCGCGTGATGCTTGATGTTTCAACACTCAACGACAGCCAATACCATGCTGTCAATTGGGAGGATGGACCGCTTCTGGTATTGGCGGGGCCAGGCTCCGGAAAAACAAGGGTGTTGACATATCGCATTGCCAGAATGATTAATGCCACTCCAGATAAATATTTCAAGATACTTGGTTTGACGTTTACCAATAAAGCGGCGACTGAAATGCGCGATAGAATTGCCGCACTCGTTCCAAATGCCAGACACCGGACCCTTTTAACAACCTTTCACTCGTTTTCAGCCGATTTGCTGCGAAAACACGGTCACCATATTGGTCTGAGGCCGGATTTTATCATCCTGTCTGAAGATGCCGACAGGCGTTCACTTCTCGATGAGGCCATAGATATGGCGAACATGAACCATTTTGACCAAACAAGCGAGAAGCTTCTACCGCTTGTCAACCGCCTTTCTGAAAATGACATTTCTCCCGAAAAAGCCTTGCGCGCATTGCGCAAAAACTCTTTTGCCGAATCCGAGATGCTGTCAGCAATCTATCGGCACTATCGATCATTAATGATCAAGAGAAACTCACTTGATTTCCCCGGTTTGATATCCGAATCCTTGAAAATTCTAAAAGAACACCCTGGAGTTCGGAAGCAAATACAGAGAATTTATCCTTATATATGCGTTGACGAATTCCAGGACACAAACCTTTCTCAATATGGAATGCTACAGCAAATTGTTAATCCGGCAACCAGGAATCTTTTTGTTGTGGCTGACGATGATCAAATCATCTATCAATGGAATGGTGCTAGTTCCGAACGCCTATGGGAGCTCCAGAAAGAGTTTTCAATGGAATTGCGGCAACTTCCCGAGAATTACCGCTGTCCCGCAGAGGTCGTCGATTTGGCCAACAATCTTATTTCAAATAATTTCAGTCGATACGCTTGCAAAAGCCCATTAAAAGCCCGCAGAAAGCCTGACAACACTTCAGTTGTAAATATAAAGCGATTTGACAGTTTTTCTGATGAAGCAAATTGGGTTGCCGCAAATATTTCTGAAAAATCAGTTGATGATCGCTCAAAATGTGCCGTATTGGCAAGAGCAAAAAAAACATTGGAGAAAATTGTGGAATCTTTAGGTGAAAGAGGCGTGAAAGGCTATCTTCCCCTGCGAAAAAACGAATTTGGAGGCGCCTCATTGCGGTGGCTGCATTCCATTTTGAGGCTGGCCAACTCGCGCACCAGTCGTGAACACTTAAGAAGCATTTGCAAGGCGTTTTTTAAAATTGAAGGCATAGACCTCAGCGTTAAAGACATTGCTTCCCATGCCAGTGCGGAAGACATTGATTTATTGCGCGGCTGGGCAATCTCCGTTTTAAATTGCAAAGAGTTGAAAATGCATACGCGTCAATTTATTGAAAACTCATTGGTGCCAAAACTGGTGGACCGATTGGACTTTGGGAATTTTCAAGATGACGCCTTCGCCTGGCTGGATGGACTTTCAGATGCAAGACCGAATGTTGAAGGCGCTTATGATGAATATGAGGAAGAAAAAAACGCATGGCTTCATCTCGTTAGCGAAATAACCGCGAAGCATGGTCGAGAAGAAGTCACGCTTCATCTCATGCTTCAAGAGCTTGACCTTATATCTAAATCACCAAAACCTCCCGATGACGCAGTTCCCTGCTTTACGATTCACGCGTCCAAGGGAATGGAATTTGATCATGTTTATCTTGTTGGTCTCGTGGAGGAACAACTGCCAAGCTGGGCGGCAATCAAAAAAGGGATGGCAAGCCGAGAGATGCAGGAAGAACGCCGAAACTGCTTTGTGGCGATAACCCGTGCGCAAAAGACCTTGACTTTGAGCCATTCCGACCACATGCATGGATGGCCCAAATCACCATCACGTTTCATCTCGGAAATGAGATTGATTTAATGGGGAATTATACGCTTAGCTAGCGCTCCAAAATCATTGCATTGACGGGTGAAGCCCCTTTAATTTGATGCGGGCGTCTTCGGTTCCAGACCGCCAGTCAGCGAACCTTTCAAAGCCGCGCACTTGTTTCCTTTCTTTTTCTCATTCCCTCCTTGCTCTCTTCGAGTGCGTCCCCGGACCTTTGTGGTCCAGTTTAGCTTTTCGAGTCCCTGCCAGACCTCTTAACTTCAGACATAAACTCGTTTAAGTTACTGATATAAATACATTCACAGTCACAAAAAGGGCATTACATTTTTTCCGTTTCGAGACAGGAATTTGTCTTGCCGCCTATTTCGTTGCGGCCCGTTTGGTTTCGCCCTATTCCGCCGGTTCAATCATGAAGGCCCGAGTGGTCCATTTCAAACCAAGGGTCCGATAGATCTGCTCTGCTTCGGGCATTGCCTGATGCGAAACGCCGAATTTTCCCGGCCCGTCCATTTGGACGAGAATGCAATACCGGAGCTGGTTGAGGGTGCGACGGATGCGATCCGCACTCATCGGATGCCCGTTCACCTTCAAACGCTGCCGCAGATTCCGAACACGGCAGATTGTGATGTGCGCCCTTACCCTGCGCATTCGCCAGTGGTGTACCGGTCGCAGTTTGAGATCGTGCTTGCTGACCCTGAAACAGGTCTCTATTTCCGAGGTCTTGCGGTATTGGATGACCAGATCGCGCGTGTCGGCGCCATCGTGGTCCCACGCCACGATCCCCCGCAGCCCGTCCCATTTCGCCGCATCGGCGATTTTCTCCTTCCTGAGTTGAATGCGTCCATCCGGGAAGGTGAGTAACCTTGCCGTTCCCTTATTGGACTGCGATGCGGGGGTATGCTTTTTTCAAGGCGCTTGCACAACTTGTCAATGCCGCGGGAGCGGTTTCGCTCGTCCTTGCACGCCCGCTTGGGCGAGTGGGTCGCCATCAGCCTTCCGCCGCAAGACGTCTCGATCTCGCAAATGCTGCCGACGCTTTTGCCAAACTTGGCCCGCCCTTAGGGCAGAGATGGCGGCCATGATCCAGTATTCGGTCTTTCTCGGCCCTTTTCAGGACTTCAGCCGGCCCCCGAGAATGTAGGGCGTTCCGCGCATTCGAAGCGCCTCTTCGCTCTCTTTGCAGATCATCGCCGCATCGGCGACAACGGTGAACCTGATCCCGGGATGCCGCTAATTTGCTCCTTCGACGCATTGCCCGCGCCAGTTTCCCGCGCAACGCGGAGCATGACATCAAATGGGATTTTAATCGCCGCCGTCGCCTGGAGCGGCTAAACCAGAAGGCTGATGATCGTTCCGCCAATGCCGATCATTACGGCGACAATGCCAAACGCAACCGCGTAAATCTGAATGGACATGTTCCTGTCGCGTTTTGCCAATTCGACATCCCGCTTGGCCATCTCGACATCCCGCTTGGCCAGGTCCTCGCGCAGCAACGCCCAGCCCTTGTCGTAGCGCTCGTTCATTGTTTCCATGCGTTCCTCCAATACCGCCACCTGCCGGGCAAGCGCCGCAAGACCGTTTTGCTCCGACATGATTTTTCCCGCGTTCCCGACGTTTTGGACTTTGAGGGCAATATAATCGCCCGGCCATGTCCGGGCAAGGAAAATCGGCAGTTCCCGCCGGCGGATCTTTCAACTGTTTTTCTGCAGGTTTCGCATGGTAGTGTAGATGAATGACGGGATAACGTCAGATTTGCAGCAGATAGGAGGTAAAGTGCGCAAATACATTATCTGTTCCGATGGTGCATGTAGCGGCAATCCCGGTCCTGGTGGATGGGCATTTGAAATCTGGTCAAAATCCGTGCATGACGGCAATCTCATATGCAGCGAGTCTGGCTCTGCGGATGCCACCACCAACAATATTATGGAACTGCGTGCAGTCGAAAATGCCATCAGAAAGCTAATTGAGCAAAACTTGAAACCTGGCAGGGTGCTGCTGCATCTTGACAGCAAGTATGTTTTGAACGGGATTTTTGACTGGATGGACAACTGGAAAGGCAATGGATGGAAAAACGCCAGTAAAAAGCCAGTAAAAAATGCTGAAATCTGGAAGCAAATCGACAATTTGATAACCGGTGCGGAAGCGAAAGGCTGGTTGTTCATACCGGACTGGGTCAAGGGTCATAGCGGCGATGTTGGGAACATGCGTGTTGACAAAATGGCGGCAAATTGCCGAGATATCGCCGGAAGCAATGTCAACCCAAAAGATGACTTGGAGCCAGTTTTAATTTTCGATGAACCGAAAGAAGATTTTTTAAACCTCCTCTAAAGGTATGATGATGTAAGTCAGGTTCAGTTAAATTTGCTCAAGGTCGTGTTTGAACGGCATTTCAAATCGGCTCAAAGCTCTTTGAGGATCATTATCTACCGAGAAACAATGCAAATTTTAGGGCCTGTATGGGAAATCAATCGGACAACCATAAAGGCAACCATTCGTCGCGTTCACAACATCGCTATCGGCAAGCCAATTGGAAACCTGAACTGCCACAGAGGGAGAGTGAATGGCGCTGATGCAAAGGAATATCCATTCATATACTTCACTAATGGATGTGATCACGCTAGAAACCTCCAAATTGAACAGGAACTGCCATGTCCGCTCCAAAACCTGTCGTTCTTTGCATCCTTGATGGCTGGGGGTTAAGTGAAACCAGTTCCGGCAATGCGCCTGCCCTGGCAAATACTCCCACGATTGATTCATTGATGGCAACCTGCCCAAATTCAACTTTAATTACCCACGGAGAAGATGTTGGCTTGCCGGGCGGGCAGATGGGCAATTCCGAAATAGGACATCTCAATATTGGCGCGGGGCGAGTAATGGAAACCGACCTGCACCGAATCGATATGGCCATAAACAAGGGAGAATTCGCAAAATTGCCGGGCATCTTGCGTTTTGCCAAAAAACTGAAGATGTCCGGTGGTACTGCACATCTTTTGGGTGTGCTCTCGGATGGCGGAGTGCATTCTCATATTGGGCACATGATCGCCACCACGCATGCGCTTGCCAAATATGGAATACCAGTTGCCATTCATGCATTTACCGATGGTCGAGATGTGCCGCCCTCCTCTGCAAAGATATATCTGGAGGCAATGGGAGCGACCTTGCCTGAAGGCGCATTCATTGCAACTGTATCAGGCCGTTATTATGCCATGGACCGGGATAATCGATGGGAGCGCGTTCGTCTTGCATATGAGGCCTTGTCAAAAGGCAAGGGCTACGTGGCACCAACAGCCGGTGACGGCATCGACAATGCCTATTCGAAGGGCCGAACCGACGAGTTTATCAAACCGCGTGTACTGGGCGACTACAAAGGCATGAAAGATGGAGATGGCATCTTGTGCCTTAACTTCCGTGCTGATAGGGCGCGGGCAATACTGGCAAGTTTTGCAGACCCGGAATTTGATTCCTTTGACACCGGTCCCAGACCTCGTCTCGCTTCCGTTACGGGCTTCACCGAATATTCCCGGCAACATAACGAATACATGGACTGCATATTTCCCGAGGATATGCCGATCAACACCCTGCCCGAGTGGATATCAAAACGGGGAGGAACGCAGTTCCATATTGCCGAAACCGAAAAATATCCGCACGTCACGTTCTTTTTGGCGGGTGGTCGCGAAGAACCCGTGCCGGGTGAAGATCGCCTCATGGCGCCTTCGCAAAAAGTCGCAACGTATGATCTCAAACCGGAAATGTCCGAAAGCGAGGTTACCGGGCAGTTGCTGCTGGGAATGGAAAGAGGTTACGACTTTATCGTGGTGAATTACGCCAATCCCGACATGGTTGGACATACCGGCGATTTGAATGCGGCGATTCTGGCTTGCGAGGCGGTTGATCATGGCCTGGGCCGGATATTGGCAAGACTTCGCGAAATGGGCGGCGCCATGATTGTCACTTCCGATCACGGCAATTGCGAAACAATGATTGATCCATCCACCGGAGAAGCCCATACCGCGCACACGACAAATGCCGTTCCCGTAATTCTCGTCGACGGACCGAAGGGGGCAACCTTGCGACATGGCGGAAGACTGGCGGACATTGCGCCCACAATATTGCAGATTATGAATTTGCCAAAGCCGGAAGAAATGACGGGGAGCAGCCTGATAAGGCGGAAAAGCTCGCGGCCATGATTGTCGGGCGGATTCGCAATTCACAGGGAATGGCGATTCGCCTTCGCGGTTGCGGCAATTGGCGGAGATCGGGAAATTGGCGCGCGATCATTCCGGCGCGACGCCGCGATTAAATGACGATATTTTATCGCCTGCATTGCCGTTGGCTCGCATTTCGGCCATGTTGAAGTCAAATTAAGCTGCATCCGGTTAAGGGCGGTCTTTTTTTTAGCCGAAATGTTGTATATGTGTTATGGATGCAACTGCTGGCGAAACGCGATTTTCAAAACGGCTTCCAATGTGCCTGTTTGCATGAAAGTCTCGGGCATTGAGATTTGCGGGAACTGGAATCACCGGTATTTGCCATGCGCCGGATATAAACAAGGAACATGAAATTGATGAAACGAATTCTTCTGACTACCGCGGCGGGAGTGCTGATGACCATGCTCGCGGTCGCGGGGACCGCCAAACCGCTTTTGGCGGAAGAAACGGAAAACAATACGGATGTTTATCTTCAGCTGGATCTGTTTACCAATATTTTCAATCTTATTCGAAACAAATATGTCGAGGAAACCGACGCCAGTGAACTTGTTGAAGCGGCGATTAGCGGAATGCTAGCGTCACTGGATCCTCATTCGCATTATCTTTCTCCCGAAGCTTCCGAAGAGATGATGGTAAACAACAAGGGAGAATTTGGAGGACTTGGAATTGAGGTCACGCTCGAAGAGGGTTTCGTCAAGGTGATAGCGCCCATGGACGACACCCCGGCCGATGCGGCGGGAATAGAAGCCGGAGACATTATTACCCATCTTGATGGGGAAAGCATCCTGGGATTGACGCTCAATGAATCGGTTGATCTTATGCGCGGTCCCGTGGGTTCGGAAATTGTCATTACAGTGGTGCGCGAAGGAGAGTCCGAGCCATTCGATGTAACCATTATTCGGGACACCATAAAGCTAACCGCGCTAAGGGGCCGCACTGAACAGGATGCCATAGTCCTGCGTGTCATAAAATTTAACGAGCAAACGTACAAAAACCTGGAAAGCGCCATTGGTGAAGAGATTGAGGCCGCAGGCGGCCTGGAGAACATAAATGGAATTGTTCTTGACTTGAGAAACAATCCCGGCGGTCTGCTGGAGCAGGCCATCAAGGTAACAGACGCATTCCTCGAGAAAGGGGAAATCGTCTCGACACGGCCACGTAATCTGAATGAAGGTCAACGCTTCAATGCAACTCCGGGCGATCTTTCCAAAGGCAAGCCAATTGTCGTTCTGATCAATGGCGGATCGGCTTCCGCATCGGAAATTGTCGCCGGCGCATTGCAGGATCACCGTCGCGCAATCCTTGTGGGGACAAAAACTTTCGGCAAGGGATCCGTTCAATCGGTTATGCCTCTTCAGGGTGATGGCGCCATTACATTGACCACTTCCCGCTACTATACTCCTTCCGGCCGGTCAATTCAGGCACTGGGGGTGTCGCCGGACATTATTGTGGAGCAGCCGCGCCGAAATCCGGACGAAGACGGGGAAAACGTTGAAAGGCCATTAAGATCGGAAGCCGATTTGAGAGGAAGACTGGATAATGACAGCCTCACCGAAGATGAAATTCTCCAGATCGAACAAGACCGCGAGCGGGCCGAGAAAGTGGCCGAGCTGCGCAAGAGCGACTATCAGCTGGCATATGCGATTGACATATTAAAGGGTCTTGCGGCGCTAAATCCAAATTAATGGCGGTATAAATGTTTCAAATCGGAACAGCTCAAGCGTGGTCCGAATCGATCCCGGGCCTGTTTCGAGCTACTCCACGGAACGTATAAGTTTGCGTTCAAATACGCGGAGAACCGTCTTTAAATCCGACCCTCGCCTAAGAATTTGCCCGTCCATGCCCATTACCGCATATTGACCCTGCCGCCCCCGGAGCCTTGGGCGTTTTTCAATCCGATAAAGAGGAATCTCGGCGGTTCGCCGAAATACCGAGAACACCGCCACCTCCCGCAAGCACGAAATTCCGTAATCCCTCCATTCCCCCGCGGCCACCATGCGGCCATACAGCGACAAGATCACGGACAATTCAGTTCGATGGAAGGACACTTTCTCCGAGACTTGCTGCAATGCCAAATTGGCGGGTACGTAAATTGTCATGTATTCAACATTTGAAAATCCGATGCGAATTGCAAGCGAATAAACGCATCGCATTGAGTGTTTTTTCGGCGTGGCATATTCTCCCTCGCATTGTTCAGGACATTAACTGCAATTCGTTGCGAATGGCTTTTAGATCATCAACGTTTAGTTGCCCGGTTGGCCGCGACAGACGGTTGTTAACCACCCAAACAAGTTGTTTCTCCGCCCTTGTAATGGCAACATATGCAAGACGCCTCCATAGCTGCTGTCCAGCCTCCTCGCGACCTGAATAATGCGCGGCTCTTATATCCGGGGCATAGACCTGCACAACCGGCCATTGCGATCCCTGAGCCTTGTGAATGGTGAGAGCGGCCCCATGTACAAACACCGCTCCCATTTTGGCGGCATATGGCATTGCGGGCTCATCCTCGTCCGGCTTTTCAATTCTGACTATGCTCGAAACACTGGTGTTGGGTTCCACCGCTCCCATTACATGCACACGCGAAAATCCCGGCCGACCACTTGGTCCCATGTAAATGGCTTGCGCGCCCTTTATCAGTCCCCGCATTTCAAGCTCAATTCTTCGATGCCGCAACTTTGTCGGCAATTCAAGTCCGTCACAGATTAGCGGTTCACCAACAAGCAATTCGGATTCCGGCGCGTCATGTACTGTACGGAATGCATTAATCAAACGGATGCGAGTGGCGTTTCTCCAAACGAGTATGGGGCTTCTTGCCAATTGATCGACGTTAACCCGCTCCGCAAATGCAACTCTGTCATCCTTTCTGGCGGTTTCTTCCACCATCTTATGGAAATCGTCATATTCCAGTTCGGGATCGGACAGAGCATGGGCAAGATCAAGGATGGGACTGTCCACATCTTGCCGGTATATTCTCTGTAAATTCCTTTTTTGCCTTGCGGGCAGTTCATCAAACACCATGCCCTTCGAATTTTTTACGGGAGCCAATTGTGCCGGGTCGCCAAACAAAACCAGCGTTGGGAACAATTCCCGCAGATCTTCAAACTGCTGGTCGTCCAGCATTGATGATTCATCGACAAGGGCAATATCAAGGGGCTTGTTTCTTCGATCCCACCCGACAATAAAATCGCTTCCCCGCAATCCGGCCGCAATGAGCGCACCGGGTATTGACTGGTGTTTTTTGTAAAAGGAAAAAGCGCGGGCAAGCGCTTCACTGGTAAGTCCCTTGACATTGGGTTGCTCACCTTGCTCCTCAAGCCAGACCGCCACTTTTTCGAATTCCGGATCATAACGCGGCGAATAGATAATTCGATGTATGGTTGTTGCCGGAACTCCCTGCATTCTAAGAACAAGAGCCGCCTTGTTTGTTGGTGCCAAAATTGCAAGTGTTCTATCTCTTTTGCTTTTCCCGCCCTCCCATTCTCCGGATAACACTGAAACGCCGGCTTCGGACATTTTTCTGTAAAGAGATGCCAGAAGTATTGTCTTTCCGGAACCGGCCTTGCCGGTTATGGCCAATACCGAACTGAAACCCCTCCGGAATTTCCTTGTTTTGGCGTTTTTCAGGTCAACGCCGGCTTTATCCAGAGCATCTTCAATTAGATTGTACGCTTCAATCTGGTCATCGGAAAATTGATCAATATCAACAGGCATGAACACACTCTGCTGAACCAGAGGTTTCCGCGCAAGTTAAAGAATGCCGCAAAACAGATAAATTGCAAAAATCGGTGGGAACCAGCCGCATATATATATGGAAGTCGGGTGAATTCCGAGCAGCCGGCTCGCGACAAATTCATGACGTTCGAAAATCGCCACCGATATTCAAACGTCATGATCGGCAATACCAGGACCTGATCAGGAGGATTTGGCATCCAGCACTTCTTCAACTGTACGCAACCCCGTGGTCGGGGCCTGTACAAGCACGGCCATGTTTCCCGGTTTGTGCTCGTTACGACGCATTTTAACATGAGCCGCCGGAATCTCATCCCATGGGAACACTTCCGACATGCACGGATCCAGACGACGGTCTATCATCAGTCTGTTTGCAGACGCGGCCTGCTTCAAGTGGGCGAAGTGGCTTCCCTGAATCCGCTTTTGATGCATCCATATGTAACGAGCGTCCATTGTCAGATTGTAACCGGTCGTTCCAGCGCAAATAACCACAATGCCGCCTTTTTTAACGACAAATGTAGAGACGGGAAATGTCGCCTGACCCGGATGCTCGAACACCATGTCAACATTGACGCCTTTGCCGGTAATGTCCCATATCGCCTTGCCAAATTTGCGCACCTCGCCAAACCATGCCTTGTATTCAGGCGTGTTGACTTCGGGCAATTGCCCCCAGCAATTGAAATCTCTGCGGTTGATAACGCCTTTGGCGCCAAGATTTAGAACGAAGTCTCGCTTGTTTTCCTCTGATATCACGCCTATCGCGTTTGCCCCCGCGGTGTTGGCAAGCTGTATGGCGTATGAACCGAGACCGCCGGAAGCTCCCCATACCAGAACATTTTGACCAGGCTTGAGTTCATGCGGGTGATGCCCGAAAAGCATTCTATAGGCGGTTGCCAGCGTCAAAGTGTAACAGGCCGATTCCTCCCATGTCAGATGACGCGGTCTGTGCATCAACTGCTGGGCCTGCACGCATGTGAACTGCGCAAATGAACCGTCCGGAGTCTCATATCCCCAAATGCGCTGACTGGGCGAAAGCATGGGATCTCCGCCGTTGCAGTCCTCGTCATCGCCATCATCCTGATTGCAGTGGATGACCACTTCGTCGCCAACCTTCCAGTTTTTGACTTTTTCGCCAACGGCCCACACAACGCCGGAAGCGTCCGAACCGGCTATGTGAAATTCGGCGCCGTGAACATCAAACGGGCTGATTGGTATGCCCAGTCCAGCCCAGACTCCATTGTAGTTCACGCCCGCGGCCATCACCAATACCAGCACTTCGTGGCTGTCGGGTTTCGGCACGTCAATTACCTCAAGCCGCATGGCCTTGTCCGGTTCACCATGACGTTCCCGGCGAATTGCCCAGGCGTACATTTTCTCAGGCACGAAACCCAAAGGCGGCAACTCGCCCATGTCGTAAAGCTCTTTTTCAGGCGCCTCATAGGGCGCGATACCCATATTCGCGTCAAGTGCCAATTTGACCTCCATATTGCCGTGTTGCTGCACTGCAGTATCCATGTTCTCGGCAATGCAATACCCATCCGGCAAATACTTTGCAATGCCTCGGCAGGGTTTCCTGCGAAAACCGCCCGTGCCGTTGCGAAAAAAATTACAGTCCGCCACAATTTAAACACCGAACAGACTGTCGGAACAAGCTCGTTTGACGATGGTCAATGCCATGTGATGGACTATGGAAAAGCTGGCAGATGTTATTTCCCGACATCCATTTCCAATCTGGATTCGACCAGCCGGCATTGCGAAACTGTACGCATGCATTCTCAATTTGCAAGGCATGGAAATTGCCTTGGGATTTCCCTTTCTTAAGTTCTCGGCAATAAAATCATGGATGTTGCGGAGTTCCAATTAATCAATCAAATGGTTGGGTTTATGACCAATAATCAATATGAAAGCGCGTTTTCTTCAATGTGGTGTGAAGAGGCCGGCTTTCCACGTCGCTCCATATCGCCAACATGCCGGTTTCCCGATGTTTGAGATGCAATTGCGGGCTTTATGCAGGTTTTTCGGCCTGATTCCGATAAAACGCGTGCGGTGCGCCGAACAAGCGACTCCACCGAAAAGCGCATTGGAACCTGGCGTTTTCCCAGATCATTGTTGAAACGTTCCCATGGACGGCCCGTGTTTTGCCTTGATCTAAATTGGCGAATGCTTTCACGCGCCGCATGCGGAAATTCGGCTCATCATCAATTTAACGCACCACCGAACAATCGTGCGCACACATAAATTCGGCTGAAAACACGGTCCAAGACGCGGCTCAGGCTTGCTGCAATGCAGCGAATTGACAATGTTCGCAAAATCGATGTAATTGCATATACAGTCAATCCTGAACAAACAAGTTGCAGGGCCACTCAATGTCGCATTCAAAAAAAGACCGCCCCTGGCTCATTAGAACATATGCCGGTCATTCCACGGCTGAAGCGTCAAACAAGCTCTATCGCGCGAATCTCGCAAAGGGGCAGACGGGTCTTTCGGTTGCTTTCGACCTGCCAACGCAGACTGGCTACGACAGCGACCATCCTCTTGCCCGGGGAGAGGTTGGAAAAGTCGGGGTGCCGATTTGCCATCTGGGCGATATGCGGGCTCTCTTTGACCAGATACCGCTTGAGCAGATGAACACTTCAATGACAATCAACGCAACCGCGCCATGGCTGCTCGCTCTCTATATCGCGGCGGCGGAGGAACAGGGCGCGGACATGGCCAAACTCGCCGGCACGGTGCAAAACGATCTGATCAAGGAATATCTTTCCCGCGGAACCTATATATGTCCGCCAGGCCCTTCCCTTAAAATGATTGGGGATGTGGCCGAATACTGCTATTCGAATGTTCCAAAGTGGAATCCGGTAAATGTCTGTTCCTATCATCTGCAGGAGGCGGGAGCGACTCCCGAGCAGGAACTGGCGTTTGCGCTTGCCACGGCCATTGCCGTTCTGGACGAGCTTAAACCCCGTGTCGATGAAAAAGACTTTCCCGCATTGGCGGGACGCATTTCCTTTTTCGTGAATGCGGGCATTCGATTTGTAACCGAGATGTGCAAGATGCGCGCCTTTGTGGAGTTGTGGGATGAAATTCTGCGCATTCGCTATGCAATAGAGGATCCAAGATATCGGCGGTTTAGATATGGCGTTCAGGTAAATTCGCTAGGCCTTACCGAGCAGCAGCCGGAAAACAACGTTTACCGTATACTGCTTGAGATGCTGGCGGTAACGCTTTCCAAAAACGCTCGCGCCAGAGCCGTTCAGCTTCCGGCGTGGAACGAAGCGCTCGGTCTTCCGCGCCCGTGGGATCAGCAATGGTCAATGCGGATGCAGCAGATACTGGCCTTCGAAACCGACCTGCTTGAGTTTGACGATCTGTTTGACGGGAATCCGGCTGTTGAGAACAAGGTGAAATCGCTTAAGGAAGGTGCGCGGCATGAACTCGCCAAACTTGACGGAATGGGTGGTGCCATTGGTGCAATAAGCTACATGAAATCACGACTGGTCGACTCAAATGCCGAGAGAATTGGGCGGATAGAATCCAATGAAACGGTTGTTGTAGGAGTAAACAAGTGGACCGAAGGCGAGGACTCGCCGCTAATGACCGGTGACGGAGGCATAATGGTTGTCGAACCCGCGGTTGAGGAAGAGCAGATATCTCGACTTGATCAATGGCGCGGAAATCGGGACGCAAGCGCGGTAGGCAAAGCCCTGGAAGAACTGCGCAGTGCCGCGAAAAAAGGCCGGAACATTATGCCCGCCTCGATCAATCTGGCAAAAGCGGGCGGAACAACCGGCGAATGGGCGGCGCAGATGCGCGGAATCCACGGCGAATATCGCGGACCAACCGGGGTTTCCGACAGTCCATCCAACAATACGGATGATCTGGTTGATCTGCGTGATGCGGTGGACAGGGTTTCCGACCGTCTGGGGTGTCGCCTGAAGTTTCTCATGGGCAAGCCGGGACTGGATGGTCATTCCAATGGCGCAGAGCAAATTGCGTTTCGGGCCCGCGACTGCGGCATTGACATTTCCTATGAGGGCATTCGCCTTACCGTTGAGGAAATCGTTTCCAGGGCGGTTGATGAAAAACCTCATGTTCTTGGTGTGTCCATACTCTCTGGCTCGCATCTTCCACTTGTTGAAGAATTAATGGAAAGGATGCGTCGGGCCGGTTTGGTGAACACTCCCGTTATTGTGGGCGGGATTATACCCGACAATGATATAGGCCGTCTTCTGGAATTGGGAGTGTCTCGTGTATATACACCGAAGGATTTTGAGTTGAACTCAATAATAATGGACGTGGTGACTTTAGCCGACCCATCACCTGTGGCTGCGGAATGAGATGCGAGACTTTCCCAGGCTGTGTTTGAGAGCATTGTTTTGCTTCAATTTTGGGCGATCGCATGGTGTTTCAGGAGGTTTCGCGGCTTCGATTTCGCGTGTGCGCCACCCGTTGTCCTTTGTTTCGCCCGGAACGACACTCCCAGTTCTCGGCCCGGAGCATCGTGAAGGCAAAGGCCGACGTGTCGCAGAACATCTCCGTGACAAGCATCCCACGGCCGTGAACCGCAAGCCAGTCGCTGTAGAGATGGTGCGTCATCACCGAGAGGAAGCGGGAGGCGAGATTCGGAATCGCGCCGGGTTCCAAGAGAACAAGAAACCGAGTTCCCGTCACAAGCCGCATGAACGGTTCCGGTCGTTTTGATCTTACGGTCATTTATGAAGTCGGGCCGATTCGACCGGGCATGTGAGATACAGGCCCAAAAACCCGGACGGAACTAAAACAGGAAGGCTCCTGTCGTTGGCAACGACAATCGCGAACCAACTTAAATCGCTCTTGGCGACAACGTCGATGGCTCGTCAGCTTTTCTCCATGGGATTTCAATCACGCTCGGCCCTGATCGCAAGAAGGTTGCGGGCCTCGCGCCCGCAAACCACGCCAATCAGATGGATTGGCTCTCCACGACCTCGGTACTTCCGCGCATAGCCACGCTGGCGCATCTGCATGATAGCCGCGTCAAGTGCTGCATCCGCGTCACTTTTGCCGTCGGCCATCTTAAACTCCAGCACGAATACCTGCCCGCCCGTCAGCACAACCATGTCCGCGCGCCCATGGCTTGACACATCCTCAACACGGACATCCACGCCAATGGAGCGGAAGCACATGTGCAGCAGGCTTGCATACCAGGCCTCATGGCGCGCAAGATCGCCCGTGGCATGCCACTGGTAGGGGATCCCCGAAAGATACGACCGGAGCCGCTTGCCAAATTGCTCGAAGTCGCGCTTTTCGAGCAGGGCGCAAAGTGCCTTGCCTTCGTCCAATCCCTTCTTGCCCGTCTTTCCAAGATGTCCAAGGAACCGATCATTTAGGCTGAGACGCACTTCCAGATTGGGATAGTCCAGCCTATAGAATGTCCTGTAGCCCTCCTTAACCTCTTCCGTGATGGTCAGATATCCGGTCTGGAACAGCAGCGCCTCAATCCCGATGTCGTTCACGTCCAACTTCGACACGAGCGACTTCTCGGCCATCCGGTTCTCGAGTTCCATCAGGCCGACCGACTTCTCGGCGAGCATTAGAAACAGGAAGGTTGGCGAGCCGGTCTCAAACCAGTAGGGATGGAACTCTCTGACGTCAAAAAGCAGCAGCACGTCATAGGGATTGTAAACCCGCACGCCTCCACGCCAGTGATAACCGTTGTACCAGGTTCGGATCTCCTCCCGTTCCAGTCCATCAAGTTCAGGTCCGAACACGCGGCCCAGATCTTTTTCCGTATAGCCGCAAATAGTGGCGTAGCGCGGATCGAGACTGATATCCTTTAGGTTGTTAAGGCCTGAGAACAGGTTCACTTTTGTGAACATGCTGACACCTGTTACAAAGACAAAGCGAACATGCTCGGCGCAGTCCTTGATGATGCCGTATAAGCCGCGCAGGTAATCCCGGTTGGCGGCAGCTAGCCCCTTGTCGTGAAGTGCATCCAGGATCGGCTTGTCGTACTCGTCCACCAATACCACGACCGAGCGTCCGGTGGAGCTATGAAGGCGGTCGAGAACACTCCGAAGGCGCCTGGGTCCGGTATTGGACGCCGATGCGGGCATGAGACCGTGCCTGCGCTCCGATGCCTCAAGCTGCTCAATGACATCACCCTCGATTTCGCCCGGATCATTGTATTTACCGCCAAAGCTTAGCCGCACCACCGGATGGGGAGTGGACCAGTCCCAGTGCCCGTGTATGTCCAAGCCCCGGAACAGATTCTCCCTGCATTCAAAAAGCGATCTAATGGTTTCCAGCAGCAGGCTCTTGCCGAACCGTCGGGGTCGGGACAGGAAGTAAAAGCGCCCATTGTCCACAAGATTCCGGATTAGAGGAGTCTTGTCGACGTAATAGCATCCCTGCTCCCGAAGTGTCCGGAAGTCCTGAATTCCGATGGGAAGTCTACAGCGGGTCATCTTGTCTCTCAATCAAATGCCGGAACAGGGAAATGGCACGTATGCTTTCAGATTGTTCAAAAACAGAAAAATATTCAAGAAAGAATAGAACTACTCCCATCAATTCAATGCAGTCGGGATAATAAGATATCGAGATCATATCGATCAGAGAGCGCGAGAACGGGTCGAGACGGTAAAATTAATCCTTCACCGCACCACTGAAAGCTTCCGTTTCACGAATAAACTGTAAAGTGCGACCGTCATAAAGACCTCATGGGATCCGACCGGATTCAGGCAGTCCAGGGATTAGGCCGCGTCCTTCACGGCGCGGGAGACATCAACCCTGTATGGATTCCAGAGGAGGAAAAACCATGAAACGAACGACCTTGCGCACAAGCGCTATCGCCCTTGGCGTTGCCGCTGCGCTTCCGGCAACCGCCCAGGAATGGAGCCTGGGATGGGGCGGCATGATTCACCAGCACTTCGCGTTTGGAAGCAGTGAAGTGAAAAGATCAGGTAACCCTCGCGATTTTGAATTTGACGGGAGCGCTGCCGCTGGCAGGCAACCAGCCCACATTAGGGTACGGGTTGTTGACCGACCGGTTACCGGCGGAAACAATGTCGCTGTTCCAGATAGTGGCTCCGGCAATCTTGATCTCGACCTTACCGCCGGTAGAAACTTTTATATAACCCCTACTGCTGCTGACGGATCTCCATATTCGGGGACCATTTGGGATGTTTATAATCGCTTGTTCACGGATGATGCGCTGCCTACAGGTGTCAACGCCGATGCCTATACGATTAACATTGTGGCACCGTCCACCGCAGAAGCACCCAATGCACAGCGAAACAGACTTAACGCCGCCATTGCGGACAGCAATTACAGCGGCAACGGGCAGCATTCCAACACGGAAGTTCACTTTATGCCGTCGATCACTCTCGACAGCGGACTCACCTTCGGCGCGACAATCGAGTTTGAGGGCGACAAGGAAGGGGTTGACCAGAGCTTTATCAGCGTTAGCAGTGACAGCCTTGGAACCCTAAAAATTGGCAAGCACGGCAAAACGGGGCTGGGCGTGGGCGCGCCAAGCGTCGGGATTGGAATCAACTCGGGCGATCACCACAACTTTATCGCGGTTGATAAGGGTTCGGGCGCAATGTCCGGTACCAACACGTCCATTATCCCCACGAATGATCGCATTTCCTATAAGACTCCCAAAAACAGTCTTGGTTTTGAGTTTGGCATTTCATACGCGCCCGGAGGCGATGACGGAAACCGCAAAAGCGGGTTCATCACGAGCAAGCCGAGTGCCAATGGAGCCAATCCGGGGGACATGTCCGACAATATCGACGTCGCATTTAAATTCGAGCAAGCGTTAGGGGAAGCCAGCTTTGCGCTTGGGATGCGCTACGGCACCGCCAAGGAAGAGGGCGCGAAAAAGAACCCCCGCAACCTTGGAGTCGGCGCGGAGATCGGCTTTGGAGGCTTCACGTTTGGCGGTGCCTACGCCGATGTTGAGCGGGACAGCCTTGCACGTTCAAGCAGCGGCTGGAGCCTTGGCGCGTCCTACAACATGGAAGCGTGGACGTTCGGCATTGAGACCTATCAGGGCGAAGCCGATGATGGAGACGAGCATTCCGTTTCCAAGATTGCGGCAAGCCGCGAACTTGGGCCGGGCGTGACTTGGGACATTTATGCCGTCACCGCCAGCAGCGAGAGAAGTGGTACAAGTTGGGTTGTTGTGGAACCCGGCACGGCGAACTCTGCGGAGTATGAAGATACCCGGAGATTAAGGCTTCCTGTTACCGGTACCAGCAAGGCCAGCGGCAACGCATTCGGAACCGCGATCAAGCTTAAATTCTGATAGGCCCAGATCAGGTTGAACGATCCATAAGGGCGGGGGCCGCGGTCCCCGCCTTTTTCCTTGAGGGAGATTTCCCCATGAAAATCAGGTGCGGAAATTGCGGGCATTTCAAAAAGGTGAACGCGAGACTTGTTGTCAGGGTTTTCGCGTGCTTGCGGTTGGCTTTGGTTTTGGGCGTGTGTTGGCTTTTTCAACCCGTTATGGCCAGGCCCGGGCCGCCATCTTGCGCCGCCCCGTCTGAAACGCGCGCAACCGCCGCAAGGCCGTTTGCGGGCGCGGTTCCCATGCCGCATCAATCGCCAATGCGGCGCCTGCCATGTGACAATCGATCACCCTCAAAACTGTCGGGGCCGCCAAATGGCGCGCGAAAGCGGTGATAATTGGAGGAAACCACATGGTTTCGCTGGATGCGGAACCTTCACCGCACGATGATGGTTAATTCATGCCGCCGCGGGTTGATTTCATGCGGCGCGCGCGGCGGGGACGGGCTTGCCCGGCGGGCATGGATCACGGGATGTCATTCACCCCCTGGCCGCGGTTCAACACCGCCGCAAACGAAAAGAGGCGAGAGCATGGCCCCCGCCTCTATGGATCGTTTAAACTGGTTCAGCTATCAGAACTTTAGCTTGATCGAGGTTCCGAACAGCGTGCCGTCAACATCGATCTTGCCCGTGGAATCCAGCGTCAGGCCCTTTGCGCCGACTGCACCGGGTTCTTGCTTCGCGGCGCCCACAACCAGCTCGCCCTGCGTCTGCGTGCTGCTGGCGGTCAGTGCGTAGAGATCCCAGGTGACGCCCGGTCCGAGATTGCGGCTTGCCGCGATCTTGGAAACGGATTGATCGTCCCCGTCGTCGTATTCGCCCTGGTAGGTCTCAATGCCAAACGTCCACGCGTCCATGTTGTAGGACGCGCCAAGGCTCCAGCCGGAACTTGACTTGTCGGCGCTGCCCCGCTCGCTGTCGCTGTAGGCGCCGCCAACCGTGAAGGCCCCGAAGCCAACCTGCATGCCGAAGCCGGCCTCCCGGGGGTTCTTCACTTTCGGGTCGTTGTTCTTGCCCGTGCCGTAGCGCGCGGCAAGGGTGACGTTCGCCTCTCCAAGGGACTGGGTGAACTTCGCGCCAACGTCAATGATGTCCTTGAGAGAGATGTCGCTGTCGTCGACCCTGAGCTGCTCGTTTCCGGCACCGCCATCCGGCGCGTATGAGACGCCCAGCGTCAGCCCGCCAAGGCTGGGCGTGTGGTAGGAGACACGCATAATGTCGTTGTTGCCGCCAACTTCGGTGTAGCTTGACCCGGAGGCCGCTCTCCAGGCGTATCCAAAGGCCGGCAGCAAATCCGGGTGGCTGCCCGAGTTGATCCCGAGGCCGACGCTCGGCGCAGCGACCATCATCCGGTATCCCGCGGAGTTTTCGGAGCCAATGATGAACATGCCGAGGCTGTCGCTGCTAATGGTCAGGTAGGACTCGTCGGTGTCCGCCTGGTGGGCCCCTCCCTCAAACTCGACATGCGCGCCGAAGGTGAGGCCGTTCTCCAGAGTGACGGACGGCTTGAAGTGAATCTCCGAGTCGTTAACCATGCCGCTGCCACTCGCCTTGACGGACTTGTTGACTGCGTCCACGCGTTCGTGCAAAGCCGCATAAATACCTGGGGCAGTGTCGCCCGCATTCCTATGCTTGCCCTCTTCGTTTATATTGGACTCGCCGACTTCAACGTATACGGTAAATTCGTCTACTGTCGTGGCGCCGTCTATGGCAGTGTTGTCGTTCAAAACAGCTTCGATGTTATCGGCCCCAACTGCAGTAAGCAGTGCAATAACGGCATCATCCGCTATATGAATTATACCATTGGTCGCCGTTGGCACGGTCAAGCCTGTAAGGGATTCAACAAACTTTACGGTGGCCGAGTATCCCCCGGTGGTGTTACCTGTGCCGTCCCTATCGGCGTCAGTCACCCTGTATGACAAGTCATCGAGACTTACCGTTGTTTTATGGTCATTGCTTCCAAACGCGATATGCTGGTTCATGTAGCCGCCCCATTGCAGGTTCCATTCCTGGCCCGTTGCCGGAAGCGCAGCGGCAACG
>JAPOTF010000167.1 GCA_026709325.1 Roseovarius sp.
AGCCCTTATGAACTACGTGCAAACAAAAAACGTCGCAATAAAAATCTCACGTTAATGGCTAATGAAAAATAAGAGATTCCATTTTTTGGGCGGCGTGATATTGTCTTTGTCGCCACCGTCGTGCGGCCAATGACAATGGAGACGGGCTTATGGTCGGGAAATCGACAACACGGAAGATAAAGCTTTCGGATGGGTGTTGCGGGCGCCTTGAACGGATCATCGGGAACCCGAAAAAGCACGTCTGGCGAGCCCGCATTGTCCCGGAGCTCGGCTCTGGCCGCGGTCTGGCGGAGACGGTCCGCCGTCATCAGCGCCATCGCCAAAGATTGGAACAACGACACCCTGGCGGCTTTTGCCGGCCAATGCATCAACGGTATTTCGGGGGCGTGCAGATGCCCATTTGGTTCGGCCGGCATTCAGGAAATGGCGAATCGCAACCGCGTGCCGCCGCGATAGCGCCAGCCGGTGGGTGTCTGGATTTCGGACCGCAACAGTTCAAGCCGGGCACTTCCGCATGAGCGTCTGGCTCCGTCCGAGATCCGTCCTGTGGCCATGAGTCGCCTCGCCCATGGGATCGGGGCTTGCGTGTCTCGCGCCAAGATTGCCGTTTTCGCACTGGAGGGCGCTTACGCTTTAAGGGCGATCATGCGAGTCCTGAAACGAAGTATGCGCGCCGGTCTCTCGATCGGCCGGTCCCCTGTCTCAAGCTCCCCAGCCCGCTCGACCTGTTCGGACCGTCCATCTCTCCGTTGCGGACCCCGCCGACCCGCGGTCCGCTGGGCGCCCTGCGTCGCCGGCTTCCTGCTGATCGTGCTTCCCGGCTGTCTGGACATTGAGGCTGCCCCCCGGTCCCCGTCCGATGCGATCACGGCTCCGGGGTCCACGACTCCGGTACCGGCCCCGTTCTGGGCGAGTGCGGACATTGGCCGGGACGCGGATCAAGACACGGACCTTTCGGAGCACCCGGGATCCTGCGAGGACAACGTCTGCAGCCTTACACTTGAGGAGGCGATCGCTTGGGCGTTGAAGCGCAATGTAGAACTGCGCGATAAACGCTTTGATCGGAAGATGGAACTGCTGCAGCAAGAAATCAATGAAAACGACTACAATCCGAAATTCACTGTCACATCCGGGCTTGACATCTCACCCAAAACCTCCGGAAGTGTCACCCTGAATACCAAACAGAAGCTTCCCACCGGAACCGACGCATCTCTCGACCTCAGTCTGTCTGAGAACGACAGAGGCACAAGCACTCAAAGCGTGTCACTCAGTCAGCCACTGTTGAAGGGCGCTGGATTTGCGCTCGAGCGTTGGAAACGTAAAAAAAACCGCCTTGATCATCTCATCAAAGCGATCGCATACCGCGATTCGGTGGCCGGTGTCGTGAACAATGTGATCACCCACTATCGGGACTTGGCGAAAGAACTCCGGAAGGCGGAGAACAGCCAGCGCGCGTTTGAGCGCGCCATGGACCAGCTCGAAAACACACGGGCGTTAATCGAGGTCGGCCGTGTGGCGGCGCGGGAGGCGTTGCGCGCCGAAGCGGCGCTTGCGAACGCCGAGATCGCCAATATAAGAGGACAGAACAGTCTGAAAAAAGCCCAGGACAAACTCATCAAACTTCTCGATCTGGACAGTGCGATCACCCTCCAACCCATTGACGCATTCGGGACACTGCCGCCTTACGCGGATGAGGACATAGACATGTCCCTCGAGGCGGTCCTGCTCACCCGCAGTGACTATCGTAAAGCGCAGCTCGAACTGGAGAAAACGCGTATCGACTGGAACAATTCCCTCAACGATCTACTCCCGGCACTCGCTCTCAGAGTCGATGTGACTCGCACGGACGGGAATACCAGCGACCCGAATGCCAGTCTGGACACCACCTTAGAACTGAGCAACCGCCTCCAGCGGCGAAAAACACTCCTGGAAAAGCGCGACAAACTCCTCAGGAGCGAACGTGACCTCTCCGAGATGCGCGAGACAATCCGGAACGAGTTGCGGCAGGCACGGCATGATGTGGAAGTCAACCTGCGCCTAATCGAGCTGGAGGAGAACGCGCGGGATCTGGCGGCGCAGAATCTGGACACCGAACAGCGGAAATTTGAACAGGGTCTGGTCTCCAGTTCCGACGTGGCGGCCGCGGAACAGGCGCTGGTCGAGGCGGAAGAGCAGCACCTGGACTCGCTGACCGCCTATCAGGGAGACCTGATAAATCTTGACAAGATCACCGGGCGCACGCTGGAGCGCTGGGGGATCACAATAACGGAAGTAGGGCCGTAATGACCTGTCCGACCCAAAGAACCCGGAGAACCGGATGAACCTGAACACCGACGCAGACACCAATCGGGCGATTTTGGACTCCCTCTCGGACGGAGTCTTGGTCATTCATCGGGACGGATTGATCAAGATGGCAAGCCCGTCATTCCGTCGGATGTTCGACCTGCCCCGCGGGGAGGAGGACGGGGAAGAGGACAAGGTGGTCGGACGTAATTTTCACGACCTGTTCCTTCTCTCCGAGGGGTTCGATGAATTCACCGACGCCGTTCTGACCACCGCCGCGGAACGCGGCGAGGCCAGACGGCAAATCACGCAGATCCGGACCGGGGATGAAGTCCGATTCCTCACTGTGACATCCACCGCAATCGACACGGCGACGCACGGGGCGGCGGTGCTGGTCGTGGTATCCGACATCACGGAGATCCGGGAATTGCGGGAGACGGAAGTGCGGCAAGCCGCTCTCATCGAGGACCAGCTCTCCAAATTAAAGACAGCGTATCGCGATCTTGAATCCCGCAACGAAGCGCTCTCTGCTCTCAGCAAAAGGGTGCGCACCGTCAGGGGCGGCGCAACCCTCTTTGTCGTCGGACTGTTTCTGGCCATCGGAACCTGGTACCTCCGGCCTTTGGATTTATTCGGCGGTGTGGATATTTCTCTGAATGAAACAGGCTTTGAGGACATCAGCGAGACCGTTCGCCCGACTCTCTCCGTCACGCCCCAGAACTTCAGTTCCACCCTCGATCTTCGCGGCACCTTATCCCCCGAACGGGTGATGGACGTCGTTAGCCCCATCGAGGGTCATGTAAAGGAGATCTATGCCGATCCGGGAGATGTGGTTTCGGAGGGCGATGCCCTCGTTGAACTGGATACCGGCGCACTGACCACGGAACTTCGTCAGGCCGAGATTGAACATATTCGCGCGCGCGACCGTCTTGACGAACTTGAAGACTGGGAGAGCGGTTCCGAAGTTGTTCGCGCGCGGCGGGCCCTGCGGCGGGCACAGGTCGCGGGCGACGATTCCGAGCAAAAACTGGCAAACGCGCAATTTCTCATTTCAAGAGGTCTCATTCCCGCTTCGCAGCTTGAAGAGGCCGAACGCGCCCACGAGAGCCGAAAATTCGATGTCGAGGAAGCCGAACGCGAACTCGAAGCCGTCCGGGCAAAGGGTGTCGGTGAATCGCTGCAGGTGGCCATACTGCAGGCCAAGACGGCCGAAGAGCGACTCCGCGCGCAGCAGGAGAAACTGACCATGTCCCAAGTTCGCGCGCCGATCGCCGGCGTGGTCATTGCGGACGAAGGCCCGCAGTCGAAACCCCTCACACGGGGCCGTGCGGTCACCCAGGGCGAACGGCTCCTCTCCATCGCGGACATGGACCGGTTCTCGGTGGTCACGACGATCGACGAGGTCGACCTCCACAAGGTGAAACCCGGCCAGCAGGCCTGGATCACGGGTCCGGGATTTCCCGGACTGCGCGTTCCCGGACGCGTTGATCACGTATCCCAGCGCGCAGTGCGGAGCGCGCGCCAGGGGGGCGGTTCCCAGTTCGAGGTGATCGTGATCCTGGACGAACTTGGAGAAGATGAGCGCAATCGACTGCGCGTTGGGATGTCGGCATTTATGACCATCGTCGTATATGATCGACCGTCCGCCCTGCTTGTTCCGATCAGCGCCGTTGAACAAAGAGAGGGCAAGAAGTGGATTCAGGTTCTCAAACCGGACAATCTTTACGAATTTCGTGAAGTCGAAACCGGCCTGACGTCCCTCGATTCAGTGGAAATCTTGGACGGTCTGTCTCCGGGAGATCAAATTGTCCTTCCTCAATAACATGCGCGCATTCACGTTGCGATCCATTCTTTGGACCATCTGCGTTTTACGCGCCCTTTTCAGAACCCAGCGCCGAAAAGACGTTTCATGCTCAAACTAAAAGATGTACGCAGATCCTACCAGCTTGGCCCGGTGACAACCGAGGTTCTCCGCGGAATTGAAATGGATGTTCGCTCCGGAGATCTCATGTCGATTATGGGACCTTCCGGGAGCGGCAAGACAACGCTCATGAACATCATTGGCCTGCTTGATCGACCCTCCTCGGGCTCCTGCATTCTCAATGACCGAAATATCTCCGGACTTAACGACAACGAGCTTTCCACTCTCCGAAACCGCTATATCGGTTTCGTCTTCCAGTCTTTCCATCTTCTTCCACAGCTCACCGCTCTCGAAAACGTGTGTTTACCGCTCATCTATCGCGGTTCGGGGCGACCGGAGATGCGCGACCGCGCCCGCGCGCTCTTGAAACATGTGGGTATGGCCGAGCGGGCCAATCATCGGCCCAGCCAGCTTTCCGGTGGACAAAAACAGCGCGTTGCCATCGCTCGGGCGCTTGTTGGCGAACCCGCTCTCCTTCTGGCCGATGAACCCACGGGCGCACTCGACACCGATACCGCCGCCGAGGTAATGGCTCTACTTAAAGAACTCAACGCGGAGAGCGGGGTGACGATCCTTATTATCACGCATGATGCCGCGGTCGCCGAACAATGCAAGAAGCAAATGCGCATTCGTGATGGAAAACTGATCGACACGCGGAATCTTGCGGCGCCGACCCTAGGAAACGAGACCGAAAGGGAAAAGATGCCGGGGGCGTCCTCATGAGGGCGATGTCGGTGCTGGCCGCGAACGGGCGCGAGGCGGCCCAGAGCCTGCGCCGCTCGGGCCTTCGCACCGCGCTGGGGCTAATCGGCGTCGCCATCGGCGTTTCCTCCGTGATCGCCATGGTTTCCCTGGGCGAAATCGCCAAGGAACAGGCCCGCAAGCAATTCGAGTCACTCGGCACCGACATCGTGGTCGTGCGGGACAACGCCAGCGGCGGGGGCGACCAGGGGGGGCTCGATCTTCCGATCGCGCTCGCTCTGTCGGACACGCTACCGTCGGTTCTGCAGGCCGCGCCCCGGATCCAGGGCTACGGTTCGTTTCTCTTTGCGGGGCGCAACGTGGGACAGGGGTCCATCCAGGGCGTGACCGAGGCCTTCGCGGTAGTCAACAAGCTCCCCGTGGCGGAAGGCCGCTTTGTCTCCAACCTGGACATCAACCGGTCGTACGCTGTCGTGGGGGCCGAGGTCGCGCAGAAGATGCGCGGGCCGGCCCAAAGGGAGGTGATCGGAGAGCGCGTCGACATCAACGGGACTCTCTTCACGGTCGTCGGTGTGCTTGAACCTTATGTGGAAAGCTACGCGCTGCCCGTCAGCATCGAGGCCAACCGCTCCGTCTTCATTCCCATCACCACCGCCCAGCGCACGAGCCGGGATCCCAGGATCGAGGTGATCGTCGCCCTCTCGGCCCCCGGCGTACACCATGAGACCGTCGCGCAGGACATCTCCAACTACCTGCGCGCCCGCGCCACCAAGATGCAACCGGATATTGTCACCGCGAAGGGACTGATCGCCCAGATGGAACAGCAGATGGGCATCTTCACCCTGCTCCTGGGAGGTGTGGGCAGCATCTCTCTCGTGGTCGGCGGCATCGGCGTGATGAACATCATGCTGGTGTCCGTCACTGAACGGCGCGGGGAGATCGCCATCCGCCGCGCTCTGGGCGCCCGGCAGCGGGACATCCGCAGCCAGTTCCTCATCGAATCAATCATCCTGACCAGCGCCGGCGGTCTTTTGGGGGTCGTGCTCGGTCTGGCGGCCACCTACGCCATCAGCCGGTTTACCGGGTGGGACTTTCTCATCTCGTGGCTCTCGGTCGCAAGCGGTCTCGGCACCGCCGCGGCCGTTGGCCTGTTCTTTGGATTCCAACCCGCCTACCAGGCCTCGAAACTGGATCCCATAGCCGGGCTGCAGGGCCATTAACAGGGTTTCTCCGAGAATCATGTAAAAATGCACTGCAAGGATCGACCTTCGATTCTCGTGTCGGATTATCCACGTCAAATCATGCCACTGTCTACGAAAAGACCTGTTTCATTCCAATTTGAATGACCCGATGACTCGCATGGAATGCGGCGGAGAGTTAGGTGTGCACTACTGATGGGCCCGCATCCCCGCCGCGCGGAAGCTGACGCCGCCATGAGCGCCGCGGCGGTCGGACCGAACGCGGTATCGCGCCCTGCCTATAGGCCAAATTACTTCCAAACAGGCCCGTCATACGAGGGGTTTACGAGACATTGAATTGTCCTTTTTTGATTCGGAGATTGTCAACGATGACTCCTCTCACCCCGATCCGCTAGACGCTGTTTTTGCCGGAAGGGCAGCGGATTTTGGCCGGTCTGCCCCCGCCGGGACCTTTTCCGGACGCATGGCCTTTGTTCGCGCCGTCTGCGAACGCTTTGAGTTTGCGGATGCTCTGGGAACGCTTCGCGAATCCAGTTGCATTGCCGCTTTGCGGGATCTTGAGACGGCGGGTCGGATAATGTTGCCGCCCGGCAGTGCCCGCAAGCCCGCGTCCTCGCGCCCGCTGATGCTGTCGGCACCGGTGCCGCCCGCAATGGATGTGCCGGCGCGTTTTGACGGGGTGTCTGGGCTGGAGGTCAGGCTGGTCGACACGCAGGACGGCGCACGCCCTCGGGATGGCGAGTCTCGATCATCGACTCCCATCGGACGGCGTCGGCATCGCAACCAATTAACCGGACAAGATGCGATGGATCAAGTGCCGGGATCCCGAGCGCGGCGGGTTGCCGGCATTCCAAACCGGCAGCTTTATCCCTGCGCCGCCGGAAGTCGCGGAGTTGCGCCGATCAAGATGGCGGGTGGAGCTTTTCTTCAACTGGATCGGGCGGCATTTGCGAATCAGATCATTTCCCGGCGCCTTGGAGAACGCCGTCAAAACCCGGATTTGGATCGCGGTGACGGTTTGAGCGTTTGACGAGACAATCAAAAAACGGTCTGGATGCTGGCATGGTCTACACAATTTCACATAAACCCGACGTAACACCCTTCAAGAAAGTTGCATTGAATCAAATAGTTGCAAGTCCAAGTGACGCATGCCATCAGCATGGCCCACCCTGGCCAGTTGAATCTATTTGATTTTTAACGGAGCAGTAGTTCACGAAGATGTTTTTTTGTTTGCCTTTATGTGAGGGGGGGGGTACAATTCAAAGACGTGAAAGCGCAAGCATGGGTGCGAGGCGGACATGGAGCGACATGAATCATGCACACGCCCGAGCACGCTGTGGACCCGCGCGGACTATAACCCTTTGGATTCTAGAATGAAAGGATATCGCGATGTACGCAAACTCTAGATCGATCATCGGTCTTCTGGCCGGATTTTTCATGGCGGCGGGGGGGGGGCCTGACGTTTCCGGCGCAGGCCGGGGACGTTACGGTGACGGAAGGCGAAAAGGCGACGTTCCAGATCACCGTGAAGCGGAATAACTCGGGTTCGGGCAGGTATTTCAGCGACCGCATCCGCGTGTACTATGCTGGATACGGCGGGACCGCGACGCCCGGCCAGAGCCATTACGGCGTCGGCGTGGACGGCGCGGATTACGCGTGGCTTAATCCATGGGTCAACTATGTCGATGGACGGGTCGGGAATCCGCTGACGATCAAGGTGCAGACGCACAGGGACGATCTGATGGAAGGGGACGAGACGTTCAAGATCAAGGTGGTCGGAATCAGGGTTCCGTTCAAGGCATGGTGGCACAACACCCGAATGTCCGACTGGAAGGTGGAGGGTCTGCCAACCATCACCATCAAGGACGCGACTCAGCCCGCGGCCACGGAGACCGCCAGCAATGGCGAATAAAGACGATGGTTCCTGTTGAAGTGTCGACAAAACAGCGGTTTGGAACGGGACGGATCGTGTGGACGGTCCTCACCGTCCTGGCGTGCGCGACGGCCGCGATAAGCCCGACCAGCCCCTTTGCCAACTCCTTTACGGGGCCATTTTCCGGCTCCGGTGGTGTGTGCACGTTTGGTCCGGTCACCTTTGGACATTTTGATCTGGGGTCGTGGGAAAACGAGGATGGAACGGTGGTCGTTGCGGAACCGCCCGTGGGCACCGGACACTGGGTCACGGACCTGCCCTCCCTAACGGACGAGCTTCAAACGCTTGAACGACGCTGCGACACGACCGCGGAGATACTGATCCGGCGCGTGTCGGAGACCTTCCCGGGAACGTTGACGCACGCCGAGATCGTCTATGACTCGCAGGCCCGGGACTGCAAGGAACGTTTCGGAGAGATCTACGACATATATACAGGTGTTCTCTGTCCGGCGGACTGATAGGGGAAACGGTCGGTCGGTCCGGTGGCGGTTCTGCGGATCAGACTCGGCTATGTCCACGACCCGCCCGAGTAGTTTAGCCTGCGCCCCCGTCTCTTCCGGGCGACCCGACCGAGGCGTGCGTCGACCAGACGTTCTCCCGGAGTACGTCTGTCTGTGATGTGTCAGGCCCCGAAAACACGCAGGACCGCAGATGCATGGGCAACACGTGGGCGGCGAAGAGAAAACACGAAAAGGGGCTGTCCAGCCCGAAAATTTGGAGAATGGGAACATGAATGGAAAACATGTGAAATATATTTGCGTCCTTATGACCAGTGTTCTCGCTTTAGGTGCCGCCGCCGCGCAGGCCGACTGCTTCAAGTCGGTGTCTCTCGGAGAATATTCATTGGGTGAATGGTCGGATGCCGGTCGAACCTGGGTCGTCTCCGATACGGTCGGATCCTTTTCCGATGTCGTCACGACCGTATCTGCCGCGCAAATACACAGAGACACTCTCATTGGTCAGTGTTCGACAAAGGGGAACGCGGTCATTGCGGAGATTGAGCGGCGTCTCAACGAACAGAAGGCCGGCCTTGGCGCCGCATTCGACCGGGAGTGTGGCGATGGGATATTCTGCGCAATGATTCGCGAGATTTCGATCCAGTCGCGGGAATATGAGATCAATCGTGAAATTTCAAAAATGAAGGGGTGGTATCAGGTAAGCATCGACCGATGCGAGGACCATTTCAATTATACGTTCGACACTCTATCGCCGCGCATGTGCGAACCTTGAGGACATGTTGAAATATAGGGAAAACAGGCAGCCACTCTCCTCCTTGTAGTCATTTTACAATATGCCTGAGCACTGTCCACCATGGATCGCGCCGCCCCCAGCTTTGAGAATGGAATCGAATAATGTTGCACCCACCTGCATTGACAAAATCGGGAAGGATCCCAAGGCTGCGCCGGCGTGTCCTTTAGATGCTCGCCTTTGTCGCGTCATGTTCGATGATCGACGGCGTCTTTGCGGAGCAAAGGCCGATCGTCAGACTGGAGCAATGCACCCCCTCCTAAAATCTGGCCTGCAATGCGCCCTTCTGCCTGACGGTGCGCACGGAAGGGTGGGACCAGCTCCCGCAAGACGGAGGCAATACCTCGAACGTGTCGCTGAAGTTTAGCGGACCGATTCGGGATCAGGAGGGGCAGCCTCTCCCCAACAGGCGTTTCACGGTGACGCTCGAACACGGAACCGACCACGCCCGAACCCTTTGTTTCCAAACGGATGACGGCCCGCTCCTTTTCGAATATGTTGGTTTCCTGGCGTATCTGACCGATCCCATCTCTCTCGATCAGCACTCTCCCGACGACCGGCCGTTCGATATTGCGCAAAACCGTGTTTCCCACCGGATTTCGGGGGATGCATGCCTGAGTTATTTGCAACCCGGGGGCTGGTTTGGCAGGTTTTAGAATCGCGCCACGAACAGTTCGATCCCAATGTTGCTCTCCGCGCAAGGCCGTACGCCGGGCGGTGATGCCTTCCATCTCTGTTTAAACCCGTTCCGTTATCCATCGCGCGTGCAGGCTTGGTAGCGATCAGGGAACTCCACGGGCCGAAACGGTATCGGAACATCGGATCCCGAATGATTCGCACTTTGGCAAGGGGAACGCATCAGGCTCGTTTCGTTGTCTGCGCGATGCTCATCGGTGCGTCCTGAACTACGTCATTTTTTAACATCGCGGCATCGGAGTCGGCCCGAATCTCATCGTCGGCCGGTGATCGGCCTTTCAAGGTTCAACACTTGTTTCCGTTTGTTTTCCCATTCTCTCCCTTATCTCCTCGATTGCGTTCCGGACCTTTGCGGCCCGGTTCAGCCTTTCGAGGCCCTGAAAGACCTTTTTGGTTCCGGGCAGGGCGGTCTTTGACGCGGCGCGGGCGCCGGCGAGCCGGGCGATGTCGATGATGACGGTGCGCATGTCGGGAGGCCTTCCGCCGGCGTTTCGGACGACGTCCCGGTGGCCCTGGTGCTCGAGCATGATGCGCGGGAGGTCGATTTCCTCCCGGCGGAAGACGTCGGTCGCGGGGGGGGGTTGGGCCCCGACCCTGGCGAGGACGGTGACGTAGGCGTCGATCTCCGTTGCCGAGACGGCAAGCATGGGCGGCGGTGCGGGCATGTCGCGGCCCTTTCGCCGGTGGCGCCGGGCGACATGACGATCCTGGCCGCCAGCGGACCTCGCACCCGCGGCGGTCGCAAACCCCTGGAGATAATCCGACATATGCCTCTCGACCATTCATCATTCCGCACAACCGTCCGTCGCACCCAAATAAACCAGCGAAAATCGCCCTGCCTACATCCCAGATCCCACATTCGTCCGTTCTCTTGCACGTGGGATGATACGCGGCTAACAGCCAACCGGTGGTATGCTGAGCAGTTACAAAAAAATTTTATAAAAGCGCAAAAGCGACTTAATTTGGCAAATTTTCCGAAAATTTTGATAAAGATGGATCCAGACGAACGAAAGCGGTCAGTCGTCAGCAATCGAAATCAAATTCTCCACTGCTCTGCCGGGTTGCGGCAGAGCCTGATAATCGGGAACCGTTTGCAAGTGGCCGCCTTTTCAGTGTGGTCTGCGATAGGTTACTTGCATGACGTCGGTGATGCCCGCGGCGAAGTTGGCCGCGCAGGATGCGAGGTAGAAGTCCCACATGCGATGGAACCGCTCGTCAAAACCCAATTCGGCAATCCGGCTCCACTGATCATTAAAGCGATGGCGCCACGCCCGTAGCGTCCGCGAGTAGCTATCGCCGAACGCCTCGGTGTCGAGTGTCGCGAGACCGGCAACTCCGGCGAGTTTGCGGAGCGCGGCAGGGCAGAGCAGCATGCCGCCGGGAAAGATGTGCTTCTGAATGAAATCAGTCCTTCTTCGATACGTCGGAAACTGGCTGTCCTCAACCGTTATCGCCTGTAGCGCCGCTGTGCCGCCTGGAGTAAGCCGATCATGAAGCGTGGCGAAATATGTAGGCCAGTACTTCTCGCCAACGGCCTCGATCATCTCGATTGAAGCGATCGCGTCATAGGTTCCTCGCTCGTCACGGTAGTCGCGCAGCAGAATCTGGCCTTTTTCGCTCAGCCCGGCTTCAAAAAGACGGCGGCCGGCAAAGTCGTATTGCGCCTTCGAGATCGTCAGGGCGGTCACCTCGACACCACGTTCGCGGATTGCGTATTCGGCGAACGCTCCCCATCCACAGCCAATTTCCAGCATTCGTTCGCCGGGTGCCAGCGCGAGTCGGTTGCATACCGCCGCATACTTGTTTTCCTGAGCCTCTTCCAGCGTTTCATGTCCGCTGCGAAACATCGCCGATGAATAGGTCATCGTCGCATCGAGCCAAAGGCTGTAAAATGCGTTGCCAAGATCATAGTGCCTGGCAATGTTGCGACGCGATCCGATGGGGCTGTTCGAGTTAAGGCGATGACGCAAGCGCTGCCAAAGGCGAAAGAGACCTGCGCCGCCAAACTGGCGCGCCATGTTTTCATTGTTGAGCGTGATAAAGTCCATTAACTTCTGGAGATCTGGCGTCGTCCACCAGCCATCCATATACATCTCGGCAAAGCCCAGATGGCCCTCGCCGAGCAGGCGCCGTAAGAAACCCATATTCAGAATCGCGATCCTGCACCGGGGGCCCGGCATTGATCCTTTCGCGCCGAGCAGCCTGCCGTCAGGCAGTTCGACATCGATCGCACCGTACTCGATGCGTTGCAGGACGGAAAGTAATGGCCTGATTCGTCGAGGAAGGGCCGCATCCTGCCCAGAAGCCTTGATGATCTGGCTATGGCTTTCGGTCGGGGCGGTCACGGGTCTCGTCTCCGAAGCCATGAGAGATATGCGAGAAGCAGAAAATAGACCCGCCGGGGGAGGGCGGACAGAAGCCCGAATGCCGTTGCCATGACGAAAGGAAAGACAATCTCGTGCCGGTTTCTCTTCATGCCGTGCACGATCCGCACGGCGGCGTCTTGTGATGTCATGATAAACGGCATGCGGAAACTGTTCTTTGCCGTCAACCTCGATTCGACAAAGCCGGGACTGCAGATCTGTATCTTGACGCCGGATCCGTGCAGGTCGCAGACCAGGCATTCGGCAAGGTGCGTCAATGCCGCCTTGGTGGCGCCGTAGCCCCACGCATTCGGAAGGCCGCGGGAACCTGCCAATGAGCCGATCAGCAGCACGTGCCCCGATTGACGGCGGCAGAATTCAGGTATGGATGCAGCGAGAACGCGAAGCGCGCCTGTGAGATTGACCTCGACGATTTGCTCTAGCGCATCGAGATCGGGATACTTTGCGGACATCGGTTCGTAGGCTCCCGCGCAGTAGATGACGCCGTCGATCGTACCGGCATTGCGGAAGGCCCTGATCGTGGCGGCGCCTACGGTGACATCGAGCGCGACTGCGGCATGACCACCATGACGGGTCCGCACCGGCTGCATTTCCTCAACGAGGCTGAGAAGCGCCTGCTCGTTGCGGGCCGAGGCGACGACCGCGGCACCCTCGCGAGCCAGGCACAGCGCCAGTTGCCGACCGATGCCCGAACTTGCGCCAATTAGCCAGTAGCGCTTTCCGGCGAGGCCGGTCATCGCTGCCGGACCCGCTTTTCAGCGGCTTCGTTTCTGTGGAAGCAGGCGACGATTTCGCCGACCTTGAAGCCAAACTTTGACATGCGCGCTCGGTTGATCAGCGTGCCGTCGCCAATCAGGTAAAACCAGTCATCGATGCCAACGACGATCTCTCCCGCCTTTCTGGGAACCCGAAGCTTGTATCGCATTGCCGCAGTGTTCCCGCTCTGCATTCCCTTCGCAGCGCCCAGGACGTCGTCGGCCGTTGCGGTCAATATCCCGTCGTCGCCGACGGTCATTTTCCAGCATCTCTCCCCGGTCTCGCCGTCATCGTAGCGGAAGCGCTCCTCGAGAATGCCATTGACGCCGGACCAGTGGCCAGTCATCTGGATGGTAAAGCGCCGCTGAACGTGTCCTGAAAGTCCCATGAAAACTCCCGATGCAGTCAATGATCCCTCCAGATAGTCGCGCAGGTCGAGAGGCGGGGCTTTATCGGCATATGCGTCAACGCTTTGCGCCGCCAGATCGAACAGAAGTCCCGAGCCTGGAATGTATCTCATCTTCATGGTTTTGCCTCTTCGCTGATTACAAACAGAAGTACCGGCAGCGCGGCTAGTTTCAGTATGCAGGGCACAAGCGCATATGCGACCGAGAGCGACATCAATCCCGTCTCGGACTGAGTGCCCGGCTCATATCCGGCAAAATCAAGCAGCGGAAGAACCAGGCCGGCGGCGAGCGCGAGCGCCGACTTCTGCAGAAAGGTCCAGAGCGCGAATACTTGTCCGCCGCCGCCCGTTATGCTGCCCGCCAGCATCGCCGGCGCCAGCGTCATGTCGGCACCGAGCGCCGCGCCCGATGCCACTGCTATGACATAGAAGGCGGCAATGTCGCCGGGTCCCAGCGCATAGGCCCAAACAAAGACCGGAACCGAAAGTGCCACACCGGATGCAAGTGCCGCCTTGCGTCCGATTCCCGCCGCGAGCCTTGCCCAGCATGGTGCCGCACAGGCAGCGGCCGCGAAGAATGCCAGGAGTACAAACCCGCCATGCGTTTCAGCTTCCAGGATATCGGCAAGGAAGAAAAGCACGAGCGTTGATGTAACCGCCGTAGGCAGCGCATTTAGGAAGCCGAATGCGAGTAACGGCTTGACACCGGGCGCCCGCAGAGCTTGCACGATGCCTGCGAACGGCAGTGACCTGCCCGAAGCAAGCCAGCGCCCGCGCATTCCGCCAAGAGATATCGAAGCCATTGCCGCGAAAGCGACGGCATAGCCGGAATACGCTAAAGTGCCGCCTAATGACGGTTCCAGCACGGCCGGGGCAGCCGCCGCAAGGCAGATTCCGGCAAGCCCGCCAGCCTCGCGCCACAGTGCGATTCGCGTATGGTCGCCGCCAGTTGCCGCAGCCTGCGCGAGGCCATGGTCGTAAAGCGCGATTTGCAGCGCGCTGAATCCCGTGAATGCGGCCACCAGACCGATTGCAAGCCGTGGAAGTGGCTCCCACCAGCCCGGGGCTGCGAAAAGCAGCGCGAAACCGGTGAAGAGCAGTGCTCCAGACGCGAGAACCCATATCTCACGCCGGAGCGGAAAACGGTCGGCAAAATGGCCGATGATCGGGTCCTGCAGGCTATCGAGCGCGCGAGCACCCAGCAATACGGCCCCAAGCGTGGCAAGACCGACGCCCATCTCGTCTGCGTAGTAGCGCGGCGCGTGGATGTAGAGCGGCAGGCCTGCAAAGGCGAGCATGGCCGCGACTGCCGCGGGCTTAACGAGGTCTCGCCTTGGAGGGTTCGCGGCACGGTCCTCAGTCATCGCATCGCCCGGATAGAAGCCTGGCCCTATGTTTCCGGTTTCGGCTTTCCGCTCCAAGCCAGATGTCCAGAAACAGGTCGGCATCATGTGTAAGCGCGCCCGTCCTGATGCCATTTTTAAAGAACTCGATCCGATCTGGTACGCCCCTCCATGCCGTAAAGCGGTCGCCCTTTTCGATCGTGCGAAAGGCCTGCTCAAGTTCCCGCTTGGCCGCATTGAACTCGCTGCGGGGACGCCCCGAAATGCGCGCCATCTCGCTTATCGAGGAAGCGACCAGCGTTCCGCGCTTAAAGCCTCGTCGGTAGACCAGCGAAAGGGCGAACGCGTCACCCGGCATCGAGACTGCGTCAGTCCAGAGTTCGGCTCTGTAAATTGAAGTGCCAAAAAAGCGGTACTCGGCGCAGCTCGCAGGCTGTTTTGACTCAATGCGCCCGGCGAGCTCCGGAAGCGCCGTAGAGGTGTTTGCCGCGACAAGCAGGGTGAACAGCATGAGGGTTCCAAACTTCATGTGATGCCTCCTTTGGGCGGGGTTGGGCGCCGCCGGATCAGAACGCCCTTCCGCCAAAGCCGCAACGCCTGCCAGTGAATCAGCGCCGTGGTCTTGGCCGCGCCGAATGGCCTGGAAAGGAGTGCTCGCGCGATCTCGCGATCCGTGAACGCCCTCCGCTCGCCGGATATGGCCGTCTCGATTCCGCCCCCCTGGCCATCGTCGTAGCGAATCCGCACGGATACGCTGGACTCCTCCAGGCGGAAGCGAAAACGGTATTCGCCGGCAATGTCGAAGAACGGCGAGACATGGAGTCTTTTCCGCGATACCGTCCAGCTGTCGCCGTCAATGTCGGCCCCGTTATCCAAGGCGCAGAGATAGCCGTGCCGGTCGCCCCAGGTATTGTGCACTTCGGCCAGTACCGCACGGAGATTGCCCGCGCTGCCGGCCATTAGCCAGAAGCTTACCGGGTTGAACACGTAACCCCAGTAACGTGGCTGAGTCAGTAGAAGCACGCGGTCGACGCCTTTAATGCGCCTTTCCCGAGCCAGCGCCCAGACGCCCTCGATGCCTTTGCACCCCGCGACACCGTGATCTTTCGGATGCAGAGACACCAGGTTGGGGCGGCCATAGGAGAAGAGCTTCACGTCCGCCTTTCCCGCTAGCGCCTCCTCGTCGAGCAGCAGGTAGTCAACCGCGTAGCTGAAGCGGTTTACTTCAGGAAAGCGTCGAGCATGGATCACGCGCGCCCGGACCACCGAGGGATCAGTCAGTCCCATGGCGGAGGCGCTCCCAATTTTCTGGCCACCAGCACTGCGCTTGCCAAGCCGTCCTCGTGGAATCCCATTCCTGTCCAGGCGCCGCAATGCCAGGTGTTCTCCTGGCCCTGGATGGACGGAATATCCGCCTGGGCCGCAAAGGTGTCTGCATCGTACTGCGGGTGCTCGAACACGTGCTCGTCGAGAATGCGGGATTCATCTATCGGCATTGATGGATTAAGTGTCGCAAATATCAATATGTCGTCCGGAATGCCCTGGAGCGAATTCATCCAGTAGGTAACCGAGGCCTGGCACTCTTCGGTACGCGACGTGGCGAGATAAACCCAGCTTGACCAGCATGCCCTGCGCCTGGGCATTAGACGGGCATCGGTGTGCAGAACAATCCGGTTCCTGCGGAAGGGAATGCCGCCAAGTACCTGTTTCTCTTTGGGTTTGGCGTCGCGGAGGATCGCGAGCGTCTCGTCTGCATGGCAGGCAAGGACAACGCTGTCGAAGGTCTCCGCATCCTGTCCCGCAACCTTGATTTTGACGCCCTGGGCGTTCCGTGTTACGGCTTCAACGCGTGAGGACAATCGCATGCATGCAGACATGTCTTCGGCGAGTTTATTAACGTAGGTTATCGACCCGCCCTTTACCGTCCACCATTGATGATGGCCGCGGAAGCTCAACAATCCGTGGTTCGCGAAGAAGCGGATCAGCGGGATCGCCGGAAACCGCAGCATTTCGGTACGGGGCGCTGACCAGATTGCACCACTCATTGGCAGCAGGTAATACTTTTCGAACCAGGATCCTAGACGTCGTCGCTGTATCAGGTCGCCAAGCGTCAAGTCAGGCGTACTGGTCGCATCGGCGAGTGCTGTGCGGTTGAAGCGCGCAATGTCTCCAAACATGCGCCAATATCTTGGATTTGCAAGGATTTTTGGCTGCGCGATTACCCTGCCGAGACTGCGCGACCCGTATTCGATCGCACCGTCGTCCACCGATACAGCGAACGACATGTCGCTCTTGCGCGCGGCCACGCCAAGCCGGTTGAAGAGCTGGCAGAGGTTCGGATAGTTCACGCGGTTGAAGACGATGAAGCCGGTGTCGACCGGAAATTCCCCGCCTTTCGACCTGGCCGTCACTGTCCGCGCGTGCCCTCCCGGCCGTCTGTCGGCCTCAAAGACCGTCACGTCATGGCGTCGCGAAAGGAGCCATGCGGCCCCCAGACCGGAGATGCCTGTGCCAATCACGGCTATCCTGCGCCGATCGGTCCTTCCCGAAATGTCCGCTTTTTTACTTGGCATCATGACTTTAATACGCTGCAATGGGAAAATCGGATCACTGCGAGGGCGCGAAAAGATGATCCGAAACCGCTCACGGGACGTATAATCGCATATGGAGAAACAAGGAAACGTGATCGAATATCCGAAGAAGCATGCCAGCGGCACCGCCGTCCGGACGGTTATGGATCAGGACACGGCGGAGTCAGTCGAAGCAAATGCGTCGCCTGGCGGGAGGACCGATGAAATGTCGGCTTGGCTTGTTGCCGTCGCGGAAAGGGGAGATCGCGAGGCCTTTGCGTCGCTGTTCAGGCATTTCGGGCCACGCATCAGGGCCTATCTGCTGCGCGCTGGCGGCGATGCAGGCAGGGTTGACGATGTGTTGCAAGAGACATTTACCTCGGTCTGGAACCGCGCGGCGCTCTACGACAGAAGCCGCGCCAGCGCAGCGACCTGGATTTTCACCATTGCGCGCAATCGAATGATTGACGCCTTCCGCCATGACAGTCGTCCCGAATTCGATCCCAATGACCCGGCTCTTCACCCGAACCCATTGCCCGGAGGCGAAGAGGCATTCGCTACGCAAGAGCGCGCCGAGGCGATAAAGAACGCATTGGCAACGCTAAGCGAGGGACAGCGCGAGGTTCTGTGGCTTTCCTTCTACGAAGGCGAAAGCTATCCGGAGATCGCGATCCGGCTCGGAATCCCGGTCGGCACGGTCAAGTCGCGCGCCCGCCTCGCATTCGGTCGGCTGCGCTCCGAACTCGGTACGAAATGGAAGGATATGCGATGAGCGTGGAGCATCATGTCGGTGGCGACCTGCTGCTTGCGTATGGCGCCGGCAGCCTGGACGAGGCGACCTCCCTGCTGGTTGCGACACATCTGGCGCTATGCCCGGCCTCTCGGCAAGAACTCGGACTGGTGGAGGAAGTCTTCGGGGTGATGCTCGGTTCGATTCCGGTCGACGCAGAGCTTGACGAGTCGATGCTTGATGCGATGATCTCAAGCCCGCGGCTTGCGCTCGCGATCCCTGCGACATCGGGTTCGTTCGTTCTGCCGCAACCCCTGCGTGACCGCGCAGGTGGCGATGTGGGCGATTTGAATTGGCGCGCGCTTGGCGGTGGCATCCGGCAAGTGCCGCTCAGGACAAATGATACTGCCACCAGGGCGCGTCTTCTTTCAATTCCGGCCGGGCGCAGCGTTCCGGACCACGGCCATGGAGGCTTTGAGGCAACGCTGGTGCTGGCCGGCACTTTTTACGACAGGGAGAAGTGGTATCGCCGCGGCGATGTCGCATTCGCCGATCCGAACGTGGTTCACCAGCCGGTAGCGGGGCCGGAAGCGGACTGCATTTGTCTGGCCGTGACCGATGCGCCGCTACGTTTCCGCTCGCTTGTGCCGCGCCTGCTGCAGCCACTTTTCGGGTTATAGCGGGAAGTGGAGTCCCTGCGCGAATTATGTCGACGCGACCGCGCGAAACCTTGTCCATAGCAGTCCGCGCCACTCTCGCCTTGGATGTCATCAAAGGCGGGTTTGCCGCTTTTATACCCTGCTGCTTTCATGAATGCGGTTATATGGACCGTCTTCGCAACGCTTGCGAAGAACGACGGTGTTCACCCTGGAATCTGGATGAGTGGCTACCGTGGCAGATGAGTGGGGAGCGAAAGCTTTCCCACCAAGTGCCGCCAAGAGCGGGAGCGAGATTGAATGCCGCCATTTCGGACGCGACTTCCGCATTGCCCAAATAACCGCGGTGCGCGAATTGACAGCCACGCGGCGAATCCGGGCAGCGATCGACCGTGCCAGATGCGCATGCTATTCAATGGCGCTGTTCCATTTCCAATCATCAATGGCCATGACGATCCCTTTCCAAGCCATGATTAAATGGCGCGACTTAAATATGGGAGCATCTGGCGCGGTGCGCCTTTGGATGTTCCGAATGGTCCCCATGCGCCGTTCATTAACCGGAATGACGAGTTGAATCTGGCGTTTTCCGGTTTTTCAACCGAGTTGAGGAAGAGGGGCATCGACGAGAAGACGCCCGTATCCCGGCTGGCTTGTCGTGAAGTTTCGCGTTTCCGTCACCGCGGGGATTGCAGATTAAGTAGATAGCGCTGCATTCCCTCGACCACGAGGGTTCCGTCCTGTTTGTGAATGGTCACTGACAACTCCATTACACCGGTTGTTCTTCCCGCTATCATATTTGCAATCCGGAAAGTCGGGTATAGCGTGTCACCGCAATATACGGGCGCGAGAAAGCGGCTGGATTGCTCGATAAAGCCAATAAGCGCATCGCCCATCTGGTGGGCAAGGGGTGTTGCGCCAATTGCGGCCTGTATGAGTGTCTGAAATCCGTGGGAATACAGATCGGGATGTCCGCGGCGTTTTAGATAGTTGCGATCGTAATGGATTGGATGGTTGTCGCCGCTTGCCGATTGGAAAGACGCGAAAACGCCTTCAGTCATGGTTCGCGAAGGCGCGCGAAATATCTCGCCGATCTTGAATTCATTGAAACTTCGAACGGGGTGAGTCCAGTGGTTTTCGGGCTTGAAATTCATATTGGCAGTATTGCCTTGCCGGCTTCAAATGTCAAATTTTTGGATGTTAACTCTTGTGCGCAATGCAGCCATCATGCTAGGAAAGCGGGACGGGTCGTTAGCTCAGCTGGTAGAGCGCTTCGTTTACACCGAAGATGTCGGGAGTTCGAATCTCTCACGACCCACCATTTTCGCTTTTTTATCTTTAAGCTGCATTAAACAAATGAATTTTCAGGCGAGCTTGGCATTTGTCTGCAGACTGTCATTAGCCATTGGGACGGGATTTTTCAAAATTGACCGACACCAAATCGCATCGGATTATGTTTGCATGAGGCAAACTTGGGCGCAGCGCGGAATGCAATCGGTCGTAAAATGCACTATCAGCCAATTTGGCGATAAGAGTACTTGACGCTTTCACGCTTGCAACGTAATGAAGGCTAGCTTGTTTTGGGATGTTCCCGAATCATAAAGATAGCGGTTGTAGCTCAGTTGGTTAGAGTACCGGCCTGTCACGCCGGGGGTCGCGGGTTCGAGCCCCGTCAACCGCGCCATTATGATGCATAAGAGTGTAGCCGCTCGACAATTTTGCCACCGTTGAAATGATCAAGGTTCATTTTCGAGATAAACCGTGACGGTCTCTGTGATCTCAGGGATCCCCATGGCATAATTCGAGACTGCGGATACGAAATGAACAACCACCGACGGGCCCGGGTGACGGCTACAAATGCCGTATTTCGCTCTTCATTTATTTTCTTCGTCGTACTCGCGCGGTAGTCAGGAAATGTTCCTTCGCAAAACCCCATCAAAAACACAATATCCTTCTCGATTCCTTTCATTGTGTGGACAGTGCTTAGTGTCAACCCGCTCTCTGACACGTCTGGGTTCAACTTACCCAACGCCGTTGCATTTCTAAAGGCGCTGAGAGTGTTGCCAAGGCCGAGTTTCCGGAATTTGGTCCACCGATCAGAAAACTCATGTAGCTCAACGAGGCTGCGATCAAATTCCAGTCTTTTCTCTTCATCGGGCTCAACGACAGCCAATTTACTTAATTTCTTTTTGAATAATTTCTCGAACTTCAAGATGTTAGGGTTTTCGAAATTCATCTTTTCCACTTCACTCAGAAGGTCTCCGAGCAAATTGATGTCAGCGCCGTCTGCATCCAGGTAGCTGCTTCGAAACCGGCTCAGAAGATCCTCGCCTCCCCAACTTGATGGACCTCGAATTTGGAGAAGTTGGCATAGCTTCTTTCCGTCCACCCAATCGTTGGGATTAAGCTTCACTCTAACAGCGGAATCTAGAACTTTCCCAAATAGTGATACTGGTAGCTTTTCTCGTTCACCGACCTTTACGTTATATTCAGTGCCCTGTTCTTTGAGAATGTTTTCAAGCTTGGAAAACACAAACCGGTTCCGAGCGATTACGACCATATTGTCAGCGGAGATCCGCCCCTCAATTTCCATATGTTTTTCCAGACCCAAAAGTTTTTGAATGCTGGAAAAAATCCAGTTTGCTTCCTCTTCCTCCGAAGGGAAAGCGACAAGTTGGACAGTGCCTTCGAGAGCAAATTCGGTTTCTTTCCGTGCACCGGGCCGAAGGCCATTTGCCGCTTGAACTACAGCCTTCGAACTGCGGTAGTTCTCGGTCAATCTAAAGATTTTTGGCGCGAAGTCGGCTACAAAACTCTCACGCAAATACCGGGCCGAGGACCCGTTGAAACCGTAAATCATTTGATCTGGATCCCCGACCATCATGATATTGTTGTCTTTGGTGCCCGCCAATGCCTTTACAAATTCGTACTGAATCCGATTTAGATCCTGAGCCTCATCCACGCAGATGTGGCTGTATTTGGCTCGATAAATGTCGCCAATCCAAGATTGGGCGAGAAGAATGCGATGCGCGTATCGAAGAATGTCGTCGTAGTCCATTCCCCGGCTATTCAGAAGCGCGTTCTGGTAGTCATTATAGACGCGCCAAATATCCGGGTTTTCAGAGAACCGTTCCAAAACATCCTCTTCGGACAGCATTTCTCTCTTGATGGTAGAGAACCCGTCCATGTAATTTTGCAGATTACGTTCTCTGGATTTCTTTTCCTTCGGATTATCCACATTAAGATAATCATCGATGTCCACGCCATCGGATATTAGCGCTTCCAGAAACACTTCCATGCGATCCCTGTCGCGTTCGAAAATTTGGACATTCGAGGGCAGACCAATGGTATGCCCATACTGTTCAAGGATACGCTGAGCGATAGAGTGAATTGTACCTACCCACATCCGATCTTCATCGTGTCCGCCCGAAGTTAACCGCTCTTGCATCTCGGAAGCGGCCTTGTTGGTGAATGTTAGAGCGACCACTCCATCCTTCTTCAAGTTGGAAAGAATGAACCGAATTCGCTCGGTCAACACGCGTGTCTTTCCAGAACCAGCCGACGCCAGCACCAGAATGGAACCATGCAGGGGCCGCTCTACGATTTCGCGCTGTTTTCTAGACAGCTGAACGCTCACTTTAGCCATGACTCCACCTTCGAAAACGCATTCTGGAATGCCTGCGGCACCAAGGGGTTTCACGGGACTTCCCATGAACGTTCCGTGAAAGAATGCCGGCCAGATAGCCAGAGTAACCGG
>JAPOTF010000141.1 GCA_026709325.1 Roseovarius sp.
TGGAGAGGTGGCCGAGTGGTCGAAGGCGCACGCCTGGAACGCGTGTAGGCGGGAAACCGTCTCCAGGGTTCGAATCCCTGTCTCTCCGCCATTAAAACTCCGCAACTCATTGATAAAATTGATCTGTTTTATGATTTTAAATCACTGTGCGTTTTCATTTGCTGCCTTTAAAATGATATTGGCTGCAAATAGATGAAAACAGTCCCTTTCGAATCGGCTCAACGGATGCTTATCTATGGCGCATGGGGAAACAACGCGCGTCGAGGGAGGCGCATGATCGATATAAAAAGATTTTCGTTCCCGTCCGAACCCGGCAAGGCGATAATCGCCGTTGTTCTCGCAATTTCCGCCGCAACAACATTCATCTGGTATTTCATGGCTCGGACGGGCGCGCTTAAATCCCGGGCAAACCAACTTGAAATGGAACCAGACTGAATTGCGCATGTTCACAGGTGAAGTGGCCGGCCAGGTCGCCGCCAAAATGGAAACTGCTGTCCGCCATCCAGAGCAACATCCAGTTGCCGCTGTGCAATCAGATTCCAAACGATCCAAGCGGCACCCAACTAACGGTTTGCTTTTTATGCGGCAAACTTCACAAGGCTCCTGCCGTTCAAAACGGATATCAAATGTTCCCGCGAGCGGTTGTCGTTGATTCTCCGGGTGGTGTGCTTTCTTTTCCTGAACTTAACGTGCGACTGTTCAAAGTCCGCTTGACGGTTCCTGCACCCCCACGATTCGCAAACCTTTCAGCGCATCTGCATGGCTTTACCGTTTTCTTTCCGCGGGGCCATTGCTCCCGCGCTTTCAAGAACTGGTCGATGAGCGCGCCCGCTTCGTTTGTCGACAGGTCCGCAATGGCGTCATCGTCATGCAGATCAAGTTCCAGGGCCAGTTCGGGGTTTTCGTCGCACAGGTCAATTAAAAACGCCTCCTGCCGTTGGGTGATCCCGTCTTCGGTGTTTGCCGGCTTGGATTTGGGCAGAAGGGGCAGATCACCCCATTTTAAAACATGAACAAAAAAACCGGTGGGAATTACTGGCAGGTAAACGGCAATTGGAAAGCCATTATGAAAAGATCTCTTGTGAAGCGAGTTTGCCCTTTATATGGCGTGAAATGCCGTTTATCACGTTCAAAACGGGAATAACGGCGATTTCGACATCGCGAGCATTCGAATGCAAAAACATATTGGCGACTTTGACATTGCCATCATCGGCGCAGGTATCGCCGGTGCATCTTTGGCGGCCGAGATCGCGGGACTGTCGCGCGTTGTCGTGCTGGAACGGGAAAGCCAGCCTGGTTATCACACAACCGGGCGCTCCGCCGCAATCTATTCTCCGATATACGGACCTCAGCCAATTCGAGCTCTAACCCGGGCATCGCTTGGTTTCCTTATGTCTCCGCCGGGAGGTTTTGCGGAACATTCTCTGCTGAAACCACGCAACGCCACGTTTATTGCGCGTGAAGATCAGCTTTCCAAACTCGAAGCCATGCAAGATGAGTTATCCGATTCATCAACCATCACTCGCATTGATGCGTTGGAAGTGGAGCGCCGGGTTGGATTGTTGCGTGAAGGTTACGCCAAAAGCGCTTTGTGGGACAATGGCACTTCCGAGATTGATGTTGCATCTTTGCATCAGGGCTACCTCCGCCAGTTCAAGACTCGGGGAGGAACCATGATGATGTCCAGCGGTGTGAAGAGGGTGACGAGAGACGGCGACATTTGGACCATCGAAACGTCCAAGGGTTGTCTCACCGCAGATAAAATCGTCAACGCCGCCGGTGCCTGGGCGGAGGAAGTGGGGAAGATGGCGGGTGCTGAAATCATCGGTCTGGTTCCAAAGCGAAGAACCGCTTTGATGATCGATCCGCCTGACGGCGTTGTTGTCGATCAATTGCCTCTCATTGTGGATGTAAACGAGGAATTCTATCTCAAGCCAGATGCGGGCAAACTGCTGATATCACCGGCCAACGAAGATCCGGAGCCACCTTGCGACGTGCAGCCTGACGAGATGGATATCGCAATTTGCGTTGACAGGATCGAACGCGCATTCGACATCTCTGTGCGCCGGGTTCAAAACTCTTGGGCGGGTCTGCGCAGTTTCGTTGCCGACAAGGTGCCGGTGGTTGGGTATTCCGATATCGTGGAAGACTTCTACTGGCTGGCTGGACAGGGTGGCTACGGCGTTCAATCCGCACCGGCAATCGCGCAGTACGCGGCCGCAAACATTATGGGCCAGCCCGTTCCCGAGCATATTCTGTCGGAACGGCTGAACCCCGACAGTCTAAGCCCCGGGCGTTTGGGCAGCAATTCCCGCTAGAAATTCTTTTCGTTGTTTTGCAATGGTTTAACTTGATTGCCGAAAACATTTTTTCGTGGACTTTTGCCGCCG
>JAPOTF010000033.1 GCA_026709325.1 Roseovarius sp.
ACCGCCCCGGGCAGCCGCTCCGGACAGTCGCCCATGCGCGCCTGAAACCCGCAAAACGCCATGTCGACTGAAAAAAGGCTCAAATGACGCTAGCGGGAATTGCTGCAAATTTGAATGCGGCCCTTGTCAATAATCGAGGGGGTGTCTATTCTGCCCTAAAGTGCTGTGCAGTGGGGGCTGAAAGTGAACGTAATCCTTGTCCTTGTGGATAGCCTGACGCGGGATGTTCTGCGCTGCTATGATCCTGAAAGTCCCTGCCGGACGCCCAATATCGACCGTTTGGCGGCAAGGTCGCATGTCTTTGACAATCACTTCGTCGGAAGCTTGCCCTGCATGCCCGCGCGCCGCGAACTGATCGCCGGGCGCAAGGAATTCATGTGGCGGCCATGGGGATCGCTTGAGGTCTTTGACCCACGCCTGCCGGCCGAGGTCAAGAAGGCAGGGCATCACACGCACATTGTGACCGACCACTATCACTACTGGGAAGAAGAGGCGAACGGCTACATCCAGAGCTACGACACTATCGAGATGATCCGTGGCTACGAGGTCGATCACTGGCAGGCTCAAGATCCGACAGAGGATAAGCCCGCATGGGTGAAGAAAGTCGAAAAGTTCCGCGCGGCAGAACACATCGGACAGTACTATGCCAATGTGAAGGATTTTCAGGGCGAGGAGGATTACTTTTCAGCAAAGACCTTTGGCGGGGCCTGCGATTGGTTGGGCCGGCACGCGCGCAAGGGCAATTTCTTCCTCCACGTCGAGACCTTTGATGTCCATGAACCCTTTGACATCCCGGAGCCCTATGAGAGCATGTATGCCGAGGGGGCGACCAGGAACGAGTTCAACATCTGGCCGCCCTACCAGGTCTACGCCGACCTCGAGGCCTTCATGGATCAGACAACGCCCGAAGAGCTGGCCTTCCTGAAGTCGCAGTTCATGGGAAAGGTCACCATGATGGACAAGTGGCTGGGAACGCTGCTGGACAAACTCGACGAGATGGCGCTCTGGGACGAAACGATGGTGATCTTCACCACGGATCACGGCCATGACATGGGCGAGCGCCGCGCCTTTGGCAAGCAACACCCGCATTTTGACAGCCATGCGAATATTCCCTTGATGATTTGGCACCCTGCCAATCCCGGCCTGGGCAAGCGGGTCAGCGGCTTGACACAGACAGTCGATCTCTTTGCAACCGTCATCGAGGCCGCTGGGGTTGAGGTGACCAGGGCCAATCGGCACAGCCGTTCAATTCTGAAGATGGTAACTGATGATGCGCCGTCGCCTCGCGATGCCGCGCTTTATGGTACATTTGGTCAGGGTGTCTGTGCAACCGATGGCGAATGGACGATTCTGAAGTCACCCGTTCCAGACCGGCCGCTTTACCTTTATTCGACCGCGATCTTCCGCCCGCTGATCGTCGATAATCCCGTGGATGGCAGACTGGCAAAGCCACCCAGCAAGCCCGTGGACCAGGGATGCTTCGATCCAAGCGTTGATTTGCCTATGTGGAAGATCCCGATCGATGTTGATCCGCGCTCGGGCGATAACTTCCTGTTCAACCGCAAGGAGGATCCGGGGCAACGGGAAAACCTTTGGGAAACGGCCCGGCACCAGCGAGCGCGGATGTTGCGGCTATTGCGCAATCTGCTCGATGAAGACGGCTACCCGCCAGAACAACTTGCCCGGTTGGGTCTGGACGACCTCGTCTCCGGCTAAACATCCCAGACCATGCGAAATCCCGTGTGTGTTGTAGTGCTGTCAGGTGAATTCCCGGTCCGCGCCGCTATTCGGTATCGCCAGCAATAGCTGGCATGGCAGAGGAACGATCCGCCCTTTGCAAGTCTGTAGCCTTTCATTTGCCTCTGCCGCTCGCGCGCGGCTTTCTTTTGCGACCTGATCTTGAACGGATCGGCCGACCACTCCCACACATTTCCGACAAGGCTGTAAAGACCGTATCCGTTTGGATCAAAGGACCGCGCGGGCGCGGTGGTTTCATGGCCGTCTTTGCAGAGGTTCTTTTGGGGGAACGGACCTTGCCAGATGTTGCAGGGCTGAAAGCCACTGTCGTCCGGTTCACGATCTCCCCAGGGATAACGCACATCGCCAAAGCCTCCACGTGCCGCGTGCTCCCACTCGAGTTCCGAGGGAAGCCTGCCGCCCGCCCAGCTGGCATAGGCCCGCGCATCGTTCCACGACACATGCACAGCCGGATGGTCCGGTAGCCAGATCTCTTCCGCCGTGCCCGGTCCATTGATGTCGCGCCAGTTTGCACCATCAACCCGACGCCACCATTCAATTCCAGCCACGCCTTCAGTCGGGCCGAGACGGTCGGCCACCTGAGCCCAAAACACAAATGACCATCCAAAGCGCTCAGCTTCGGTTACATGGCCGGTGTCTTCGACAAACGCTGCGAACTGGGCGTTCGTTACAGCCGTTTCGCCAATGAAAAAGGCCCTCACCTTCTTTTCAGAGGCTGGTCCTTCGGCATCTTCGGGAATCACGGGACGGGACGTTCCGACAATCGCTCTTCCGCCGGGAATCTTCGCGACCGGGAAGTCACTGGCATTGCGAGCTGCAGCGTATGTCCTATAGCCTGAATCATAAGCTCTTGATTTAACCGCGCTGTTGTTTTTCACGGCACCGCACCCCGCGTCATGAACCGCCGTGCCACCAGCCGCGCCCATGCAAGGGAGCTCGCGAGACGGCGGCGGCGAGACATCCGCGCAAACGCCCGCTCAACCGCCAGGCGGCGATGGAGAACCGCGAAGACCCGACATCCCCGGGCCCTTGAATGATCTCGGCAAGCCCGCCCATGCCGGGATCCCTCAACGCGCCCACGGGCCGTCCCTCATCTTGCAGATCCTTTTCATGTCCGTTCATGGGTCGTTTATACTGTTCACCAGTCGTCTCTGTCCAGATGCCATGTGGCCCTCCATCTCTGGTTTGCAACTGGAATGGATATGCCGCATTTTGGGGAACGATCCGACTTTTAGGTCAAGCTCCCATGCATGGCATCGGCAACCGCCCCAAATGGGCAAGCGTTTGACTGCGGATGAGCTTCCGATCATCGGCTTCGGCCTGCGCGACATGGACATCTTCCTGTCCGAACTTCTCGCGCAACTGACGCGAAAGCGTCGAACCGGACAGATTTTGCCCATCCAAAGCCAATATCGACGATGCCGGGATCGCGGACTTCCCGCGGCCTGTTTGCGATCATCGCGCGGATGACTTCATGCGCTTGGCGATCTCGCCCCGGGCCAGCCCTTCGCCGCAGTAAAGCCGTGCCACGTTGAACGGCATCGCTTCTTTGCCTTCCTGCAGGTGGGATGGCCGTTTTTCCATCCTCAGGAATTTACGGGCTTCTTCCCGGCCTGACCATAGTTCTGCCGAAACCAGGCGTGGCAGCGGTCGATTTCTTCCCGCGGCAGTTCCTCGACGGCCCCCCGCAGCATGGCCAGGTGGGTCGTCATCGCGGCCTCTTCCAGATACATCGCGATAGAGGTGGCCTCACTGGCCGATTTGCCCATCGTGAACACGCCATGGGCCTTGATCAAAACGGCCATGCCGCCTTCAGCGGCCTCGATGATGGCTTTTCCGGTGTCAACCTCGCCGGGGGTTGCATAGCGCGAGCAGGGCACGTCCCGACCGAGGATATGGGTAATCGGCGTCAGAACCGCGGGAATGCGCTCACCGCGCGCTGCAAAGCTGGTGGCATACGGGGAATGCGTGTGGCACATCCCGTTCACATCCGGGCGGTGGCGGTATACATAAAGGTGTATTCCAGTATCGACCGAGGGCTTCGTCTCCCCCTCGACAATGTTCCCCTCTCGATCAACAACGACCATTGCGCCAGGTGCGAGCTTTGAAAATTTCACTCCCGAAGGTTTGATGACGATCAGCCCCGTTTCCGGATCGCGACCCGAGACGTTGCCACCCGATCCGACCACAAGGCCGGCTTTCGGCAACTCGTGGTTTTGCTCGCAAACTTCTTCTTTCAGCGCTTCAAGCATCCTGGTTCCCTTTCTCCAGCTCGGTTGGAACGCCGCGCGGATAGACCACGATCTTCAGGGATTTTTCGGCCTCGACCAGCATCCGGAACGCTTCGGCGGAGTCTTTGATCTCGAAGCCGTGCGAAATCGCTGCATCCGCGTTGATCCGCCCGGCTTCAAGCAAGCGAATGTAACTGTATGTGTCCGTGTGGTCCGAAGAATACCGCGACGTTACCGTGATCTGGTCGAAGTAGGCCGCGTTGCCATCTCGTGTCCAGTCCGTGTCCGGGGGCAAGGGAGCCCCAAGGTGCAGGCAGCCCCCAACTTCGACCAGTTTCAAGGCCTGATCCCATGCGGATGGGAACGGCGCGATGACAATGACCGTGTCCGCAAGACACCCGTTGTTGATGGCCCGCAACGCTTCCCTGGCATTCTCCGTTTTGGGATTGATCGTATGTGTTGCGCCAAACTCCTTCGCCTTGAGCAGCCGCCAGTCCGAAAAATCGAGCGCAACTACTTTGCCCGCGCCGAAAAGAGGCGCGAGATGAACAAACCCCTGTCCCATGAAGCCGGCCCCGACAACGGCGACCGTGTCACCGGGCCGGATATGGCAAACTTTGAGCCCGGAGAGCACGCAGGACCAGGGCTCAATGGTCACCGCAGCTTCGGTCGAGATGCTGTCGGGCAGTTTGTGGGTGTCCATGGCCAGATGCTGCGACGTCACGCGGTAGTATTCGCAAACACCGCCGGGGTCGAGCTTCATGGACCTGTAGAAAGGATCGCGCGTGAAATGACCCCGCCGCGACAGGTGCGAATTGACGCGCCCGACATGGTGGTTCACAAAGACCCGGTCGCCTATGCCAAAGTCCTTGACCCCGGCGCCAACCTCCACGACTTCGCCCACTGGCTCATGCCCCAAGACCTTGGGTTCAGTCTTGTACCAGGCCATCGTCTCGCCACCGCACAGGCCGCAGGCGAGGGTCTTCAGAAGCAGTTCGCCGGGACCGATCCTGGGAATTGGCCGTTCTTCAATCCTAATGTCGTCAATGGCGTATTGAACGGCTGCTTGCATCGTACGGGTCATGGGCGCTCCTTGCGCAAGGCCGAAAGCCCGGCCTGCAATCTGCGGTGATGATCGGAGATCATTCGATATCGGGTGAAGACCTGGGCGTATCTGTCGTGATCCGCAGGTTCATAACTCTCAAACTTCTCGTCGCGTTTTGAGGCAAGCGACACCGCATCCCCCAGTCCCGCGGCGGCGGCCCCAAGGGCGGCGGCCCCCCAAAGCCCGTGATCTGCAGCCGAACTCGCCAGCACCGGCCGGCCCATCACATCAGCGATTATCTGGCACCAGACCGGGTTCTTCGCGCCTCCGCCGGTCAGCTGTACCGGAGTTGTCGGAAGCCCGCCTTCCGCTTCAAGGCAATGGCGCAGACTGAGCGCCGCGCCTTCCATGACAGCCCTCCCCATGTCGCCGGTCGTCGTGGTGGCGGACAGCCCGTGAAATGCGCCCCGCATATCGGAGGCGACAAAGGGCGCGCGCTCGCCGTTTAGGTAGGGCAGGAAGATGACACCGTTCGCACCTGGAGGAACATCTCTCACAAGCTCGTTCATGCGCGCTGCCACGTCACCGGCGGATACACCTCCAAGGCTTTTGGGATGCAGACCTGCGAACCAGTCAAAGGCGGCCGCTCCCGTCGTTGGGGCCAGAACTCGAATGATCGTATCGGATGTCGGGTGCAACACGCTCGCGCCGACCGGCGCATCAGTGGGATCAACCCGGTCGGTCAGAATGTTCACGACCGCCGTGGTGCCCATAATCATCATCGTCTGGCCGGGCTGATCCATCCCCATGCCCACTATCATCGCACCCAGATCCAGGGTGCCGATCGAAACGGGAAGATCTTCGGGCAATCCCGTTTCCCTGGCAGCCTGTGCGGTGACGCCTCCCAATGCCGTATCCGCCCGCCTTGGCATCACGAGCTTCCGCGCGATGTCCTGACAGTCCAGAGCGGCTATCTGGTCGCTGGAATAGACGCGCTTCCGGAAATCCAGGAAGGGAATGGAGGCGTCGGAGAAGTCGGTGGCGATCTGTCCCGTCAGCCCGAGCGCGATCCAATCCGCACATGTCACCGCATATGCCGTGTTCTCGGCCATCCCGGGGCGATTGGCGCGTATCCATCGCCACAGCATGCCAGACGTTCCGGACCACAGCGACGTATGGCATCCGCGGCCGATGACGTCGGTGGCGCCGGCATCCACCAGCCTTGCCAAATCGTCGGCAGTACGCGTGTCGTTCCAGAGCATTGCCGGCCCGGCAGGCGCGCCGTCCCTGGTGACGCACCAAATTCCATCCCCTTGCGCCGCTATGCCGAGAGACTCGAACTCCGAGCCGCCGCACTTGGAGACAAGCTCGGTCAACGCGGTTTGAACCGTCTGCCGGACTGCTGCCATGTCCTGTTCGCTGCTGCCGTCCGGGCCGTGAGCCACCTCACTTGGAACCTCGGCAAAGGCCAGTTGCGCGCCTTCGGGCGCATATGCCGCGGCCTTGACCGTCGTGGTGCCCACATCCAGACCGAGCCAGAGCTTTGCCACCTTTACACCTCCACCTTGCGCTGAATGTCGGGCGGGCGGTCAACAGTCAGGGGCGGCAGCGCCCTTGTCCACTTTTCAACCCGCACCAGGGCTGTATGCGCAATGTTTCCCTGACTCAGTTCGGAACACCCCTGGTCGATGGTCAACACGTTGGGGTTGCCGTGAACATCCAGCGCCTCTCCGTCTATGATTTGAGGATCGAACCATGCACCGGTTGGCAGCGCGATGCAATCCGGACGCAGGAGCGGATCAAACCTGAGCCCCGCCAGGCATGCCCCGCGGCTGTTCCAGATGCGAATGACGTCTCCTTCAGCGAGTCCGCGCCGCGCCGCCGCATGGGGATTGAGACATGCGGCTTCTCGCCCGTTGATCTTGTCCGCCAAAGCCTCGGGCCCCCGGTCGTTTTGTCCATGCAGGCGCGTGTCCGGCTGGCCCGAGATAAGGTGAAGCTCATTTGGTTTCGCAGACAGCAATGATTCAATCGGTTCAATCCAGCAGGGATGCCCCGGACAGCTCGCGAGTTCCAGGCTGGCCAGTGTCTCGTTGTGGAGCGTGATCTTTCCGGTTTCGGTTGCCAGTGGCGCCCCCTCGGGATTCTCCATGAACGCCTCGAACGCAATCCGCACTTCTTTCGCGTCAGGCACATCGAAGCGACCGACCTCCGCAAATCTGGCAAAGTCTGGCAGTGAAAAGCCCGCTGCCCGCGCCACCTCCCGCGCATTTTCCCATAGCGTACGTATCCAGCCCCCAGCATCGCGGCCTCCGGTGAACGCCTCCTCCAGACCCATCGCTGCCGCGATACCGCGAAAGATATCGAAATCATCTCGGGCGCGTCCGGGCGCATCCAGAACCGGGGACATGTAAAACAGGGACGGATCGCGCCGATTCATCATCAGGTCGGCGCGCTCAAGCGGTGAGGTGGCGGGCAGAACGATGTCCGCCCGACGCGCGGTTGCGGTCCAGCTGTGGTCCTGAACAATGATGGTTTCGGGGCGTTTCCAGGCCGCATTCAGCCGGTTCAGGTCCTGATGGTGGTGGAACGGATTGCCGCCGCACCAATAGATCAGACGTATGTCGGGATACCGCCGGACTTCGCCATTGTAGCGATAGGCCGCCCCGGGACAGAGCAGCATATCCGCAATGCGAGATACGGGGATGAAATCCGATATCGGATTCCGGCCTTGCGGCACGGATGGCCAGTCGATCACCCGGGTTGCCCGTCCGACATGTGCGGTGGACCCGTAACCGAAGGCGAAACCGGTCCCGGGCCGCCCGATCTGACCAACAACGCAAGCCAGCCCGAGCGCGGCCCAGAGGACCTGCTCGCCATGGTCCGCGCGCTGCAGTCCCCAGTTCACGGCGATCATGCTGCGCTTTCGAACAAGGTTTCTTGACATCTCTCTAATTTGATCCGACGGGATATCGCACAATCCCGCCGCCCAATCCGCGGACTTCGCAATTCCGTCTGACCGGCCCTCGAGATAAGACCGCCATTCAGGCCAGCCGCTCGTGTATCTCGCGAGAAAATCCTCGTTTGCCGCGCCTGCCATCGCAACTTCATAGGTGAGCGCCAGGAGCAGGGCCGCGTCGGCGCCCGGGCGGACCGGAAGCCACGTGCCGCCATTCAGGTCGGTGCCGCGAGGGGATACATTCAGAACCTCCGCGTCCCTCGCGATGAGGCGCCGCAAGGCGCCACCGACATCGTGGCGGGCGACACCAGATGAAGCGATTTGAGCCGTCCGCTCCGAAATGCCGCCTAGGGACAGCAAATAGTCGCAGTGTTCGGCGACCAAATCGAGACTGGTCATCTGGTCCTGAAACGCCCGGTTTGTGAGCCCGATCACATGTGGAAACAGGACCTCCGCTGCCGCATGTGAATAGGTTTCCCGCGACCCGACATGGCCGCCGGCGAGATTTAGGAGGCGGCGGAGCTGACTTTGCGCGTGGTGAAAGCGACCGGCACTGGCCCAGCCGTATGACCCGCCGAAGATAGCGTCGTTTCCGTGTTCCTTGCGAACCCGCTCAATCTCTCGGGCAACCAGCTTGAAGGCCTCGCTCCAGTCAAGCTCGACGTAGCCATCATCGCCCCTCTTTCCACCCGCGTCCCCGGCAAGCCACCCCTTTCGCGCCACCGGAGCCATTATTCGACTGGAGGCGTCTCGCGCGGCCGACACCCAGCCGCGCCCGATGCGCGACGGGGCCGGGTCATCGGGCAGGGGCCTTATGCCTCCCGACCCGTCCAGTTCGTACGCCCCCCAGTGTGACGCGGTGAATGCCATGTGCCGATCCTCGGCTGTCGCTGTATCCTGACTTTATACATATGATAGATTTGGTGGCATTTGCAAATATCAAGCGGGTGCGCCATGCGGAATGAGAAAATCATGGAAGGCGTCGCACAGGGGATTCGCCGCAGAGCATTTGAGGATTCAATCCGCAACGGCGGCGGATATCCGAGCCAGACATGCCCGGCGGCGGAGCAACTGGCTTGGCTTTGCAATTGGGAACCCAGGCTCGGTCAGCCAACCTTGCCGTTGATGCCCGCGCCTTTCGCGGGCGCGCCTTCGGCCGTGAACAATGATCCGCACCGCGGCCGGGTATAATGGCCCTGTAGCGCCCGAATTCGAGCACCTGTTCATTGCGCCGGCACGCGGGAGGTTGAAGAGGACGGTCCGGCCAGTCCCGTATCGGGAGTGAAAAGCAAGTGCCGCGAAAGGCTGCAGGCGAAGCTGCACACGGCCACTTGATTCCTTTACGCCTCTCCTGTCATCCGAGGATGTGAAGCTGATCTTTCCTCAAACCTGGAGGCGGGAACTTGAGCGAAACCTGAAGGGCATCGACCCCGCCAGACACTTGCGGCCGCTCCGTCGAACCGGGCGTTTCCCGGCATCGGACCAGGCGCAAACGCCTTCCCGGCGCCTGGACATTGAATTTGCTCCAGGCGCCTCGTGCCGCCGCGGAATCGGAAAAAGCGGTCTGGCCATTGACGCTTGGCGGCGGCAAGGCGGCCGTTTGCATTTGGCATTGACTGCTTCTGCAACGACAAATCGCCCGGTTAATGTGAAACTCGCCACTTTTAATCAGGTTTAAACTGATTTATAGGCCACCTATCTGAAACGTGACGCCATGGATTCCAGCGCATGAAATGATAATGGGATCGGCGGCAATGTGGCCGCCAATGAAACGGGGGATCCCGGATGGGCCGGGAAGAGCCCCCAGCTAGGATATGTGAATGTTCAATCAAGTAAAAAAATCAATTCAGTGGGGAGAGGAAACCCTTACGCTGGAAACAGGCAAGATTGCCCGCCAGGCGGACGGTTCCGTCGTCGCCACTCTTGGAGAAACCTCTGTCATGGCAAGCGTGACTTTTGCAAAAGAGCAAAAGGAGGGCCAGGATTTCTTTCCGCTGACAGTGCACTACCAGGAAAAATACTATGCCGCGGGAAAGGTTCCGGGCGGATTTTTCAAGCGCGAGGCGCGGCCGAGCGAAAAGGAAACGCTAACGGCGCGTCTAATCGACAGGCCGATAAGACCGCTTTTTGCCCCGGGGTTCAAGAATGAAGTATTGGTCATGTGCACCGTGCTGAGCCATGATGTTGTAAACGACTCCGATATAGTGGCCATGATAGCCGCCTCTGCCGCTCTGACAATATCGGGAGCCCCCTTCATGGGGCCGATCGCGGGTTGCCGTGTCGGTTATGTGGACGGCGATTACGTGTTGAATCCGGAAGTTGACGACATGCAGGATATGCGCGCCAATCCGGAGCAAAGGCTGGATCTCGTTGTCGCGGGCACAAGGAACGCGGTGATGATGGTGGAGTCGGAAGCCTATGAGTTGTCCGAAGATGAAATGCTTGGAGCCGTGGTGTTCGCGCACGAGCAACTGCAGCCCGTAATTGATCTGATTGTTTCTCTGGCCGAGGAGTCGGCAAAGGAGCCATATGAATTCACTCCACCCGACATCTCCTCAATTTGCAAAGCCGTGAAGGAAGCTGGCGAGGAGAAAATGCGCGCGGCCTATGCCATAACCGACAAGCAGGCAAGAGTGTCTTCCGTTGCGTCCGCGAGACAGGAGATAATCGAGAATCTGTCTGAAGAGCAAAGAGAGGACGAATCACTCAATTCCGCGATCAAGAAACTTGAAGCCGCCATATTGCGCGGCGACGTGGTCCGCAATGGCAGACGCATAGACGGTCGCGCACTTGATGAAGTCCGCCAGATCGCGTGCGAAACCGGTCTGCTGCCTCGCGCTCATGGTTCCGCTCTGTTTACAAGAGGGGAAACGCAGGGACTTGTGGTTACCACGCTTGGAACGGGAGACGACGAGCAGATTGTCGACGCACTGCATGGCAACTTTCGTTCGAACTTCCTGCTGCACTACAATTTCCCGCCCTACTCGGTTGGCGAGGCGGGCCGCGTCGGACCTCCGGGACGTCGTGAAATAGGCCATGGCAAACTCGCATGGCGCGCCCTGCAGGCGGTTCTGCCGGCGGCAACCGATTTTCCATACACCGTGCGCGTGGTTTCCGAAATCACGGAATCCAACGGTTCGTCCTCCATGGCGTCGGTGTGCGGCGCCTCCCTGTCCATGATGGATGCCGGCGTTCCTCTAAAGGCGCCCGTGGCGGGCGTTGCAATGGGCCTTGTGCTGGAGGAGGACGGTTCATATGGGATTCTCACGGACATTCTTGGAGACGAGGATCATCTTGGAGACATGGATTTCAAGGTTGCCGGCACCGAACGGGGAATTACCAGTCTGCAAATGGACATAAAGGTCGCCGGAATTACTCCCGAAATAATGAAAACCGCGCTCGCTCAGGCAAAAGAGGGCCGGCTTCACATTTTGGGGGAAATGGCCAAGGCCCTGACCGAGGCCGGCGAATTTTCGATACACGCGCCCCGAATCGAAACCATGTCAATACCCACCGATAAAATTCGCGACATTATCGGGCCGGGCGGAAAGGTGATCAGGGAAATCGTCGAGGTCTCGGGAGCCAAGGTGGATGTAAACGACGACGGGATGATAAAAATAGCCAGCCCCGATGGAGAGGCAATTAAAAAGGCCTATGACATGATACATGCCATTGTGGCCGAACCCGAAGCGGGAAAAATCTACAACGGCAAGGTTGTCAAGGTGGTGGATTTTGGAGCTTTCGTGAACTTCTTTGGCAAGCGCGACGGACTGGTCCATGTCAGCCAGATCGCAAACCGCCGCCTGGATCATCCCTCCGAGGTGCTGAAGGAGGGACAGGATGTCTGGGTCAAGCTGATGGGCTTTGATGACCGCGGGAAGGTTCGGCTCTCAATGAAGGTGGTTGATCAAAAAACCGGACAGGCGCTGCCGAGGTAAAAGCCATCTGCGCAAATCCGTGATGACGACCACATGATTTTCGCGGGGCCCCGGATTCCGGGGCCCTTCCCGTTTCGAGGAAAGATGGCGGGCGGCGCAAATGCGGCGCAAGCGAGTCGCTTGGGCGCGCCCGTCGCGATTTGGTCGCATGAAGGGAGATCGATGTGGCGGCGGCGCGGAATGCGGTGCCGGTTTTGCCATTGCGGATCCTATCCGAGATTTCTCCGCATATCCTGAATGATCATGTCCGCGGCCTTCTCGGCAATCATGATTGTGGGGGAATTCGTGTTGCCGCTGGTGATGGACGGCATGATTGACGCATCGGCCACCCGCAAACCGTCAACGCCTCTCAATTTCAATCGCGAGTCGACCGGAGCCGCTTCTCCCTGTCCCATGTGAACCGTTCCAACCGGGTGGAAAATGGTTGTTCCTATGTCGCCGGCGGCACGGACCAGCTCCTCGTCGGACGCGGCGTTGCCGCCAGGCTTTAGCTCCTCCGGCCCATACCGCTTCATGGGCAACTGACTTGCGATTTTTCGCGTCAGCCTGATGGCCAAAACAGCTACCGCGCGGTCGCCCTCAGTGGAAAGATAATTTGGCGCTATGTCGGGCGCCGCCATCGGGTCCGGCGAGGAGATGCGAACATGCCCCCGGCTTTCCGGACGCAGATTGCATACGCTTGCCGTAATGCCGGGGAAGTCGTGCAGGGGCTCTCCGAAGGAATCGAGAGTTAGAGGCTGCACGTGATATTGCAGGTCGGGTGTGGCCACTTCGGGGCGCGATTTTGCAAAAGCGCACAACTGGCTTGGAGACATGGACATTGGGCCGGTCCGAAACATTGCATATTCAAGACCAATTCTCATCTTCCCCCAGAACGAGTTCACCAGCGTGTTAAGGGTTTTTGCTCCGGATAGCCGCCAGGAGCAGCGCAACTGGAGATGGTCCTGAAGATTTCCACCAACCATCGGCTTGTCGAGCAGCACGTCCATTCCCAGGCTGTTGAGCAGTTCTCCCGGCCCTATCCCGGAAAGCTGGAGAATCTGCGGACTGCCGACAGAACCCGCGCAAAGGATTGTTTCGCCGGCGGCGCGGGCGACCTTTTTCCGGCCGCCTTGAATATATTCAACGCCTGAAGCCCGTCCGTCACTGATCAATATGCGCGTGATGTGCGCCCTTGTTTCAACGCGAAGCCTGTCTTTCGGAGCCGTCTTCAGAAATGCCCGCGCCGTATTGACGCGCCATCCTCCGCGCTGGTTGACCTTGCAGTATCCAACGCCTTCATTGCAGCCGGTGTTGAAATCGTCTTTTGCCGGAAGCCCGGCCGCCATTGCCGCCTCGCGCCAGTGTTCCAGAACATCCCATTTCAGGCGCATGTTGCCGACGGGCCATTCTCCACCGGAACCATGATGCTCGGATGGACCGTCAACATAGTCTTCCGAACGCTTGAAATATGGCAGCACATCATCCCAGCTCCAGCCGACATTGCCCTTTTGCCGCCATCCGTTGTAGTCTTCCGCCTGACCTCGAATGTAGAGCATGCCGTTAATTGAACTGCTGCCGCCCAGCAGCTTTCCGCGCGGATAAGGCAGGGATCTGCCGTTCAGACCTTTTTCGGGCGCCGTCTCAAAACACCAGTCGGTTCGCGGATTTCCAATGCAATACAGATACCCGACAGGAATGTGCACCCAATGGTAGTTGTCGCTTCCCCCCGCCTCAAGCAGCAGCACCCTGCGCCCCGAGCCGCTCAGGCGATTGGCAAGAACGCATCCGGCGGAACCCGCGCCAACCACAATGAAATCCCAGATGGCGTCTTCGTTGCGGCCTGTCGCGTTTTCCCTGCCCGTGTTCATACCGGGACCGCCGTGGTGTTAAGCACGGTTCGCAGAGCGAAACTGGATTGCATTTTCGCGACTCCGGGGAGACGCGAGAGATACTGCCTGTGGATGTTGGCGAAATTCTCGGTATCCTCGGCGACTATTTTAAGAATGTAGTCCGCCGTTCCGGCGGTAAGGTGGCATTCCAGAACAGCCGGTATTCTAGAGACCGCGGTTTCAAACGCCTCAAGAACCTCCTCGGCTTGCGCGGACAATGTGATCTCCACAAAAATGGTTGCGGGAACGCCCATTTTTCGGGTGTCAAGAAGAGCCACATATCCCCTGATGTATCCCTCGGATTCCAGTCGCTGGACCCGGCGATGGCAGGCCGATGCGGACAGGTTCACCTTTTCCGCCAGATCGGCATTGGTGATTCGCCCCTGCTCCTGAAGCACCGAAAGCAGGCGACGATCCATTGCGTCAATAGTCATTATTCGAATAATCCACGAATGTTTTTCACGTTAATGAAAGACTATGCCGGAAAACATGCATATGTCGAGTAATTTTATAATTCAATTGCGCATTATACGTGAAATTATGCCGAAAGCCCGTTATTGCAGGAGTCATGACATGAAAATCGGATGCCCGGCGGAAATCAAGCCTCAAGAGTTCCGCGTCGGAATTACTCCAAACGCCGCCGGTGAAGCGGTGGCTCACGGCCATGAGGTCTTCATCCAGTCCGGTGCCGGAAATGGCGCCGGATTTGCGAATGATGACTATGAACTGGCCGGCGCGGTGATTGTCGAAACGCCGGAGGAGATTTTTGCATGCTCGGACATGATAGCAAAGGTCAAGGAACCGCAGGCCGTTGAGCGCAAAATGCTGCGCGAAGGGCAGCTTTTGTTTACATATCTGCATCTTGCTCCCGATCCCGAGCAGACGCGTGATCTGCTTGAGTCGGGATGCACCGCCATAGCCTATGAAACGGTTACCGACGATCATGGAGGCCTGCCCCTGCTCGCGCCAATGTCCGAGGTCGCCGGCAGACTGGCGCCGCAGGTTGGGGCATGGACTCTGCAGAAGGCCAATGGCGGGCGCGGGGTTCTCATGGGAGGCGTTCCCGGGGTTAGGCCCGCCAATGTTGTGGTCGTTGGCGGCGGCGTTGTCGGTACAAACGCCGCCAGGATTGCCGCGGGCATGGGTGCCGATGTGACGGTGCTGGACCGCTCATTGCCAAGACTGAAACATCTTGATGATTTATTTGGCGCGCAGTTCCGGAATCAATACTCCACTTCAGGGGCAATGGCCGAACTTGTGCCTCAGGCCGACATGCTGATCGGCGCTGTCTTGATACCTGGCGCGGCCACTCCAAAACTGCTGCGAAAAGAGCAGCTGTCGCAAATGAAGCCGGGCGCCGCGCTCGTTGACGTGGCAATTGACCAGGGAGGCTGCTTTGAAACGTCAAGACCCACAACCCATTTTGATCCGATCTATGAAGTTGACGGAGTGATGCATTACTGTGTGGCAAACATGCCTGGCGCCGTGGCGCGAACATCCACGCTGGCGCTTGGCAACGCCACGCTGCCATTCATTCTTGCTCTGGCAGACAAGGGCTGGAGGGAGGCCTGCGCGAATGATCCCCATCTGCTGAACGGTCTCAATGTGCATGCCGGCAACCTGACATATTATGCCGTTGGCGAGGCATTGGGACTGGACGTGATTTCGCAGAAACTGGCAATGCGACGTTGAAGCCATGGAAACGATCCGGTCTTTCGATGCATTTTCCGCCATTCGACTTGAGGATTTCAGCTGATCTCAACCGGCTGGCAATCTGCGAAAAGGCCCGGAAACCAAAACCCGCAAACCGGCGGGGCATGGCGAGATGGCAAAAACAAATACGGCGACAGTCAACGCTTTGGAGTTTCTCCGGGATGATTGCATTCACGGCGCGGGCGGATCTTGAAATCGGAGTGTTTGGGCGCCCGGTTGCCATGTGACTTTGGATTTGGCGACCCGGAAGGGCATAATATCTAAACGGGAAACTGCCGCGCCAGAGGTGCCAAAACCGTCATCGCGGCGACATGGCGTCAGCGTTCGATGTTCGCGCCGCCCTCGCGGGTTCTGCGGGAGACGAAGTCCTCGAGTTCCTCCAGGCGATCCTGGTCCATGGGAGGTGGTTCGTGGGCGTTCGCGGTATCGTAGAATATCGAATACGCCCGCATGGTGGCGTCAACCGATCCGCGTTCGGTGTAGTTTTCAAAATTGGACCAGTCAGAGAGCAGAGGCGAGTAGAAGGCCGTTTCAAACCTCTCCAGGGTATGCCGCGTTCCAAAAAAATGTCCGCCATGGCCAACATCGGCAATGGCCGCGATGCCGAGCGTCTCCTCGTTAACCTCCACGGGCTTGAAAAGTTCCGCAAACATCTGGAGCATCTCAATGTCCATGATGAATTTCTCCGCGGAGGCCGTAAGACCGCCCTCGAGCCAGCCCGCGCCATGAAGCAGGATGTTTGCGCCGCCCATCAACGCGCCCCAAAGCGACATCTCCATTTCATATGCCGCCTGCGCGTCCGGAGCGTTTGACCCCGTCACACCGGATGAGCGCATTGGCAGGTTTAAATGCCTTGCAAGCTGTCCCGAGGCGAATGCGGCCTTGACGTATTCGGGTGTGCCAAATGCCGGAGCGCCCGATTTCATGTCGACATTTGACGTGAAGCTTCCATAGCAAACGGGAGCTCCCGGACGGACAATCTGTGAAAGCGCGATGCCCGCGATCGCCTCGGCGTGCTGTTGCGCAAGGGCGCCTGGCAGGGTAACGGGCGCCATTGCGCCGGACAATGTGAAAGGCGTTAGAATCATCAGCTGCCCCGCCTGCGCGGAATCAATGATTCCGCGACACATCAGCAGATCAAGCATCAATGGCGAATTGGAGTTGGCAACGGAATAGCAGACGGGTTTATTGACAAACTCCTCTGGGCCAAGCCCGTGCGCTATTCGAAGCATTTCATGGCAGTCCGCAACCGCTTCGGTTCCCCGGAAATACACAAAGGGCACTTTTTCCGTCAAGGTCACAACCGATTTCATCATTTCGAGATGGCGGATGTTGGTTGGAATGTCCTGCGGCTCCACGAAAGGACCGATCATGTGGATGACGTCAAAGCTCTGGGAGACTCGGCAAAAATTGTCGAGAGATTTCAGCGTGCCGGGTGCCCGACCGTTTTTTATATCCGAAAAATTTGGAGTTCCGCCTGTGGTGCAGACGCCCACATTTGCCCCTCCAACAACGACCTCTCTGTCATCTCCGCGTCCATGCAGAGTGACTTCGGCCGGAGCAAGCCGGACAAGTTCGATTGTCGTCTCCGGGTCGAAACGAACAATCTCGTCAACCGCGGTCATGCCGGCGCGGGTGTAAAGCGCCCTGGCTTCGTCGCAAAGAACCTTGACGCCGATATCGCGCAATATTCGCAGCGCGGCATTGTGTATGGCTTCGATTTCATCATCGCTGAACTGCTTGACGGGGGTGTAGGGGTTCACCCATCGACGCCATGCCTTGTCGAACCGTTTTTCGATTGTCCCCGTTCTCCTTGATACGCGTCCGCGACGACCGCCTGTGCGTGGGGTTTTCATTTGCGGCTGCTCCGTATTTGCGTTGCCGGGCTTCAAATTAAATTACATTGCCAAGCGCATTTATAGCGGTTAAATCCAAAAATTGAAGAGAGCAGTTTTACTGTCGGCCAATTGGGGGCACATTCCGATTCAAGGACCGCGGGTGCGGATATGATCGGCCATCATTGACTGAAAGGAAGCAATGACCACGAACGACATTGCAGGTAATCGCGCAGGTCCGATGCAAAACCCGCCGCGCCTGGGCGAACCCGTTCGAGAAAGCATTGACAACGCGGGCTGGAGCCTGACCAAGACGGCGACGCATCCGAGGTGCGAACATGGATCTCTCGAGCGCCTTCCGAACGGCAAGGCGGTGGTGGTGCCAGGCGATCATTGCATTGGCGAATGTCGCGCCACTCGCATGATTGAGCCTCGCACTCATGCAGACGGACGGGTGTTGTTCCAGTGACGGGCCTTTATCCGCATTCGGCTAAATTCAGGTCGTCAGGTCACAAGCCGGGAGCGGTCTGATGCGCCTTTCATGGAACGAGGTTCGCGCCCGCGCCGCCGTCTTTGCCGAGGACTGGAGGGACGCGGCGTACGAGAAGGGTGAAACGCAGAGCTTCTACAACGCTTTCTTCGAGGTGTTCGGCGTGCGGCGACGGAACGTCGCACGCTATGAGGCGCATGTTGCCAAACTGGACAATCGCTCGGGCTTTATCGACCTTTTCTGGCCGGGCGTGCTGCTAGTCGAACAGAAGAGCGCCGGGCGCGATCTCGGCAAGGCGTATAAACAGGCCGGGTAGTATTTCGACGCATTGCCGGAACGCGAGCGCCCGCGCTTCATCCTGGTGAGCGACTTCCGGACCTTCGAGCTTCACGATCTTGACGAGCGCGAGACCGTGGCCTTCCCGCGCATGTCCAGTCTTTCGGCTTCATCCTCGGGGTGCAGCGCCGGACGTTCCGCGACCAGCACCCGGCGAACATCGAGGCCGCGGAGCTGGTCGGGCGGCTGCACGACGCGCTCGCCGAGGCCGGACAACAGGGTCATGACCTGGAACGCTTCCTCGTGCGGACGGTGTTCTGCATGTTCGCCGACGACACCGGCGTCTTCGAGCCGCGCGACATCTTCCTCGACTTCATCGAGACGCGCACAGGCGAGGACGGAGCCGACATCGGGCCGTGGCTTACGCAACTGTTCGAGGTGCTCGACACGCCTGAGGCCAAGCGCGCGGCGACTCTCGATGAGGATTTGGCGCGGTTTCCGTACGTCAACGGCGATCTTTTTAAGGGACATTTGCGAACGTTCTCGTTCAACGCCGTGATGCGCGCGGCGCTGCTCGACGTCTGCCGCTTCGACTGGTCGAACATTTCGCCCGCGATTTTCGGTGCGCTGTTCCAGTCGGTGATGGATCCGATAGAGCGCAGGAAACAGGGGGCGCACTACACGACCGAGAAGAACATTCTCAAGGTGATCGAACCTCTATTTTTGGACGACCTTCGAGTGGAGTTCGAGAAGATCAGGAAACGTCGTGGCAGCCGCAGGAAGGCTCTTCGCAAGTTTCAGACAAAGTTGGGCGATCTGACGTTCTTTGATCCCGCATGTGGATGCGGCAACTTTCTGATCATCGCCTACAGGGAATTGCGGCAACTCGAGATCGAAGTGCTGAAGGAGATCTACCCAAGAAATTGGGAGGGTCGGCGACAAGCAGATGCGTTGACCCGGACGCTGTCGATTATCGATGTTCATCAATTCCACGGGATAGAACTCGGGGAGTTTCCGGCCCGCATCGCCGAAACCGCACTGTGGATGATGGACCACATCATGAACAACCGACTGAGCCTCGAGTTCGGCCAGACCTTCGTTCGCATCCCGCTTGAGAAGTCGCCGCACATCGTGCACGGTGATGCGCTGGAAACGGACTGGCGCGAACTGCTGCCGCCAAGTGACTGTTCATTCGTACTCGGCAATCCTCCCTTCATCGGTGCGAAGTTCCAGATGACGGAGCAGCGTCGGCAGGTGCGCGACATCGCAACTCTCGGAAAGAGCGGCGGGACTCTCGACTACGTATGCGCATGGTTCATCAAGGCGGGAGAGTATCTGAAGGACGGCAATGCACGAATTGGCTTCGTCGCGACCAACTCGATCACGCAAGGAGAACAGGTGGCGCAACTCTGGCCAATCTTGTTTGTGCGCTGCAAGCTGGAGATCGCCTTTGCACACCGGACATTTGCATGGGGATCAGACGCGCGAGGCAAGGCGCATGTGCATGTGGTCATTCTCGGACTCGACCCACGCAAGTCCGCGCGAGCGGAAAAGCGGCTGTTCAGCTATCCCGATATCAATGGCGACCCCGAGGAAAGTCGCCACGCGGCATTGTCGCCGTACCTGTTCGACGCGGGTGGACTGACCGACCCGCATCTGGTGGTGCGCGAGCAAAGTGACCCGATAAATGGTATGATCCGATTGATTACAGGTACGCAACCGCTTGAAGATGGAAACCTGACCTTTTCAAGCGAACAGAAGATTGCCTTTCTCGAACATGAGCCAAATGCGGAGCCGTACTTCCGACCATTTCCGGGTGCCCGCGAATTTATCCGTGGTGATATAAGATGGATTCTCCATACAGCGGAGATTACGCCCCAGAGATTGCGCGGCTTGCCTATGGTTGTTGAGAGACTGAAGGCGGTTCGAGAGTTCCGAGCGAAGAGCAAGAGACAAACCACAAAACGGCTTGCGGACTATCCGAGCGCTTATGGCGTAACGGTTGTACCGGAATATCCATTCCTGATTATTCCACAAACCAGTTCTGAACGCCGCGACTATGTGCCTATCGGATATCTTGAGCCACCAGTGATTCCAAGCGAGAAACTCAGACTCCTTCCCAATGCAACTCTTACCGATTTTGCACTGCTGACGTCGGCCATGCACATGGCGTGGATGCGAGCAATAACCGGGCGGATGAAAAGCGATTACATGTATTCCGTCGGCGTTGTTTTCAACACCTTCCCACTTCCGTCCAATGGCGCAGATCCGTCCAAGCTGGAGCCGCTGGCTCAGGCCGTGCTGGATGCCCGCGCCGCGCATCCGGGCGCGACGCTGGCCGATCTGTACGATCCGGACCTCATGCCGCCGAACCTCCGCCGGGCGCATCAGGCGTTTGATCGCGCCGTGGATAGGCTCTACCGGCGTGCGGGGTTCACGTCCGAGCGCGAGCGGATCGAGCACCTGTTCATGCTGTATGAGAAGTCGCGAGTACCGCTGGCGTCCGGGATGAGAGGAAAGAGAAGAAGATAAAGGCGTGAGATTGACGGAGCGTCCACCCGGGTAACATCACCCCAGAGAGGCAAGTCATGGCAACAGATACACTTGAGCAGCAGGAAAGATGCACATGGTGACGAACAAGAAAATCAAATTCAAGAATCCCTTATTGATCGCAGAGTGGCTGGACACGGCTTTGGAGAAGGAAAAGGAAAAACTGGAGAAGTGCCCCGTAAATCCAGATATGGTGGTTGGATATGTTAATGCGCAAGGATGGGTATATGTCGTTACCGGTTATTTTCTCATCGAGTCGGCATTGAAAGCGATACTGTTTGTACACGGATTGTCGAAAGTTCCAATGATACATTCACTGTCGAGACTGTTCGGTCTTCTGAAGGAATCAGACAAAGACGCTCTGCGCGAGTACTACGATGACTACAGGGCGACAATAGGCGGAACACTTGCTTCCTACTCCGCATGACACGATTGACGGCTTTCTTGTCAATCTTGACGGCATAAAGGACGTGCCCGACAATCATGTCGGATCATTCGAATGGAGGTACTTTCTGATTCAGGAACAACGTGATGATGAGATGCCGATAGTCAGCGTGGACTGCATGCACGAGATCGTTTACGGCTGCGTCAAGATGCTGGAGATGCGCGAATGTGGCGGGCAAATTGATCCAACCCGCTTCACACGCTCTTGGCGCTTGCATGAACAACGCGCCCGGAAGCACGCAGACTGGCAGGACAAAAGAATGAACTCTGACGGCTATGCCAATCTCTGTGACAGGCTGGAGATCCTGTGGGGACCGGATCATCTCGGACGCCACGATCTGCACTTGTTCCAGGGTAACGTAATGGAGCGGTGTTTCTCGGAACTGCCATCCGACCTCGCAGTTCCGGTCATCGACAAGAGGAAGGAAGTTGAAAGCTTCATCGCAAGGACATCAATGCGATAGTGCAACTCAAGACTGAAAGCCATCCACCGAGCATAATTCCCGGGTGGGCAGAATCCGTGGGATGGCAGTCAGTCAGCGCACGTTCATCAGGCGCCCAAGCCCATCTTCGCAAGTTAATTTTTGAGCGGAATTAGATCCCGTCGGCAATTGCACCGTTTCGCGCGGTTCTCCTTTTCAACAAGTGCCATCAAAGGCGCAAGAGGCAAAGAGAGCGGGTTTCACCATGAATGACGACAGGACAGTTTCAGCGGACGCGATTCGGGCGCGCATGACGCCCCCCGTCAGTGGAAAAAAGAGCGACCGCGGGGTCACCGCGAGAGACAACCGCCTGTCTGTCGAGGGCGTTTTGCGGCGGGTGCGGACGGGGTGTCCGTGGCGCGATCTCGCCGGCATGCCGGATCTGCTCGGGGGTCTCGAGTTCGGGGCTCTTATTGGGGACAGGGCGTTTGACGCGGACTGGCCTGCCGGGGAGGTGGAGAGGCGGGGCGCCGGGATGCGCCATGGCGGTGATGCCATCGAGGCGCAACCGTTTGGTGCCTCGGGACCACGATG
>JAPOTF010000004.1 GCA_026709325.1 Roseovarius sp.
ATATGGAGGGCCACATGTCCTCAATGACAGCAGAGCCAATAGGGAACGGGTAAATTTCAAGAAGTGGACAGCACCACCGCGATGATAATCGCCGTTGCCGCGGAGATTACACCTATCAGCCAACGGGTGAGAGCGGTTTCGCGCTTGGCCATCTCGGCATCCCGCTTGGCCATCTCGGCATCTCGCCTGGCCATTTCGGCATCCCGTTTGGCGCTGTCTTCCCGAAGCTGGGCCTCAATGAGCTTCCAGCCCTTGTCATAGCTATCGTTCATTGCGTTCATGCGCTCCTCCAGTACGGCCACTTGCCGGGTCAAATTCGCGAGGCCGTTTTGCTCTGACATGTTTCGCCTGATGTCTTAAAAGTTATTGTTGGCGGAAATATAGTCATTCCGCGGGGCATGGACAAGGAAATTTCCGCGAAATTTCGCCCGATGTCCAGTTGCGAACTGCTCCAGACCCCATTTGATGAGGTGTGGTTCGCATATGGCGCGGTGCGGATTTCCCCAAAACGCTGTAAAGATTCATTTTCATTCCCGTTCAGGTTTTGCAATTATGGGCGTTATTCGCCGGTTTCGCGAAAAAATCGCGGATTTTTCCATTTTCCGCAAAATCCCGGCCCTCTCCAACAGGTGTGACAGAGTGCTCCAAAGTTCAATCAAAACGTCTCCACGGGAGCCATCAGCATCACCCCAATGATCGGCGGGCCACAAGAGCGCGGTTGCGTGATGGATCGAAACGGGGAAAGAAGGCGTTTCGGTTTGCCAAACCGGCGTCAAGTGCGGTGAACCCCCTTCAGGGAAAAGGGCGGTCAAAGCCACCCCCACGCAATCTGCTTTGCGATCAATTTTCCGGCCTCTGGCAGGGCGTCCAGGCAGTGGTTCGTGTGCTGTCGGTGCGCCACTTTAACTCGGTCGTGGCGTAGGATTTGCTCTCGCAGCCGGCTATTCCGCCTTTGACGACGGGACTCTTGTTCGCGCGCACGCCGGTGTCGTTGGGATTGTTGTTCATCTTGTAGAGGATGCCGCCGCGATCGATGTGCGCCTCATGGCTGCATTCCCCGTTGGAGTCATCCGCGACCTGGATCTCAACTGAGGCCATGTCCGGGTTGATCGTGTAGCCTGTGCCGCTCGGCAGACGACTCTCATCACGCTCTCCCCGGTGATGAGGCGATCGTTCGGAAGGCAGGGGCCGCCCGAGCAGGTCCGGCATGTCGGCGAGAGCGCTGGCCCGCTCCGGAAGAGCGGCCAGACGCGCGAGATAGCCAGACGATACTGCCGTCGCCTCGCTCGCCGGTCCCCCGCGGGAATGGCCAATGCCCTGCTTTCATGGTCCCCTCGCCGGACGCCTTCCGGCGCGCCCTGAGAGTCGCGCCGGCGGCAAGCGCGCGTTCCAGTCCGGGATCCTCCGGCAAGGCGTCGGAAGACGCCGTTCCACTTCCCGAAGCGCTCCAGAAGATCGCGGATCGGGACGTCCCGTCCTCGTTCATGGCGAACCCGCCCTCTTTGCCTTCTTGACGGCTGTTGCTGAAAAAGAGAGCCACGGAAAGCGGGGAAATTGTCAACGGGGGATCTAATTGCCAAAATTCGTCCACTCCCTGGGCGAATAATCAAGTGCGCATCCCAAAAGAACTTCCCCGGGCCACGGAGAATTCCTGGAACTGGAGATCATGAAATCGCCCCAACCTAATGCGGGTGAGGGTTTTTCCGGGTGGGATCAAGGAGTTTCAATCACGGGAAGCCTGATCGGGATGCCGGGCAATCTCAAGAAGTGGACAGCACCACCGCGATGATAATCGCCGTGGCAGCGGAAATTACGCCTATCAGCCAACATGTGTGGGCGGTTTCGCGTCTGGCCAGTTCGGCATCCCGATTGGCACTGTCTTTCCTGAATTCTGCATCCCGCTTAGCCATCTCGGCATCTCGCCTGGCCATCTCGGCATCCCGCTTGGCGCTGTCTTCCCGAAGCTGGGCCTCAATACGCTTCCAGCTCTTGTCATAGCCATAGTTCATTTCGTTCATGCGCTCCTCCAATACGACCACTTGCCGGGTTAAATTCGCGAGACCGTTTTGCTCCGAGAGCCTGACCTAAAAATTAAGTCATCCCCCAAAATGCGTTATATGCACTCAAGATGACAAGCTAAATATGGAGGGCCACATGTCCTCAATGACAGCAGAGCCAATAGGGAACGGGTAAATCTCAAGAAGTGGACAGCACCACCGCGATGATAATCGCCGTTGCCGCGGAAATTACGCCTATCAGCCAGCATGTGTGGGCGGTTTCTCGCCTGGCCAGTTCGGCATCCCGTCTGGCCATCTCGTCATCTCGTTTGACGCCGTCTTCCCGAAGCTGGGCCTCAATGAGCTTCCAGCTCTTGTCATAGCCATAGTTCATTTCGTTCATGCGCTCCTCCAATACGACCACTTGCCGGGTTAAATTCGCGAGACCGTTTTGCTCCGAGAGCCTGACCTAAAAATTAAGTCATCCCCCAAAATGCGTTATATGCACTCAAGATGACAAGCTAAATATGGAGGGCCACATGTCCTCAATGACAGCAGAGCCAATAGGGAACGGGTAAATTTCAAGAAGTGGACAGCACCACCGCGATGATAATCGCCGTTGCCGCGGAGATTACACCTATCAGCCAACGGGTGAGAGCGGTTTCGCGCTTGGCCATCTCGGCATCCCGCTTGGCCATCTCGGCATCTCGCCTGGCCATTTCGGCATCCCGTTTGGCGCTGTCTTCCCGAAGCTGGGCCTCAATGAGCTTCCAGCCCTTGTCATAGCTATCGTTCATTGCGTTCATGCGCTCCTCCAGTACGGCCACTTGCCGGGTCAAATTCGCGAGGCCGTTTTGCTCTGACATGTTTCGCCTGATGTCTTAAAAGTTATTGTTGGCGGAAATATAGTCATTCCGCGGGGCATGGACAAGGAAATTTCCGCGAAATTTCGCCCGATGTCCAGTTGCGGGCTGCTCCAGACCCCATTTGATGAATAACGCAAAAACAAAAATCGCGGGCTTGCCATATGAAATTGTGTAGGGCATGTTTTGCGGGTGGCTCAAACGGGGGACTTGATAAAATGCCGATAAAAAATCGATTCGCTGAAATGCATGAGGAAATAACATCATGGCGCCGGGATATTCATGAACATCCGGAAATTCTTTTTGAAACGCACCGCACCAGTGCCCTTGTTGAATCGAAGCTCAAGGAATTTGGCTGTGATGAAGTGGTGTCGGGAATCGGTCATACCGGAGTTGTGGCTGTAATCAAAGGCGGCAAGTCCACATCCGGCAGGGTGGTGGGATTGCGGGCCGATATGGACGCCCTTCCAATAAATGAGGAAACAGGTCTCGAACACGCTTCAAAGACACCGGGCGCAATGCATGCATGCGGTCATGACGGCCATACCGCAATGCTTCTTGGAGCGGCAAAATATCTGGCTGAAACAAGGAATTTCAATGGCACTGCAGTTGTGATTTTTCAACCTGCGGAAGAGGGTGGGGCCGGTGGAAAGGTCATGTGCGATGATGGAATGATGGAACGCTTTGGAATTCAGGAAGTGTATGGCCTGCACAATTGGCCGGGCATGCCGGCGGGAATGTTCGGCATTAGAAAGGGAGCGTTCTTCGCGGCCGCCGATCAGTTTGAGATAGTTGTGGAGGGCCTTGGAGGACATGCCGCAAAACCGCAGGACACAGTTGATCCAACCGTGATTTCAGCCCACCTGGTGGCCGCGCTTCAAACCATAGTCAGTCGCAATGCGGACCCCGTGGAGCAGACGGTGGTTTCGGTTACATCCATGGAGACATCCTCGGTAACATATAATGTCATACCAACTTCGGTATTGCTTAAGGGAACGGTGAGAACGCTAAGCCCCAAAATTCGCGATTTGGCGGAAAAGCGCATGCGGGAATTATGCGACAATCTATGTGCCGCATTCGGAGGAAAAGCCAGGCTGACCTATGAACGCGGCTATCCGGTGATGTGCAATCATGACGAGCAGACGGACTTTGCCGCCGAGGTGGCCCGTTCGGTTGGCGGCCAATGCGAGGATGCGCCTCTTGTAATGGGCGGCGAGGATTTCGCGTATATGCTTGAGGAACGTCCGGGCGCCTATATTCTGATGGGCAATGGCGACACCGCAATGGTTCACAATACCAAATACGACTTTAACGATGACGCAATTCCTTCAGGCTGCAGCTGGTGGGTGGGATTGATTGAGCAGAGAATGCCTGCGCATAACTGATTGCGGAATCTCGGCCGGCACCAGTTTCATCTCGCGGGAAACGGTGCCGGAAACTGCGATCTGGAATTAAAAATCGATACGACAGTTTGCGGTTCTCAACATGCAAACCGGATCAATTTGACTTTGCGCTTGTGGAATACCCAACCTGGACTGGAGTTTCTCACCTTCCCCGAATTCTCGGGTCAAGCGCGTCTCTTAATCCATCTCCAAGATAGTTTACCGACAGCACGGTCAGCGATATTGCCAGTCCCGGCCAAAATACCCGCTCCGGATAATCCTGCAGATATACAGTCGCGTCAATCAGCAGACGTCCCCATGTTGGAAAATCCGGTGGAAACCCGAGGCCCAGAAAACTCAATGCGCTTTCAGTGATAATCGCATTGGCTATCCCGAGGGTGGCCGAAACCATGATTGGTGAAAGCACATTGGGAAGGATGTGCCTGGAAATCAGACCCAGGTTTGTGGTGCCGATGGAACGCGCGGCAAGAACGAATTCGCGCTCCTTGAGCGCAAGGACATCACCTCGTACAATGCGCGCTGTCGGCATCCAGCTGGTAATGCCGATCGCAACCACAATTAGGATGAATATCCCTGATTCGGGACCGAAAATTGAACTCAGCGACTCGCGGAAAAGCAGAACCATCACCAGCAGCAGCGGCAAAAGAGGAAGAGAAAGAAAAAGATCCGTCAGACGCATAAGAGGGCCATCAAGTCGGCGAAAAAATCCCGCCAGCACGCCTATTACGCTTCCAAGACTTAAAGCCAGCAGCATTGCGGTCAGACCAACCGCGATCGAGGTTTGACCGCCAACCATCATTCTGGCCAGAGTGTCTCGACCAAGCTGGTCGGTTCCAAACGGATGCGTCCAGCCTGGCGACTGATTTCTGGCGCGTATGTCGATATAGGTTGCGTCAATGGTCCAGAGCAATGGGCCAATGAAAACCGTGCCGATGATGAGGACAAAAATGATTGCGCCCAGCAATGCCCCTCTATGCATTTTAAACTGGTGCCAGATTTCCGCCCACTGGCTTCTTGAAGGGGATGATGCTTGAGGGGCGCGGGTTTCATTCATATCGTATTCTCGGGTCAAGAAGTCCGTACAGGATGTCGGCCGTCAGATTGGCAAACACGATCAGAACGGCGAAAATGAATGTGATCGTGTGAACGGTTGGAAGGTCGTTGGCCTGAATGGCTCCAATTAGCTGCGCGCCTATTCCATTTACGGAAAAGACCTGTTCGGTGATAATGGCGCCTCCAAATATTGCGGGCATTCCAAGCGCGATAACGGTTACGACGGGAATCATGGAGTTGCGCAAAACATGGACCATGACAACGACAGCTTCACTCAATCCCTTCGCCCGGGCGGTGCGAACATAGTCCTGATTTAAATTGTCAAGCATCGAGGCCCGCATGAATCGGGAAATTTGAGCGGTGGTCTGAAGTGCCAGAACCATTACAGGCATTATCATTTGCTTAAGTTGCACAATGAAACTGTCCCAGTCCGTGACCTGGTGCGTGGTGTCGTAAATAAATGGAAACCAGCCCAGTTGGACTGAAAACACGACAATTACAAGTGGTCCGGTGAAAAACGGCGGGATCGAATATCCAATCATTGTGATGAATGTCCCCGCCTGATCAAATATGGAGTATTGTCTGTAGGCGGAGTATATTCCAATGGGCAAGGCTATAAGCACTCCAACAACGTATGCGGTGCCAACTACCCAGAGAGTTTGGGGCAGACGCTGAACCACAACGTCCATAACCGGAGAGCGGTGCTGCCAGCTGATGATTCGCAACTTTCCCTCGGAAAAACCGGTGCCAAGCACATGATCGATGAAAACCTGAGGCTCAATCCAGAAAAACTGGACAAGCCACTTCCAGAAGCGCACGTGCGTTGGCTCTCCCAGACCAAGCGCCTCTCGCATTCTCTCCTTGACTTCGGGAGGGACGGTAAGAGGAACCTGGGCCATGGGGTCGCCGGGGGCGAGCTCCAGAAGCAGAAAAATTCCCAGTGAAATGAAAAGCAGCGTCGGAATGGACAGAACCAGCCGCCGAATGGTGTATGTCAGCATTCAATTGCGCCTTTGAAAGGTGAATTAAACAGGGGTGCTCCCGTTAAAGGGGCACCCCTGGATTTCAGATTGCCTATTCAATGCGCGTCCAGTCGGCAACGTTCCAGAGTTCGCTGTCCCATGTGTTCATGACAACGCCTCCAAGCCTGTTTGAATGCGCCGCGACTCGTCCGCGGTGCGTAAGTGGAAGCATTGCGTAGTCCTGCATAAGCATGTCATTGAGTTGCCTGGCAATTGCCGCGCGTTCCTCAAGGCCGCCAACAGATGCCATGCTCATGGAGAGTTTGTCATATTCATCGTTGCAATACCGCGGCATGTTGTTGCCTTGCCACTGTGTTTCCGGCCGTGGACGCTGATCGCATTGCCAGTTTGCCATGTAGGATTCGGGGTCTGTTCCGTCGAAGTTGTTTGTGTACATTTCAACGTCTGCAAAAAACTTCTGGAACGTGTCCGGGCTTCCGGGGTCAGATCCAAAAAACACGGATGCGTTTATGTTGCGAAGTTCGGTTTCCACGCCGATTTCACTCCACCATTGCTTGATCAGTGCCTGATAATCCTGACGAACGGCATTGGTTGAAGTCTGATACAGTATTGACAGGCGCACGCCATCCTTGGCCCGCACGCCATCGGCGCCTTTGACCCAGCCCGCGTTTTCAAGAATTTCGTTTGCTCCGGCAATGTCTTGAGTCAAACATGCGTCATTTGCCGTCGACGCGTAAATTGCCGGTGCCGGAAGCACGTTGCAGGTAGGTATTCCTGCCGGGCCGTAGCCGATTTCAGTCAGCAGCACGCGGTCAATGGCCATTGAAAGAGCTTTGCGAACATTGATGTCGGTCAGGAATGGATGAGGGTGGGCTATGGTGCCGCGCTCGTCTCCGAGAGCTGGATCGATGTCGGTAAAGTTGATCATGATTCTCTCAACCGAAGTTCCAAAAGCGCTGATCACTTTGCCTTTTCCCGCGGCTTCCATGCTGGCGAGCACATCGGGTGCAAGCTGCAGATTCCATGCATAATCGAATTCGCCGGTTTCAAGAACGGAACGAGCCGCCGCATTTGCGTCACCGCCGCCTTTGAAAAGCACCTTTGCGAAAGCCGGCTTGCTCGGATCTCTATAGTTGTCGTTTGCCTCGAGCGTGATAACGTCATTGGGACGGAATTCGGTTACCGCAAAGGGACCGGTTCCAATCGGGTAGAAGTTTTGATCGGTGCATTCCGGCGCCTTTGCGCCCATGCAGTTTTCAAATTGAGCCTTCTGAATAATGGGCGCCTGCGCTCCAACAAACGGGTTGTAGGGGAAGGGTTTTGGGATGGCAAAACGAACGACAACTGTTGTTTCGTCGGGAGTTTCCACATCTGTAATGTCAAGATATTTCTCCGCCTGCGAGCAGCCACCGCCTTCAGCTGTGCAGTATTCCCAGCTGAATTTCACATCGGTGGACGTTACCGGGCTTCCATCTGACCACAAGAGACCGCTTTTCAATTTCCAGGTGATTGACATTAGATCTTCACTGACGCCGCCATTGGCAACCGTCGGAACCGATTCGGCAAGCCATGGCGTCAGATTGCCATCCTGGTCGTATCTGGCCAAAGGCTCAATTACCAGACTGGCCGCCTCCAGTTCCTTGGTTCCACCGGAAAGATAGGGATTCATGATTGAGGGCGCCTGCCAGTAGATAATGTTAACCTGACCATCGGAGCCCCTTTCGGCCATTGCCGATGCAGGTGCGATGGCTAGAGACAAGGCACATGCGGCAAATATTTTCTTTGGATTCATTTTACTCTCCTTTTTGGTGTAGGCCAAAGGCCAATCTAGATGCCCGCGCGTTTTGGACAATGCACTGGCAAAAAAGCATATCGCAACAGATCCGGCATTGCGGGATGCGAAAATGCGCCAATTGCCATATGCCGTGAATCAGTAGAACAGCACTTTCACAATATTGCAATATTCGCTTGCGGGATTTTAATCCGGAAAATGCGATCCCCATTTGCAAATCGGCGATGGGCGGCCTTTTGCTTGGCGAATGCCCCTGAAACTCCCGGGATTGTCGGCAAAATGAAACGCTCTTTGTTTTCTCGAAATTGTCTGCATTGCCGCAAAACGCGAAAAGCGCGTTTTCCGAAAAGGCCAATTCACGTCAGGATACGGTCATTTGCCCGGTGCAATTATCATGACCATGGTGCGTCCCTCAAGCTTGGGGATGTGCTCAATTTTAGCCATGTCTTTCAAATCTGCCGCAACACGATCGAGAATTTGACGTCCAAGATCCTGATGAGCCATTTCCCGCCCTTTGAAACGAAGGGAGATTTTCACCTTGTCTCCGTTTTCAAGGAATCGAAATATATTGCGCATTTTTACATCGTAATCGTGGGTGTCGGTGCCCGGCCGGAATTTCACTTCCTTGATGTCTATCACCTTTTGCTTTCTTTTCGCTTCGGATTCCCGCTTTTGCTGCTCGTATTTGTATTTGCCGTAATCCATGATTTTGCATACCGGGGGATCCGCATTGGGAGATATCTCCACAAGATCCAAATCGGCCATTGCAGCCAGGTTCAATGCATTATCGGGAGTTACAATGCCGTGATTGTCGCCATCTTTTCCGATCAAACGGATTTTCGATGCAGTGATGTTTTCATTGACTCTGGGTCCTGTTTCACGCTGCGGGGGCGCATTATAAGGTCTTCGGGCTATGGTCTTGGTCCTTCTGCTGCTGATTTAACGTGATTGCGGAATCTAGCGACGCGGATATGGCGAATCAAGCGGCAAATTCCCGTTTACCGGGCATATTCGGCAAAATGCGCCATAATCATCGTACCAGTGGAAACGCGTTCAAGTGGGTTTCCATATTCATTTTGCCGCGTGAATGCCGCTGCATGTTCCTTGAATTCGATCTGCATCAGTCAATGAACGCCTTCTCCACCACATATTCCCTGGGGCTGGAATTTGCCCCTTCCCTCAAGCCAAATCCTTCCAGCATTGATTTAAGTTCAAGGTTGAAAGCAAGGTTTCCGCAAACCATGGCGCGGTCCGTTTCCGGGTTTATGGGGTCGCAATCCAGATCCGCGAAAACCTCTCCTGTTTGCATAAGATTGGTAATCCGTCCATTTTTTTTGCTTGGCTCTCTTGTGGTGGTCGGGTAGTAGCGCAGTTTTTGGTGAAAATTTTCACCGATTACCTCCTCAAGCAGTTCATTGGTTTTGACGCTTTCAATAACCGCCTCGCCATACTGCAATTCCCTGATTTCCCTGCAGGTGTGGGTTATGACAATTTCGTCATAGTCGTTATAGGTTTGCGGTTCACGCAGCAGAGATGCAAACGGGGCAAAACCGGTTCCAGTGGCAAAAAACCAGATTCGCCTGCCAGGGAGCAGGGCGTCATGCACAAGAGTGCCAACGGGCTTGGGTCGCAATATGACGGAGTCCCCGGGTTGGATATGCTGCAATTTTGATGTCAGAGGGCCATCTTGAACTTTTATTGAATAGAATTCGAGTTCGTCATCCCAGGTGGGCGAGGCTATTGAATAGGCTCTCAGTAGAGGAGCGGGTCTGCCCGTTTTGGCATTTGTCTCCATGAGGCCAAGCATGACAAACTCGCCAGAGCGAAATCTAAAACCGGCCGAACGGGTTGTGCGGAATGAAAACAGTTTGTCTGTCCAATGCCTCACTTCGGTAACGGTTTGCATGTCGGGCTTGTTGGATACCATGGCGGCTCTTTTTAGATTTATTGAAACTGGTTCATTCATAATTGATCTTTCCGCGGATTAAAACGTGATCTTTACATAATGTGTCGCTTGCCCAAAGTTAAGTGGATTCGCTCAGAATGGGATCCTGCCTCGCAAGCGGGATTGATAGTCATGCTCCCGCCAGTTGGCGCGAAAGCGCCAGTCGGCCTCCGGCTGCCGTTCCGCAATGGCGCCGGCAATTTCAATTTCATCAAATCCCGCGCGTCTTGCCATTGCATATTGATCGGCAATCACATGTCCGGCGGCGCGCAAACGTCCATTGTAGCCCATGAGACGAAGACAGCGCGCAATTGTGAAACCGCGCCCGTCAGAAAAATTTGGAAAGATCACGCGGATAATGGATATGTCATCGAGTCGCCCCTGAAGCTCCCCTGGATCGCTTGAAGTTGCCAAATCTATGCCGACATCGGGGCGGGCGTCATTCAACGCGGAAAATCCGCCGTTCCAGTCGTCTTTGGAAAAGCCATTGTCATTTACTATTAGATTCATCTTGTTTCTCCTCGCGGCAATTGCGCCTCATCTGATCGCACGCGTTTTTCGATGCTGGCGGACATTCGCGTTTCAGCACCTGGTCTCGCAAACCGCTATTCGGCCGCATGGGCGTGAACCCTGTCGTAAAGCGCGGATTTAAATGGCTCCATCCCAAGACGTCTGTAGGCTTCAATAAACGTCTCCCCGGAATTTTCTCGCAATTCGAGATAGGTTAAAATCAGGCGCTCAACAGCGGGTACAATCTTGTCATGTGAAAAACCCGGTCCCGTACGCCGACCAAGCGCGGTGTTTTGCGTTGCGTCCCCGCCAAGTGTGATTTGGTAGTTTTCCACACCCGCCCGATCCAGTCCGAGTATGCCTATATGGCCAAGATGGTGATGTCCGCATGCGTTGATGCAGCCGGATATTTTGATTTTCAGTTCACCAATTTCATCTTCCAGATTTTTGAGCAGATTTGAAATGTCTTGAGCGACCGGAATGGATCTGGCCGTGGCCAACGCGCAATAATCCATTCCGGGACATGCGATGATGTCACTTGCGAGACCTATATTGGCGGTTGCCAGCCCATGTTTCTTCAAGATGGAATGAATTGCGGGGAGATCGGATTTTCGGACATGCGGCAGAACGACATTCTGTTCATGGCTTATTCTGAGTTCATCGTTTCCGTATTCTTCCGCCATATCCGCCATTGCCCGCATTTGGTCCGATGTCGCGTCGCCCGGAGTTTGGCCATGTGCCTTGAGACTTATCTGGGCTATGGCGTATCCTTCCGCGCGGTGTTTTGCGAGATTGGTGTCTGCCCAGGATTCGAAAACCGGATCAGATTTATATGCCAATTCGAATTCCCCGGCGGACACCTTTTGGAACTCCGGCGGGGAGAAGGCCGCGGTGATTTCCTCAAACAATTTAATGTCGATTCCCGAATAGGTCCGGCGAAGAAGTTCAAACCGCTCCTCGACAAGGCTTCTTATCTTTTCAATTCCATGTTCATGAACGGTAATCTTTATTCTTGATTTGTATTTATTGTCTCTGCGTCCGAGAAGATTCCAGACACTGACAACCGCTTCAACATATGGGAGAAGATTTTCCTGCGTCACAAATTCGCTAATGACCTTGCCAATCATTGGCGTGCGACCCAGTCCACCTCCGGCAATGATGCAATATCCGATGCGCCCGTCGCGTTTTACAATGCCTATCCCGATATCGTGCGCCCTGATGACCGCCCTGTCATTGGGAGATCCGGAAACCGCGATCTTGAATTTGCGCGGCAGAAACTGGAACTCGGGATGATCTGTTGACCATTGCCTCAACAGTTCCGCCACTGGGCGCGGGTCTGCAATCTCGTCCGCGGCGGCGCCCGCAAAATGGTCCGCGGTGACATTGCGAATGGTATTGCCGCTTGTTTGGATCGCATGCATGTCAACCTCGGCGAGCGCGTCAAGCATGTCGGGCACGTCCCGCAATTTGGGCCAGTTAAACTGTATGTTCTGTCTGGTGGTGAAATGACCGTAGCCCTTGTCCCACCGTTCCGCGATATTGGCAAGTTGACGCATCTGCCTGGAGTTAAGCGTTCCGTAGGGAATTGCCACTCGAAGCATGTAGGCATGCAATTGCAGATAGAGGCCATTCATCAGACGCAGAGGCTTGAACTCCTCTTCCGAAAGATTGCCCGAAATCCGTCGCTCCACCTGCCGGCGGAACTGCCGATTGCGTTCGGCCACAAATTTCGCATCGAAATCATTGTAATTGTACATTAATTCAACCCGGCCTGTTTTCCATGGAAGTAGTTTGACGGTCCGGCGCTCCTGAATGCCTCTCTGAAATGAATCGGCCTCGGGCCGTTTTCGCCGTCGGCAACATCGGCAAGATACGGGCCAACAACATATTCCGGCTGGCCTTCCGCCATAAGCAATCTGAGTTTGGCATATCCCTCCTCGGTCAGGAGTTCGGCTTCACCTAGATCTCGAGTCCAGTCGTCGTTTGCCTTCATGTAGACGACATCGCCTTCCCTAAGAGCGTTTGCCGTGACAACTTTAGGTGTAAATTTTCCGGTCATTTTAGGCTGGCTCCTTTTTTTCGGGATGAAATTCAGCCTGGCGGTCCGATGCGGCCAGGCCGTAAAAAATAATCGCGGGACCGGAGATTTCAGCTTCGGCAATATCGGTCGCCATTGTCGCCAGCGTGCCGGCTAAAACACGTTGAGAAGTGCGGGAGGCGTTTTCAACAATTGTGACGGGAGTGTTTCGAGCGGCTCCGTGCATGAGAAGACGACCCTGAATAAACCGCGCGGATTTGATGCTCATGTATATGGCGGCAATCCCGCCGGGCCGGGCGAGCGAAACCCAGTCGTGCTCGGCGAAACCGGCCATGTCGTGCCCGGCAAGAAGGTTGATTGAAGAGTTGCGGCCCCGTTTTGTGAGACTGCGACCTATTGCGGCGGCACCAGCCGAAGCGGCGGTAATTCCCGGTATAACGCCGTATTCCACGCCGGCGCGGTCGAGCGCCGCCATTTCCTCGTCAAGCCGTCCAAACACGCATGCATCACCGCTTTTTAGTCGAACAATCTGGTCCCCTCGGCCTGCATGCCCAACCAGGAGGGAATTGATCTTGGCCTGCGGGCAGGAAGGGCCGTAACCGGTTTTGCCCACCTCAATGATTGTCGCTTCCCGACGGGCGAGTTCGAGTATCTCGGGGCTGACAAGACGGTCATGGATTACGACATCCGCATCGGATAGGGTTTTTCGGGCCTTAAGCGTCAGCAGTTCGGGATCTCCCGGGCCGGCACCGACGAATGTCACATGCCCTTCGCGTTCGGTCCGCACAAGATGTTTTTCGACAAGACCGGGCAAAGCTTCCCTGACGGCCTTCGCTCCACCTGAATCCAGAGCCCTGGGGCCGTGTCTCATATAGTAGTGCGACCAAAAGTCGCGGCGCCCGCGACCTGCCGGCAGGATTTCAGCGGCTTTGCGGAACGATTTCCCGATATTGGCCAGAATTCCAAGTGCCGAAGGCAATCTGGCCTCCAGTTCCGCTTTGATCATTCTTGCGAGCACGGGGGCCGCTCCCTCCGTTCCAATTGCGACGGTGACAGGGTCTCTGTCGACAATTGCAGGGGTGATGAAGGAACTGCCTTCAAGAGTGTCGACAATGTTGACGGGAACTCCCTCCATGCGCGCCATGGCCGCAACTTGCCTGTTTGCGGCTTCATTTTCGCAAGCGGCATAGGCCAGTACAGCTTCGCAAAGATCGCCCCGGCCTAGCCGGCGCCGCTTAAGCTGAATGATTCCCCTTGCGGCCCACAATTCAATTTCCGCGCATGGATGGGATGCGTAAACCTCTATTCGCGCTTCGGTCTTTAATAGCAGACGCAGTTTGGCGAGCGCTGTCTCGCGGCCTCCGCTCAACACTATTTTCCGATTTTCCACAGCCATGAAAACAGGGAAGTATTTCATAATCGCACACCCGCGCCGATAAAACTTGCTAATAAATATATAGGAAAATATTCCAATAATATGCAATATTAAAAATAAATTAAGAATATTTTTCTTAAATAATTTATTATTGTGCTTTATGTCCCTATAACGAGGAGAATCGCAAAATGACTGTTCGCCTTGACGATTTGGATCGGAAAATACTCGCGCAACTGCAAAAAGACGGGTCAATGTCACTTGAGGAGATTGCCCGGAAAGTTGACAGTTCAAAAACTCCCGTGTGGAATCGCATTCGCAAACTGCGCAAAACGGGTGTCATCAAGAAACAGACCTGTCTGCTTGACGCCGAGTCGCTTGGGCTTGAAACATGTTTCTTTGTGCTGGTTCGCACTTCCGAGCACGATCTGGCATGGCAGGCGAAATTCCTGAAAGCGCTCAAGGATCGGCGGGAGGTAATGGAGGCTCATCGCCTTGCGGGTGATGTTGACTACATTCTCAAGATTGTAGTGAGCAATGCGCGCGCCTACGATTCATTCTATCAGTCGCTGATATCGGAGGTGAGGATCAACAACATCACCGCCCTGCTGTCAATGGAGGAAATTAAATCAACCACCGAACTTCCGATTAAATAGAATATGGATGCATTTCATGAAACCGACGTTTCAAGCGCGGAAACAATCGGCGAAAAATCCTCGAACCTCAGGCTGGAGCCGCCAACAAGAGCGCCGTCGACATTTTTTGTCGCGAATATTTTCGGGGCATTTTCCCCATTGACGGATCCTCCGTACAAGATGGGTATGTTCCAGCCATTTGAATAATCAAAGCGCATGACCAAATGTTCGCGGATGCATTCATGGGCCTCTTGAATCTGCAGCGGATTCGGAATGCTGCCCGTGCCAATTGCCCAGACCGGCTCATATGCAACAACAAGATTTTCACCTGTGCAGTCAGGCGGCAGGGAGGTTTCAACCTGATTCCCGATCACTTTCAGCGCCGCGCCGGCATTTCGCTCTTTACAGGCTTCTCCGACGCACACTATCGCCGTCATGCCGACTGAATGCGCCGCGGTGACCTTTGCGCCAATCTGCCTGCCGGTTTCTCCATAACCGGTTCGTCGCTCGCTGTGACCGAGTATTACCGCCTTGCAGCCAATATCAGCCAGCAGACCCGCGGAAATGTCGCCGGTATGGGCGCCGGATGTTTTATGATGGCAGTTTTGAGCTCCAATTTCGATTTTCCCGTTGGCCGCGATTGCCACGGCGCGCGACAGCAAAGGTGCGGGCGGACAAATTAAAACGCCGACTTTGGGGTTGGGATGGGTGTTAACCAGCGCCCGAATCATGGAAAGGCTTTCCATGCCGCCATTCATCTTCCAATTTCCGGCTATGATTTTTTTTGGCATCCGCTGGGTTCGGGCAGTTAAGATGGTGTGCGACATTGCGCTGGAAAGTTTTCGGCGGTTCCGATTTTGGGAAATTTACATGTTTGCAAACCTGATCGACTCGCCGCATCCGCATGACTCGGAAACATTGGGATTGTTGAAGACAAAACCGGATTCCAGCAGCGATTCGCGATAGTCTATTTCCGTTCCGAACAGAAACATTTGCGCCATGGGTGCAATAATCACGCATGCACCGCCATATTCAACCACTTCGTCGTTTGGATCTATTTCGGAGACGTGTTCCATGGTATATTCCATTCCCGCGCATCCGCCTTTTTTAACGCCGATTCGCAAACCCTTTGTATCGCCGTTTTCCATGAGCCGCATAATTTGCGCCGCTGCCAACGGCGTGATTGTGATGGCCTGTTTTCCGGGGATTCCAAACATTTCGGGTTCCTTGTTAAACAAAAGGAATCTGGGTTCCATTTAAGATATGGGCAATGGCGAGAGATTACATGAATCCAAGTTCAAGTCTAGCCTCATCGGACATCATGTCCATTCCCCATGGAGGTTCCCAGGTCAGTTCAACATCAACTTGCTTGACGCCCGGCAGCGGTTCAACCGCTTCGGCGACCCATCCGGGCATGTCTTCCGCCACCGGACAGCCGGGGGCGGTTAGTGTCATTGTCACGCGGACCGCGCTCTCTTCGTCAATCGTTATTGTGTAGATAAGTCCAAGATCATAAATGTTAACCGGTATTTCCGGATCGTAGACGGATTTGCAAGCCGCGACAATCTGCTCATATAGCGGATGGTCGGTGCTCGATGGCATAATCAAAGGCGCGCCTTCAAGTGGTTCGGGATGTTTAGTCATTTAAAGCTCTGATTATGATGTTCCGTATAACCATATAGTCAACGACTCCCGTTTCGTCCAGAGCGGCGGCCATTTGCGGCGGGGGTTGATTTCAGGCCGAATGGACGCGAGCAGGTGCAAGCGGTCTATTTGTTGATATCCTTGTGTATGACACGGGTTTGATCGTCCGGAGAACGAAAAAAATAACGAAGGAACAGCCATCCGGCAAGAGACAGGGCGGAGAAAACGGCCATTGTGAATGCTGCCGATTCAAAATCGAAAACCGCCGTTGCGCCAGCCATCGCAAGAGCTCCCAGAGCCACCCCAAGAAAGAGGTTTCCGGGAATCGCAACTTCAAGAATGACCAGTACAACTGCCGCGCAGCCCCACACCCACCATAAGGACAAATATGTCATCATCCTTTTACCTTGAGCATGTTAAACGCGTTTCCAAACGCTTCCAGCGCGGCAGCGGGCACCACGATGGTTTGCGACGATTCGCCCGCTCCGAGGGCGTTGAGCGCGTCGACCTGCTTTAGAGCAACCTGGTACCGCGCCGCTTCAAGTCCGTTATCGGCAATTGCCTTGGCCACAACGCTTGTTGCATAGGCCTCCGCATCCGCTTCGATGCGGCGGGCCTCCGCCGCTTTTTTGGCGGCATACAATTCCGCCTCCGCCTGCAGTTCCACGGCGCGTTTATGTCCTTCGGCCTCCGCAACCTGGGCTCGCCTCGCGCGTTCGGCGTTAAGCTGCTGCAGCATGGCGTCACGCGTTGCCTGATCGAGATTTACATCAAGCAGTTCCGCACGCGTAACCTCTATTCCCCAGTCATTAACGGCATCCTCCACGGAGGCCTTTATGGTCGAAATCAGTTCAGACCGGTTGGCCTGAACGTCGTCCAGGTCCATTTTGCCGATTTCGGCACGAACAATCCCCGCCACCGTTGTGGCAATTGCGGCGTCCACTTCCCGAATTCGGTATACGGTTTTTTCCGGTCTTGTAATTCTGTAAAACACCGAGGTTTCAACCTGAACCAGAACATTGTCGCGAGTTATGGCGTCCTGACTGGCATTCGGCAGTTGACGTTCAAGTATCGATATTCTGTGTTTCACCCTGTCGAGATAGGGGACTATGAAGTTTATGCCCGGCCCAAGCACTTTTCTGAGTCTGCCAAACCGTTCCACCACATGCTGTTCCGATTGAGGAACAAACTTGATGCCTTTGTAGATAATTAGGAACAGAAGCAGCGCAATCAGAATTTGCGGCAGATTGTCCCGCAGCAACATTGTGATCTGTTCTTGTGTCATAAGTCATCCCGCACATTTAACGACATTTGCAATAGATGTTGCCTGATATGCGAATTTGCAATGCCAGACAAGATTATTTATCTGGGGTGCCGATAAATTGAACAACCGCATCAGGGAATGTCTTGGGAATAAAATTCAAGCTGCATGCGTCTGACGGCAAGACGCGAACAGGGAAGCTGACGACGCCAAGAGGGGAAATTAGCACGCCAGCCTTTATGCCGGTCGGTACCGCGGCGACCGTAAAGGCGATGCTGCCCCAAAGCGTTCGCGACACGGGCGCTGAAATATTGCTTGGAAACACCTATCATTTGATGCTCAGACCCGGGGCGGAAAGGATTCGCCGGCTTGGCGGACTGCATAGGTTTATGAACTGGTTCGGACCGATATTGACCGATTCGGGTGGCTTTCAGGTAATGAGTCTTTCCGATTTAAGAAAAGTCACGGAGGAGGGCGCGGCCTTCAAGAGTCATCTGGACGGCTCGATGCACATGCTCACTCCCGAAAGATCAATTGAAATACAGCGGCTGCTGGGCGCCGACATAGCAATGTGTTTCGATGAATGCCCCGCCATGCCCGCGGACGACAGTGAAATTGCCCGCTCCGTCAATCTTTCAATGCGGTGGGCAATCCGTTCCAGGGAAGCGTTTGAGAAAAATCCCGGCTCCGCTCTTTTTGGCATTATGCAGGGAGGCGCAACAAGGGAGTTTCGCGAGCAAAGCGCATCTTGTCTGCAGGAGATTGGTTTTGAAGGTTACGCAATCGGAGGGCTGGCAGTGGGCGAAGGCCAGCGGGCGATGTTTGGCGTGCTGGATTACGCGCCGGAACTGCTTCCGGAAGACAAGCCCCGCTATCTTATGGGCGTTGGAAAGCCGGATGACATCGTTGGCGCGGTAAAGCGGGGTGTGGACATGATGGATTGCGTGCTGCCGAGCAGGTCGGGCCGCACAGGTCAGGCCTTTACCCGTCACGGCGTTATAAACATAAAGAATGCGCGGCATAGGGACGATCCCCGCCCCCTGGATGAAAAATGCGGATGTCCGGCGTGCAGAGATTATTCAAGGGCCTATTTGCACCATGTGTTTCACAGCCGCGAAATTATAAGCTCGATGCTGCTCACATGGCACAATCTGCATTATTATCAGGAGTTGATGAGGGAAATGCGAGAAGCGATCGCGCAAGGCTCCTTTGACGAATGGGAAGAGAATTTTCACGATCTTCGAATGGCGGGAGACATTGATCGGCTCTAAAGCCCACAGAGACCAGCCCTCGTCATTCGGAATTTATTCGGCGATATGGGGCGGACATGTCCGACGATCATTTTGATCTTTGGGATTGGGGAACCGGCGCGGCGAAACGCTTTTCCACTGGCATTTCGCCAGTCCGGCAAAACGACATGCCTGAAGATTGCATTTGCCGGAGGCCCATGTAATTCCCAGAATTTATCTTCAATGCGGGATAGCCGGTTTTTATCAAAGTGCGGTTGAATGAAGAATTGAAGCTGCTATATGAAACGATACCCAGTGGAACCATGTGAGTGGAGTGGATTTGCCGCCACAGCTTGACTCTATCAAAACAGGACGAATTTATGGAAAAGACGCTTAACTCCTCATATCCGGTACTTGCTCTAAGAGACATAGTCGTGTTTCCCAACATGATAGTTCCGCTATTTGTTGGCCGCGTAAAATCGGTTTCCGCTTTGGAAGAAGTGATGAAAGACGACAGGCAAATCCTGCTTGTAAGTCAGATTGAGGTTGATGAGGACGACCCCAGGCCGAACGGTCTCTATTCCGTGGGCGTTCTTGCGAATGTGCTGCAGTTGCTGAAATTGCCGGATGGCACGGTTAAGGTTCTTGTGGAGGGTGTCGAAAGGGTCAAGATCAGCCCGTATCTGGAAAACGACTCGTTTATTGAGGCACATGCGGAAAAACTGGACGAGTTCCCCGGAGATCAGGCAACAATAAACGCATTGCTGCGCAGCGTAACGGATGAATTTGTGCGATATGCCAAAGTGAGCAAAAACATACCGGATGAAGCTCTTGCGGCAATTTCCGAAGCGGACGATCCTTCGAAACTTTCGGATCTGATTGCCGGGCATTTGGGAATTGCCGTGGAGGGAAAACAGAAAATTCTCGAAACCGTATCGATAAGCGAACGTCTGGAGAAGGTTTACGCGCTCATGCAGGGTGAGCTGAGCGTTATTCAGGTCGAGAAGAAAATCAAAACCCGCGTCAAGTCTCAAATGGAGAGAACGCAACGCGAATATTATCTCAACGAGCAGATGAAAGCCATTCAGAAGGAGCTTGGGGATGGCGACGAGAGTGAAGGCGAGATAGCTGAAATTGAAGGGAAAATAGCCAAAACAAAGCTTTCCAAAGAGGCAAAGGAGAAAGCCGAAGCCGAACTGAAAAAACTAAAAAGCATGAGTCCCACAAGTGCCGAGGCAACAGTTGTCAGAAACTACCTTGACTGGATGCTTTCAGTGCCCTGGGGGGTGAAAAGCCGGGTCAAAAGGGATTTGATTGCCGCCCAATGCGTGCTTGATGCCGATCACTATGGTCTTGAGAAGGTCAAGGAGCGGATTGTCGAATATCTTGCCGTACAGCAAAGATCCAAAAAGGTCAAAGGCCCCATTCTGTGTCTGGTCGGTCCGCCGGGAGTGGGAAAAACAAGTCTGGGGGAGTCCGTTGCGAAGGCAACCGGCAGGGAATTTATCCGAATTTCGCTTGGCGGCGTGCGTGATGAAAGCGACATTCGCGGTCACAGGCGAACATATATAGGCTCAATGCCCGGCAAAATCATTCAGGCGATGAAAAAGGCCAAAACCGTCAACCCGCTTATCCTTTTGGATGAAATCGACAAGATGGGCCGAGATTTTCGCGGGGATCCCGCATCCGCCATGCTGGAGGTTCTTGATCCCGAGCAAAACAATGCCTTTTCCGATCACTATCTGGAAGTGGATTACGATCTGTCAAATGTGATGTTTCTTACAACCGCCAACAGCTACAACATGCCGGAGCCCTTATTGGACAGAATGGAGATCATCCCGCTTGCCGGCTATACCGAAGATGAAAAGCGCGAGATAGCAAAGCAGCATCTAATACCAAAACAGATTAAAAACCACGGGTTGAAGAAAAACGAGTTCCTTTTGGAGGAAGAGGCGCTTATCGACATTGTTAGGTATTACACCCGTGAGGCGGGGGTGCGGAGTCTTGAGCGCGAGATAGCAAAGACCGCCCGCAAGTCGCTAACCAGGATAATCAAGGGAGAAACATCTGAAGTTAAGGTTAATTCGGATAATGTCGGGGATTTTCTCGGCGTGAGAAAATTCAAGTTCGGTTTGGCTGAGGAAGCCGACCAGGTTGGTGTTGTAACCGGACTGGCATACACCAGTGTGGGCGGAGAACTTCTCAACATTGAAGCATTGCGGCTGCCCGGCAAGGGGCAAATGAAAACCACCGGCAAACTGGGTGACGTAATGAAGGAGTCCATAGATGCCGCGAACTCCTACGTTCGCTCGATTTCGCCGGAAATAGGCGTTGTTCCTCCGCGGTTTAAAAACTGGGACATTCATGTTCACGTCCCTGAGGGCGCAACCCCGAAGGATGGGCCGAGCGCGGGTGTGGCAATGGTTACCTCCATTGTATCCGTTCTAACGGGCATTCCCGTTCGAAAAGACATAGCAATGACCGGGGAAGTGACCTTGCGCGGGAATGTACTGCCGATTGGCGGTCTCAAGGAAAAACTGCTTGCGGCACTTCGCGGTGGTATCGAAACGGTACTTATTCCAAGTGACAACGTGAAGGATTTGACCGAAATACCGGACAATGTCAAGAATGGCCTTGAAATCATCTCCATAGCTCATGTGAGGGAGGCAATGAAAATTGCCCTTGTCGGGGATCCGGAACCAGTCGAGTGGGACGAGGCTGCGGAAGAAGCGGCGTCTCTTGCCGTAACGGGCGCCAAAAGCGGCAATGACGCGGTTGCCACCACCCATTGAGTTTCGCGTTTTCTCGCCGCGGGGATCGGGATTAAGCGGATGGCGCCGCATTCCCCAATCTCGGCAATCACCATTCCTTAAGTCAATTTGGAGATGGCGAAGTGAAAAGAACATTTATTTTCCAATACTTGCGGTGGTTGTGGAGGCACGCAACCACCGAGACCGACATTTGATTGAAATCGAAGTCTGATGCACTTCAACGCTCTGACATATAAGGAGAATTTAGCAGCGGAAGAGAAGTCCTCTCCGGAGCGCGCAACTGCCGAGATGCGACTGAAAGCCAGCGTCACTATGGAATTCCGGATGGGGGTTGTCGCGCAGATCCGCGACGTCCACTTCGTGGAAGCGGCGTCAGGTTTCTGACAGCATCCAGCCGATCACGGCGGTGACGTCGGCATCAAGACAGGACAGACGCCGGGATGATTCGCAGCCCCATTACGGCATCTGGCAAAACGGCTAAAAATACGTTAGCGGCAATTTCGCTTGGTGTCTGTGTTTGATTGTCTGGAAGGGAGGGATTGTTCATGCAGGAATACTGGCGGAACCATGT
>JAPOTF010000102.1 GCA_026709325.1 Roseovarius sp.
GGGTAACGGCGCTTCTTTTGGGTTGGGTGCTGGGGGTGGCCGGGTTCGCCGGCCCCAGACTTTGGGGGTCGCTCCGGCGAACCGGACATCCCCCGGCGGGGTCGATCCTGTCCTTTCGACCGGATGGCCACAGTTTGCCCAGATCGGGCGCTAAACTGAACTTCACGGGGCTGATGCGGTTAAAGGGGAACGTTTCATTGATATTATGGGATCTTTAGAGTTTAAGCTGCAAAATCAAACTGTCACTCTGACGGGTTGCTCCGATATTGGCATAATACATGAGAAGTTCCGGTCAATGCGGGCGGTCGTTCATCTCCCAGGAACCGGGAGTCGAGCCGAATGTCATCCGGGAATGGCTTTGACATGCCAGCCTTGGAACCACCAACTGGCATGCGCAAATCATCATGTTCATGAAGAAAAAGGCCTGGTTCCACGCCCTTGAAAGCGAAGACCCCGGGCAACCATTATTGCAAAACGGAAAATCGCGGCTGAACCGGCTCGGGTTCCGGCGATTGGCATGTGGGGGAAAATCGGTCCGTAATGCGTTAAATCAATGTCTTGCGGGCAACTCGCCACACAATCAAACTTGGCCGCACAGGTGTCATAATGAATCAGTGAAAACTAAACGCTTCGAGATTGTTCTGTATTTTTTGCGGCATGTCGGGGCCGATAATTTCCTGAAGGATGACGGGCAGATGAAGTATTGATGGGGGCGTCACTGACGTTTCCGCTGTCGCTTGCCATATTCGATCCAAATTTTCCGCCGCCATTAGCCAACTAGCCAGATGGAACGAGGATAGTCGAGAGAGCAGGTACAATTGCAATGACAATCCACACAATCAGAAGCGCTGCCAAATAAGGGAAAGTGTATCTCAGCAACCTGAAGTAGGGCACGCCTGTAACGCCCGAGGCAACGTATAGATTCAGCCCATAAGGTGGCGTGATGAACCCGATTGAGGCCCCGACCAGGAACACTACCCCGAACTGTAGTGGATCCACACCGACCGAATGCGCGATTGGCGCGAGGATAGGAGCGAGGATGATAGTCACGGGCAGGCTCTCCAGCACCATTCCGGTAACAAAGACAATGGTCATTGCAGTGAAGAGAATGGCGTAATATCCGCCCATCCCAAGGACGAAGTCGCCAATGAACTGCTGGGCCCCCAGCACCGAAAGTATCTGCTGCATCACGACGGAAACCGCAATGAGCGGTGCCAGAATGCCTGTGATCTGGGCGGAACGCATTGTAATCGAAGGCAGTTCGAGCGGTCCAAAGCCTTTAACAACCAAATACTCTCCGATGCCGCGTTCCCGAAAGTCCCGGTCTTCCGAAGGCGATCCCATGAAGCGGAAGATCGGGAGCGACAGGAATCCCACGATAATGCAAAAGCCAACCGTGACGCCTGCCGCCTCGGTTGGAGAGAATTTGCCGGTATAAATTCCCCAAAGCACCAGTCCCATGGCAAAAAAGCCCAGCCATGCCCCGATGCCCGTTTTAAGTATCCGATTATATTCCAGTTTGATAAGATAACCCCAGCTGTTTACTTTGCAGACCACGAAGGCCACCAGCATCATGCCGCCCACCATCATTGCTCCGGGAATGATGCCTGCCACAAACAACTCCGAAATCGGCAGGTTAAGAAGAAATCCGTACACGATGAAGATGATCGAGGGCGGAATGATGATCCCGACCGTACCACCCGCCGCCGCGGTTGCCGCCGAAAACCTTTCGTCGTAACCGCCTTTGACCATTTCGGGGTGCAGCATCGAACCGATCGTGGCCGTTGTCGCGGAGTTCGACCCGGAGATTGCGGCAAACAGTCCGCACGCGCCAAGCGACGCCATGGCCAGGCCCCCGCGCAACCAGCCAAGGCAGGCGTATGCAAAGTCAGACAACCGGCGAGCGATACCCGAACGGTTGATCAAGTCGCCGGTGAGGATGAAGAGCGGCATCGCCAGAAGCGCGAAGCCGTCAGTGAACACGTCAGCAAGGGCCGAGCCGGTGTTGATCAGTGGCAGTCCGAGTACAAAGCTCATCCCGATGACCCAATATCCTATTACCAGAAAGACCGGCACCCCCAGCATGAAGAGAAATGTCACGCCAATAGAGATTATGATTGTCCAGGTTCCGTCAGTCATGCCCATGTCCTCAGTCGGTGCCGATGGCGACTTGCGCTATCAGGGTATTGCCCTCACGCAGATTCCTGTAGTCGATCAGCCAGTTTTCCATTGCGCGTGCCGCGATTAGGATGAAGCTGATCGGAACAAACGCCAGGAACCACCACTGTAGAATGTTGTCCGTACCCAGAAGTATTTGAAAATTTGCCGCGGAATTTGCCACCATCTGGGTTGAAGTCACGACGACGACCCAGGCGAACACGATCCAGAGAACGGCATCCAGCGTGAGGCAGGCAAACTGCAATGATCGCGGCATGTTCGCCCTGAACTCCGAAAAGGCCAGATGCGTGCGCAGTTTCACGTTGTAGGCACAGCCTGCCCAAGTCATGATCAGAAACATGAAAGGCGGCAGTGTCGTTGACCATGGCGCCTGCACATTCAGAACGAACCTCCGAAACACTTCGACGAATATAATGATCCCTATCAGCAGGTATGCCGACACCATGACGGTCGCCTCGAACTTCCGTTCAATCCAGGGAGCATAGTGATAAACCACGAGAAACAGGCCACCTCCGAGGAGTGTCGCGAACGCTCCCAGTACCCAGGCCGCCCTTGTCTTCAACGACTCGCTAATAATCCATGCGTCGTTTGTCGGAACGGCGCTGAAAATTTCGGCAATTTCGCTGAGCATGGCGATAATCTCCTATCAATTTGCCGATGGCGTCCTGCTTCGGAATGAGCCTCTTTTTGGCGGCGGGGAACGGTCCGCCGCCAAAATTTCCATAGTCAGGCCTTCCACCAGCGGCGAGGCTCAACGTTTTCCGGCAGCATGTCCGCCGGCACCTCGCGGGCAACGCGGTGCAGCTCGGAATAGGTGTCGATGCCGTCGGCCCAGTTGTTGATGCGATCACGCCACTGCGCCCATGGTTCCGGATTGAACTCGGGAGAGCACATTTCCTCGGCCAATTTGATCTGCTCGTCGGCAAGGAAAGCCGGTCTCACGTCATTTTCGGCAAAAATCGTGCCCGGAAGCTGCGGTTCCGAGAAACCGACGGTCTTGACCAGTGCGGCTTCGTTGGCGGCCTGCACGTGAACCTGTGCCAGATATGCCGATTCCATAACCGCATCCTGCAAATGGCCGTCAAGGCCATCAAATACCTTGGCCGCCATCGCGGTGTGTTCGGTGCCGCAGAAGAATTTCAGATCGACCGATTGAGACACCACCGGCGACATGTTTGCGTAGGCCACAGCCGAAGCCCAGGTTTCGGCACCGTCTATGAGGCCGGTTTTCAGGCTGTCCAGCGTTTCTTCCCAGGCCACGGGAACCGGGTTGAGATTCAGAAGCTGCATGGCGATTCGACCAAGTTGCGTACCCGTCACGCGGTTCTTGGTGCCAAACAGTTCCTCCAGTTTGGTCACGGTCGGTTTGTCGGAGAAGCTCTGGCCCAACTGAATGCCGCGCAACTCGCAGTGGCTGAAGAGGAACTTAAGTCCGTGCCGCTTTTCCAGCGGGTCGCGCAGAATCGAGTTTGAATCGGGGCTGTACAGGAAGTGATACTGTGAGGCTCGCCCCGGGAACACATACGCATAGTCGAGCACGTTCAGATAAGGAGCGCCGCCTGCCGAGTTCTGAGTTGATGCGGCGTAGATGTCGATTATGCCGTTTTGCGTCTTCTCCACGCAACTGAGTTGGGTGCAGATCTGGTTGTCGCCAATGAATTCAACTCGAATCTCGCCATCGGTCCGGGATTCGAGATCGCGAGCAAACTCCAGGCAGCCTGCACGTTCGATAAGAAGGTTCCGGGCGTTAAATCCGGCAGCGCCAAACTTGAGGGTGTGCTTCGCCTCCTTCGCGTAGCGCTTTTCATAGACCGATTCGACTGCCCGAGCCAGCGACGGAAGCGTCATTGCTCCCGCGAACGTTCCAGCTGCGAGCAAAGTGGATGACATCCCATACGTGCCTGCCAGCTTGAGCAGGTCGCGACGCGAGATGTGCTTGAGTTTGTCGTTAATGCGTGTCAAAAGTCTTCCTCCCTTTCAATAATTGAGACTTGCAGTCACATTGCCGAAACCCTAGTAGTTTAGTCAGGACGGGGCAAGAAAAATTTTGCCGGGGAGGCCAGGGTATCACCAGGGAGATGTGCCGTGTCGCCGGAGATCGCCGATTTCATCATTATTGGAGCTGGTTCGGCTGGATGCGTGCTGGCAAACAGGTTGAGCGCCGATCCCGCGAATCGGGTTGTTGTGCTCGAAGCTGGCGGTCGCGATATCAACCCCTGGATTCACATCCCCGTTGGTTACTTCAAGACTCTGCACAATCCGAAAACCGATTGGTGCTACAGGTCGGAAAGCGATCCCGGTTTAAACGGTCGATCTCTCGATTGGCCACGCGGGAAGACTCTTGGCGGCTCAAGCTCGATCAACGGTCTGCTTTATGTTCGGGGTCAGAAGGAAGACTACGACCGATGGGCGCAGCAGGGAAATCGTGGCTGGAGCTACGATGATGTTCTGCCATTTTTCAAGCGATCCGAAAGTCACGAGTTCGGTGAAAGCGAATTTCATGGCGGAGATGGGGAACTTTCGGTTTCACTGATCCGTGCCAGGAGTGAAATAGCCGAAGCGTTCATTGACGCGGCGGCGGAAATGGGCGTTCCGCGAAGTGAAGACTGCAACGGGGCGGTTCAGGAAGGAGTCGGCTACTTCCACCAAACCGCGCGCGGCGGCTTCCGATGTTCCAGCGCCAGAGCGTTTCTGAATCCGGCAAGGAAGCGATCAAATCTCTCCGTCATCACGCATGCGCACGTTCGGGAACTGTCTTTTTCAACTGAGGATCCAATGCGTGTTGCCGGAGTTCGCTATTCGCGCAATGGAGCGACTCGGGAGGTTCTGCTGAGAGATGGAGGCGAGGTCGTGTTGTCCGCCGGCACCATTGGGTCTCCGCAGATTCTCGAACTTAGCGGAATAGGAAGGGGGGACGTTCTCCAAAAGGCTGGAGTCGCGATCAGGCACGAACTGCCCGGAGTTGGAGAATGCCTGCAGGATCACCTGCAAATTCGACTGGTCTACGAGGTTGGCTTTCAAACATTGAACGACGCAATCAACAGATTTATCCCGAGGATGGGAATTGGTCTTAAGTATCTTCTCTTTCGCAAGGGGCCGATGAGTCTGGGCGCAAGTCAGGTATTTATTTTCGCGAAGTCGATGGAAGACCTGGACACACCGGACATCCAGTTTCACTTCCAGCCGCTTAGCGCCGGCAAGCCGGGAATCGAGATGCATCCATTTTCCGGGATTACGTCGTCGGTATGCCAGCTTAGACCCGAAAGCCGCGGCCACATCCATATCGCCACGCCAAACGCCGCGGACCACCCCAAAATCGTGCCAAACTACCTTTCTGCCACCGCGGACCGTCTTTGCGCTGTTCGGGCGGTGAAATTCGCCCGCGCGATGACCAGGACATCGGCTCTCAACCGTTTCATTGTTCGGGAACATGTGCCCGACAGCGATCCGCAGACCGACGATCAATTGCTGGATGTCGCAAGAAACTTCAGCCAGACGATCTACCACCCAACCAGCACGTGTCGGATGGGGAGGGATGAATTGGCGGTTGTTGACGAGCGGTTGCGCGTACGCGGAATTGCCGGTTTGCGGGTGGCGGACGCCTCGATCATGCCCAGCATCGTAAGCGGCAACACCAATGCCCCCGCCATAATGATTGGCGAGAAAGCAAGCGAAATGATTCTTGAAGATCGGATCGCGCGTGCATGGCCCGTCGAGTGAGACAGTTGGCGAAACACGACCGTTTCAGGAGACGATACCATCAAAACCGCCACTGAAGACGAATTCGTCAAAGTCCTTGCAGATGCATGTGGCAGCAAACCGCCACTGGCAGGATGTCAATGTCGATTTTGCGGAATGGGCTTGGCATAACCGGCATGTTTGCGCCCGTAATCAGTGCGCATCGGAATCGGGCGCCGCTTCTGCCGATCACGCTGGTGCCGCGCCGCCAAATTCGTTTTAAACCCGATTGCCAGTGTCAAAAGCACTTGGAAATGCCGGATCAACCCCCGTTTGCGAATGCCAATCGTGAACCAAAGGTCGAAAACGGACCTGTTTGGGACATTCCGTTTGACCACCTCTAACCCGGCCAGCTGGCATTGGCAAAGGCGGCAAATGACTTGTCGAGCGCTGCCAACCGATGCCATTTTGGCTCCGAAGTGGCGACGATGCTCAATATGCTCGGAGATTTGAATGGTGAATGCCGTCATGTTTCGCTCTTTGACACTGGCCGGAACCGCGCAACTCAATGATGTTGTGTCGGCCATTGGTTGCCGTTGCCTCCGCCAATCGGTCCCGCTGCATGTCGCCGGGCTGTAATACGCTCTGGAGCGGGTTCATGGTCGGAGACGAGGCAATTTCCCTTGATCGATATGTCAGGATATCCGCAAATTTTTATCTTGCCGAACATCCCCTGCGCCCGGCAGTCCCTGCAAGGGCATAAAAGTTAATTCGGCGTCTCTGCGCGCCTTGATGGCCTGCGTGGCGGCAGACGCGCCGGCGGCAGTGGTAAAGTAGGGGATTTTATCATTTAGCGCTATCAAACGTATTTCACGACTGTCTCTAATGGCCTGCGCGCCTTCGGTTGTATTAAAAACAAGATCGATTTGACCGTCTTTGAGCATCTCTGCGATATGCGGATGTCCCTCGTAGACCTTGTTTATCACTTCACATGCAATACCGTGCCGCTTCAGGAAAGCCGCGGTGCCGCATGTGGCGACGATGCCGAAACCAAAGTCCGTCAGTGTTCTCGCGGCGTCAATTATTTGCGCCGTTTTGTCGTCATCCTTAATGGAGATAAATACCTTTCCCTTGTCTGGGAGATGCGTGCCGGCACCCATCTGAGCCTTGAGAAACGCGCCTGCAAAGGTAATGTCCCAGCCCATCACTTCTCCCGTCGAGCGCATTTCGGGACCGAGAATGGTGTCAACGCCGGGAAATCGGACAAAAGGTATGACCGCCTCTTTGACGGAATACCACGGCATGTTGGGATCTGCCAGTGTCATCTGGTCCGCCATGGGAAGAGTGCCCGGCTTGGCGTCTGAAGGATATGGGCCTCTGTATTTGAAGCTGTCAAGCGTGTCTCCGGCCATGAGCCGGGCGGCAATCGAGGCAATCGCGGAATCGGTGGCCTTGGCGACAAATGGCACTGTGCGGCTGGCGCGTGGATTGACCTCGATCAGATAGACAATGTCGTCCTTTACCGCAAATTGGACATTTATCAGGCCTTGAACATTGAGAGCGAGGGAGAGTTTCTCCGTTTGGCGTTCAATTTCGCCAATTATGCTATCGGAAAGCGTATGTGGCGGAAGCGAGCAAGCGCTGTCGCCGGAATGAACGCCGGCTTCCTCGATATGCTGCAAAATACCGGCGACATGTACCTTTTCGCCGTCGCATAAAGCGTCAACATCGCATTCTATCGCGCCGGAGAGATAGCCGTCAAGCAATACCGGACTGTCCCCCGAAACGGTAACGGCCTCGTTAATGTAAAATACAAGCTGCTCCATGTCGCGGACGATTTCCATTGCTCTGCCGCCAAGCACATACGAAGGGCGGATCACTAGCGGAAATCCCGTTTTCTCGGCAATGGCAAGCGCCTCGGCTCGTGTACGTGCAATGCCGTTGCGAGGCTGCTTTAGCCCGAGTTCCGCAACAAGCGCCTGAAAGCGCTTTCGATCTTCCGCAAGATCAATTGCATCGGGGGAGGTTCCCAATATGGGTATTCCCTCTTCGGCGAGCGCGTTGGCAAGTTTGAGAGGCGTCTGACCGCCAAACTGGACGATAACCCCATGCAAAGAGCCGTTTTGCCGCTCGGTCCGCAGGATTTCCAATACATGTTCCAAGGTTAGGGGCTCGAAATAAAGACGGTCCGAAGTGTCGTAGTCAGTGGATACCGTTTCGGGATTGCAATTGATCATTATCGTTTCGTAACCCGCATCGGCAAGTGAGTAACAGGCGTGACAGCAGCAATAGTCAAATTCAATCCCCTGGCCGATTCTGTTGGGACCGCCTCCCAGAATTGCAATTTTTGCTCTGTCCGACGGACGGGCCTCACATTCCAGATCACCCATTGTGGATAGCCGTTCATATGTTGAATACATGTAGGGTGTTCGAGCTTCAAACTCCGCGGCACAGGTGTCAATGCGCTTGAAGGACGCTGTAACACCTTCTGCCGTTCGCATGCGGCGAACCTCGTCTTCTTTCATTCCCGCAAGGTGTGCAAGGCGCGCATCCGTAAAGCCGAACATCTTTAGCCGGCGAAGTGGCCCGGCATCCGATGGCAAACCGTTCTTTATTACATGACGCTCCATTTCAATGATTTCCCGGATTCGAGACAGGAACCAGGGGTCAAAACTTGTTGCGCGATTTATTTCTTCATCCGTCAGTCCATGACGCATTGCCTGGGCGATAATTCTCAGTCTGTCGGGCGTCTGCATTCCAAGCGCCTTCAATATGGCGTTCCTTTCCGGTGCGCCATCGATGGCAATGTCGTCAAACCCGGTTAATCCGGTTTCCATGCTCGCAAGGGCCTTTTGAAGGGATTCGTGTATTGTTCTGCCAATTGACATGGCCTCGCCTACGGATTTCATGGCGGTGCTGAGAGACGCTTCCGATCCCGGGAATTTTTCAAAGGCGAAGCGCGGCATCTTGGTGACCACATAGTCAATTGACGGTTCAAAGCTTGCCGGGGTGACTTTGGTAATGTCGTTGTCCAGCTCGTCGAGGGTGTAGCCAACAGCCAGTTTGGCCGCGATTTTGGCAATTGGAAATCCTGTTGCCTTGGATGCCAGAGCCGAAGACCGCGATACCCGCGGGTTCATTTCGATGACAACAAGACGGCCGGTTTCGGGATCTACCGCCCACTGCACATTGGACCCGCCAGTTTCGACGCCAATTTCACGCAACACGGCAATGGAGCCGTTGCGCATGATTTGATATTCCTTGTCGGTGAGCGTTAGAGCTGGCGCCACAGTGATGGAATCGCCCGTGTGAACCCCCATGGGGTCCACGTTTTCAATTGAGCAGACGATGATCGCGTTGTCCGCCTTGTCTCGAACGACCTCCATTTCAAACTCTTTCCAGCCCAAAAGGCTTTCATCGACGAGTATCTGGCCTGCCGGGGAAGCCTGCAGGCCGGATTTGCAGAAATGTTCATATTCGGCATGCGTGCGCGCCACTCCGCCGCCTGTTCCGCCAAGAGTGAAGGCCGGGCGGATTATGGCCGGCAATCCCACCTCCGAAATGGCGGACATTGCCTCATCCAAGGTGTTTGCTATTGCCGAACGGGGAGACTCGATGCCAAGTCTGTCCATGGCTTCCCGGAACAGCTTTCGGTCTTCGGCCATTTCAATTGCGGCGCGATTGGCTCCTATGAGTTCCACGCCAAATTTTTCCAGCACTCCCATATCGTCAACTGCAAGCGCCGTGTTAAGTCCGGTTTGCCCGCCCATGGTTGGCAGCAGTGCGTCGGGTCGCTCAAACTCGATTATGCGGGCCAATACTTCGGGCGTGACCGGTTCAATGTAGGTGGCGTCAGCCAGTTCGGGATCGGTCATGATGGTGGCGGGATTGGAGTTTACGAGTATAACCCGATAACCTTCCTCCCGCAGAGCTTTGCACGCCTGTGTTCCCGAATAGTCGAATTCGCATGCCTGCCCGATGATTATGGGGCCTGCGCCGATAATCATTATCGTGTTGATATCGGTTCTCTTTGGCATAAATTCTCCATTGTTGCCGCATATGCAAATTGATGCGGTGCATAGCCAGGCTTTGCGAATTCGCAACACCTTGTGAAGCGGAATTAAAAAGTGAAAACGTTTGCGATTTTGCGCAATGAACTGATACATGGAGAACATGGCGGAAGACAAGAGTGTTTCAATGCCCCGGAATTCGCGGCTTTGGTTCGAGGCGAGCCTGCTTTATGTCGCCGCTCCTGTTGTTATGGCGGTTTTTTTGCCCGCCAACTGGCTGTTTCTGATGCTGTTTATAGTAATGGCAATCGGGTTGATTCTTCTCTGGCGTACACCAGGGGTGCGTTTGAGCGACCTGTTGCGGGGATTTGGCCGGATAGACTGGAAGACAACCTGTGTTTTTACGGCGGTCACCGCAATTATATGCTACATGGTGGTAATGGCATACGAACCGGATTCCGCGTTCCGGCTTTTGCGTGAAAATCCGCCGCTTCTTCTGATAATAGCGATACTGTATCCAATTTTATCCGCGCTTCCCCAGGAAATCATATACCGCCCGCTTTTTTTTCATCGTTACGGCGGCTTGATATCATCCGCGAATCAGGCCGTTTTCGTGAATGCCGCGCTGTTTTCCCTGGCTCATCTCATGTATTGGAATCTTGTGGTTGCAGCAATGACCTTTTGCGGAGGTCTGATTTTTGCGGGCGTGTATTCCAAGACCGGCAATTTCCCGATGGTTGTTCTTTTGCACGCAATTGCCGGAAATCTGATATTTGCTTTCGGGCTCGGAATATATTTCTACAGCGACATGGTGGTTCGCCCTTTTTAGCGGCTGATTTTCAGATCGCGTTCCCAGCCCCGCTTTAAAGATTCTAGATCGGAGCGTCAGCGTCCGGCAAGTCCGCCGATTGGTATAGATAGTTGCGCGTAAGCGGTACGGCATCATTCCTTGGAGACAGCTGAAACTGGAAGACCACCTGTCTGTCGAAACGAAAGGTGAGTTCGCAGGCAATCAGGTAATACCGCCACATCCGGCAGAAGCGCTCGTCGTAAAGTTCTCGCGCAACGTCGATGTTGGCCATAAATCTCTCATGCCAGTTTTTAAGCGTTTCAGCGTAGTGCAGCCTCCAAACCTCGACATCGGATGTAAAGAGCTTCTGCCTTTCAATCGCGCGGGCAACCTCCGACATTGCGGGCACATAGCCTCCGGGGAAAATGTATCTGGTGATCCAGGGACTTGTTGTGCCGGGCGGGGCGCATCGGCCAATGGTATGGACCAGCGCCACGCCGTTGTCGACCAGCAGGTTGTGAACCGTGCGAAAATACTCTTCGTAATGCGGCACGCCCACATGCTCGAACATGCCTACAGACACTATCCTGTCAAATTTTCCAATAATGTTGCGATAATCGGTCAATTCAAACCTGACCCGGCCTGAAAGCCCGGCCTCGCTTGCGCGCCTGTTTGACAGCGCGTGCTGTTCCCTTGAGAGAGTGACTCCAGTGACTTCCGCCCCGTAGTCCTTTGCCAGGGTCAGTCCGAGACCGCCCCATCCACTGCCGATATCAAGCACCTTCATTCCCGGCTTCAAAAGCAGTTTATTTGCAATGTGGCGCTTTTTGGCTTCCTGGGCTTCCTCAAGTGTCATGTCCGGGTTGGCAAAGTATGCGCAGGAATATTGGCGGTCCGCATCGAGAAAGAGTTCGTAGAGATCGCCTGAAAGATCGTAGTGATGCGCCACATTGGTTCGAGATTTGCCGACCGGGTTGAACTGCTGCAAGCGCCTTCCAACATGACGGAGAGTCAGCAGAGGTTTTCTGAACCAGGGATGGCCATGTTTTGAGATGTTGTTGATGGCAAGGCTTAGAAAACTGTACAAGTCGTCATCTTCAATGGTCATCCTCCCATCCATATAGGCCTCTCCAACCGCAATTTCGGGGGAGAGAATGATCTTGCGGGGGAGATCCCTGTCGTGCAATCCAGCCGCTACGGAAGGTTCGCCGCCATTTCCGTAATGCCTTACCGATCCATCGGAAAATGTGAGACGCAAATTGCCGTCACGTATAAGATGTCTCAGCATCGAATCCAGAATCCCGACCCACATGCCATCCCCCATAGTCATGCCTTTTAACGACACCGTTAAATGCGCATTTTCGCAAAGCCAAAAAAACTCTGCCGTATTGTGAATTAAATTTGCTTTTGTGTAAAATATAATTTTAGACCGATGCAAGGCATTGAATGCATATTGCCGTTTTATTTTGCTCATCCGGAACTGGCTCTGCCAATAATGTTTTTTGCCCATGATCGCGTTGCCATTGCCGCAAATCCATTGGAACCGCGACGGAGTCTTTTGAATGGTTTCTCTTGACTTCTCCGCATAGTCATTGTGTATCGGCCCGAACAACAGCAATTGCCCTCATTTCCGGAAAGGTAAAACATGCATTCATTTCGCAGCCATACCTGCGCCGAGCTTGCGATAGCCAATGCGGGTCAAATGGTGCGCCTCTCGGGCTGGGTTCACAGAATCCGGGATCACGGCGGTGTGCTGTTTATCGATCTCCGGGACCATTACGGCATCACGCAAATTCTGTGCGACCCCGACAGCTCGGTCTTTGGCGACGTGGAAAAGGTGCGTTCCGAATGGTGCATCCGAATTGACGGCGAGGTGAAGCCGCGTGACGAGAATCTGATAAATCCGAAATTGCCCACCGGGGAAATTGAAGTGTTCATTCGCGACATGAAGATATTGGGCGAGGCGGACGAACTGCCGCTGATGGTGTTTGGCGAACAGGAATATCCCGAGGAGACCAGATTGCGCTACCGATATCTGGATTTGCGCCGCGAGAAAATGCAAAGCAACATGAAACTGAGATCGGATGTCGTGGCTTCAATACGGCGACGAATGTGGGATATGGGATTTCGCGAATACCAGACACCGATAATAACGGCATCAAGCCCCGAGGGCGCGCGCGACTTTCTGGTGCCTTCGCGTCTTCACCCGGGCAGGTTTTATGCGCTGCCGCAGGCACCGCAGCAGTTCAAGCAGCTGATCATGGCCAGCGGCTTTGATAAATATTTTCAAATTGCGCCATGTTTCCGCGACGAGGATCCAAGGTCCGATCGCGCCCCAACCGATTTTTACCAACTTGACATGGAAATGAGCTTTGTGGAGCAAAGAGACGTGTTTCAAACGATAAAACCTGTAATTTCGGGCCTGTTTGAGGAATTTGGCGGTGGGCGAAAGGTTGATGAGGTGTGGCCCGAGATATCATATCGCGATGCGGCGCTATGGTACGGCACGGACAAGCCCGACCTTCGAAATCCCATTAAAATGCATGATGTCAGCGAGCATTTTCGCGGCGGCGGATTTGCAATTTTTGCCCGCTTGCTTGAAGAGAAGGGCACGCAGATACGAGCGATACCGGCGCCTGGTGGAGGAAGCCGAAAGTTCTGCGACCGGATGAACGCCCATGTTCGGCAGGAAGGGCTTCCTGGAATGGGCTATATTTTCTGGCGCGATGGCGGGGACGGAATGGAGGCCGCGGGGCCGCTTGCGAAAAACATTGGTCCCGAGCGCACCGAATCGATTCGCCTGCTGCTTGGGCTTGGTCAGGGTGACGCCGCGTTTTTCCTTGGAGGGAAGCCCCGGACGTTTGAGCGGGTTGCCGCCAGTGTCCGCAATGTGATCGGCGTGGAGCTGGGCCTGACCGACACCGAGCGATTTGCGTTTTGCTGGATTGTCGACTTTCCAATGTATGAAAAGGATACCGAGACTGGAGAGGTTGATTTTTCCCACAATCCTTTTTCCATGCCACAGGGGGGAATTGACGCGTTGTCCGGCGATCCGCTTGATGTCGTGGGTCATCAATATGATTTAAGCTGCAACGGATATGAACTCGTGTCCGGGGCAATACGGAATCATCGTCCAGATATTATGATCAAGGCGTTTGAGCTTGCGGGATATGACGAATCCGAGGTCTTAAATCGATTCGGGGGCATGGTTGGCGCCTTCCGATACGGTGCGCCTCCCCATGGAGGATGCGCTGCGGGCATAGATAGAATGGTAATGCTGCTGGCCGATACCGCCAATATCCGTGAAGTCATCATGTTCCCAATGAATCAGCGTGCGGAAGATCTGATGATGAATGCGCCCGGCATTCCCGAGAGCAATCAGTTGATGGAGCTGGGTTTGAGGGTTATCCCGCAGGAGCGGTCGTGAATTGGCGCAAAAACCCGCGCAATGGAATAAAGGTGTTCACCCATGTCTGACACAAGGCCGGTAGGGCCTCCCGTTCCGGGATTTAAACCGCCTCGACTTCCGGACGGCAAAACAATGAAAGGCCGTTTCGCGCTATTGGAGCGGCTTGATTCGGACAGGCACGCTGTGCCTCTTTTCAAGGCATATGAAGGGCACGACTGGGTTTGGGACTACATGCCCTGCGGCCCGTTCTCCTCGGTTGATGAACTCCGCGACTGGATTTGCGAGGCGACCGGGAGCGGGGAATATCTGTTTCATGCAATATATGATCGGCAAACGGGCCGATACGGCGGATTCGCTTCATATATGCGCATGAAACCTGAATCGGGAGTTATTGAAGTTGGATTTATAGCCATGGCTCCATGCCTGCAGCGCACCCGCGCGGCGACCGAGGCAATGTACATGATGATGAAATGGGCTTTTGAGACGGGGTATCGCCGCTATGAATGGAAATGCGATGCTTTGAACTCGCCCTCCCGAGCAGCGGCGAAACGCCTTGGATTCAGCCATGAAGGAGTGTTTCGCAACGCCACGATCGTCAAGGGCAGAAATCGCGACACGGCGTGGTTTTCGGTGATAGACAGCGAATGGTCCGCGCTTGAGCGGGCATATGAGGAGTGGCTCTCGCCGGTGAATTTCGACGGTCATGGAATGCAGATCAAAAGGTTAAGTGAGCTTACGGGGCAATTGCATGCGCGTAATTCCTGAGAATTTTCCGGTTTGGGGGCGTTGCCATGTTGCCTGGCGAGAGGATGGTTTATCGACACCAGTGAGCAATATTGACTGTCGTTTGCCGGCAGCGCGCATTGGAGCTATATGGTGCCTGACGGAATTAAGATAAAGAGAGCAATGCAAAGTGATTGGCCGATTGAACCATGTGGCAATTGCCGTGCCGGATCTCGAAGCGGCCGCAAACCGGTACCGCACGGCGCTTGGCGCAAATGTGGGCGAGCCTCGGAACGAGCCGGATCATGGCGTGACAGTGGTATTCATTGAACTGCCCAACACGAAAATCGAGTTGCTGCACCCGCTTGGCGAAAACAGTCCCATAAATGGCTTTTTGGAGAGGAATCCATCCGGAGGCATTCATCATGTCTGCTATGAAGTTGACGACATTGTCGCCGCGCGCGATCATTTAAGAGAGCGCGGCGCAAGAGTTCTGGGGGACGGCGAGCCAAAAATCGGCGCACATGGCAAACCCGTGCTTTTTTTACATCCAAAGGATTTCAATGGCTGTCTTGTTGAATTGGAGCAGTTGTAATGGGGATAGCGGGAGGCATAGTTCTATATATGATAATCCTGCTTCTGGTGTTCATGGTTGCGCTGCCATTGAAGATCACGACACAGGGAGAGGCCGGGAAAAAAGTGCCGGGCACGCATGAAAGCTCGCCCGAACGGCATCATCTTCGGATTAAGTTCATAATCGCGATTGCGGTGGCTCTCGTCCTTTGGGCCGTGGCTGCCGCGATCATCCAGTTCGAGTTGATTTCAATATACGACATAGGAATTTACAGTTACATGGAGTAGGCGCGAAGCAGGTTCGCGCCCGACTCCGTTCATTCAAATCCGTTTTCGGCCCGGGTGAAAGATGGATTCGGGAGTGTCCGAAATCCATTCGCGCAACAGGTCAGTCGAGTGCCTTGTTAAGGTTTTCATTGATTTTTTCGAGAAAACCCATTGTTGTCAGCCATCCCTGATCGGGGCCAACCAGCAGAGCGAGATCCTTGGTCATTGAACCCGATTCGACTGTTTCAACGACAACCTTCTCGAGCGTGGCCGCAAAGTGCATGAGAGCGTCGTTTCCATCCAGTTTGGCGCGGTGTTTCAGTCCACCGGTCCAGGCGTAGATCGAGGCGATCGAGTTTGTCGAGGTTTCCCTGCCCTCCTGGTGCTGGCGGTAATGGCGCGTGACGGTGCCGTGAGCGGCTTCGGCCTCGACGATCCTGCCATCGGGCGTCATCAGTTGCGACGTCATCAGGCCAAGTGACCCAAATCCCTGCGCCACGGTATCCGACTGCACATCTCCATCATAGTTTTTGCACGCCCAGACAAAGCCGCCATTCCATTTCATGGCGCACGCCACCATGTCGTCGATCAGGCGGTGCTCGTAGGTGATTCCCCTTTTTTTAAAATCCTCTTCAAACTCCTCCTCGTACACCTTTTGGAAAAGCTCGAGAAAGCGTCCGTCATATTGCTTCAGGATAGTGTTTTTGGTTGACATGTAGACTGGCCAGCCAAGCGATAGACCGTAATTTAAAGAGGCTCTGGCAAAGTCGATAATTGACTTGTCCAAATTGTACATTGACATGAACACTCCGGAGGAGGGGGCGTTGAAGACCTCGTTTTCAATGACTTCCCCGTTTTCGCCTTCAAACTTCATGATCAGCCTGCCCGGCCCCGGGAACTTGATGTCGGTTGCTCGATACTGGTCGCCAAATGCATGACGTCCTATGACAATTGGCTGCGTCCACCCCGGTACAAGACGCGGCACATTTCCGCAAATGATGGGTGCGCGGAACACGACCCCGCCAAGTATGTTGCGGATTGTGCCGTTTGGACTGCGCCACATCTTTTTGAGACTGAACTCCTCGACCCTCGCTTCATCCGGGGTGATTGTCGCGCATTTGACGGCAACACCGACTTCCCTTGTTTTTTCCGCGGCGTCAATTGTAATCTGATCATTTGTGGCGTCACGGCTTTCAATGCCCAGGTCGTAATACAAAAGATCAATGTCCAGGTATGGCAATATGAGTTTACCTTTGATGAAATCCCATATTATCCGGGTCATCTCATCGCCGTCCATCTCCACGATGGGACTGTCAACTTTGATTCGCGTCATTTTGATTTCCTTCCACGACTGGCGCATTCAGTTGAGTCTTTGGTTTTCAATAAACCGTTTATGCGCGGTTTGGAAGACGGTATGCTAAAGTATACAAAAAAACCGCTGCAGTTGACGGGGCTTCGGGATTTTACTGTCGGCATTCACCGCAAATCGATTCTCTCGCATGCGGCAATTGTTTCGAGTGGACGTGTTTTCCGCCGCTCGCACATCAGTCGGGATGGCGCGAGCCGACTCCCGTTACGGCGAGTGTTGGGATCCCATAACGCCGACCTCGATCGATTTGCGCCCATAATCCGAACCAATGTAAATCTGCGCGGCCATCGCCGCGACCCCCCCATCCGGATCGCATCTTCGATATCAACTGCGATGGTTTCGTTTTCGAGTTCCCGCAAGACCAAATTCCCCCCGGGGTTCGGCGTCAATGAATTCGTCTTGTTGGGCTGAATGTTCAAATCGTGCCATGGCGACTTGGTGAAAATCCCGGTCAAGGATCACCGCTCCTGCGGCGGAAGCGCCAATGTCTATGCCCATTTAAGGACTCATTTGGACATCGCGAGAGCTTGCCGGTATTTCTCCGCGTCCCAGTCCAATAGTTCATTTTCAGCCCGATCGCCGATAGGTTCAGGTTGCCAGTCGCACGGCAGTCGAGACATCACATCACTTAAACAGTTCAGCATTGCCCGTTGCGATGTTGTCGCATCCAAGCTTAAAGCGATGCCCTTCTGGAGGAAAAACCGTACCGGCCGGTCGACGTCGCTCCCGTTGGCATTCAGCCCTGATCCCAAAAAAACCACATGATCGGGATAATAAGAATGACCAGCCACAAGTTTTGCGATGTGGGGGGCTTGCGCCAACCAGCTTGATGCGTGCCACTCAAATCCAACGGGCGGCGGGATGTCAATTTTCCGCTCGGCAATCTTTCTTGGAGGCATTGACAGACGGGTTTCAACTTCTTGCAGAAGGCATGATGCCTTTTCGACATTTGGACCGGTTACGATCAGTCCATGGTTTTCAAGGACATATATGCGTGTATCAGGCGTCGCTCGTGCCAGAATTGCGCGAGTCAGCGGTCGGCCCGGCTTGGCATAGGGCACGAGTGCGGGCTTCAGATCGGCCAGCTTGTCCAATAAAACCCGTCGCCCTTCCGGTGCTATTGCATGTGTAAGAGCGGCAACCGAATGCGTGTGGGCAACAACATTCCAATCAAGGGCCGCGTGGAACGTTGTCTCGATGGAGGGTCGCAGTTTGCCGGACTTGTCAATCAACGCGCTCTTGCAGCTACCGTCTCCGCTGCCGAAGGCTTCAGCTTTCGCAGCGTCAAGATCGACGGCAGCAAAAATGTCACTTGTCGCGGCATCTGCAAGTTCGGTGCCCGAGGCTTTGATCCACATGACGTTACCGGCTTTGATGGAAATATTTCCCCCGGCACCTTGTACCTGCAGTGGATCTCGACCCAAACGCGCCGAAAACAAGCGAAATTCCCTGCCGAGCAATGTCCGTTCCATTAGGCGATCCCGGAAAGTGCAAACGTTGGCGAAACCGCATAAATTGCCGAAAGATCCAGGATGGCGCTTTCGGCGTCATCCTCGGCGAGGCGATCACGATACGTTCCGTTTTGAATATGCGCGCTATCCAGGCCGGCATGCGCCGCGCCTACGATGTCGCCGATCATAAGTGGTCGCCACGCATTGAGCGTGTTTTTCAAAGCGTCAAGGACAGGACGACAGGGTTTGCCGCAGTAGTGAACTTGCCCATCCAAGCTTTCATAATTTTGCGCCAGTACGCCGGGTGAAATCGCGAACACGTCAGCGCGGGGCCTCGTTTGGTCTGGGCTGGAGCAATGGATTGACAAATTTGGCGCCAATGCTTGTTGCAGCACCGGACGCCATTCATCGATCTCCGTTCCATCTGGCGCTCCCATCAGCAAAACCGCGTCGGCATCGTCAAGCGGATCCAAAGTGAAATCCAGCCCTTCAGACCGGGAAACGGCCTCTGCGACGGTTCGCTCGATTTGATAAAAACCGCGTTCTGCCACGCGGCTCGCTTCAATATCGCGCCAGAGCGCTTCGCCGCTGGTCATTATGTCTTCAAGAAGTGCATGTCGAATCCGAAATTCATTATGCGTTGGACATTCGGTTGGGCATGCTTTCCCGAATTTGGCAATATGGCCAAAAGGTGCCCGGTTGCATGAAGACTCTGCATGAAGACTCTGTACGGCGATGATCGCATTTTTGCAAGGCCAGCTTCCATTGTGACAGTAATTCCCGCCAGCGGATTTTTTGCCGTTTTGCGTGGTTTGAGGATTTCAGGTGCGTATGGGCGATGGCCGGGCGGTCTCGTCCTGTGCGGTTTTTCAAGGTTTGGCGAAGGTGACGTTGCATTGGGGCGGGTGATGCGCAAGCGGCGCCGCCGCGGTTGCTTCGGTCGAACCGCAAAGGAGACGGCATCGTGAAGGAGAACACGGCGGGGCCCTGCATCGGACAGCCGGAGAGACCCGTGCCGCGGGTCTTGATCGGATTGGGTAGGTCGTCGAAACGCTTTCGCGTCATGCCGGGCATTCCTGGCAAAAAGTCGCCAAGAGTCTTCGAAAAAATGTTTTTGGCGTTCATATCAACCCATTGCAGAACATGGATAAAAAAATTTGGCGGGAATTTCCGGGCATCAATCATTATATGGCAAAAATGGGCCTTTGAGATCCGGATGTTATGTCAAGTTTCACTTTTCAGCATTCCGTATATTGGCCGCAATTTGCGGCGCAGGATTTTTCCGTTGGCGCCAGTTGGAAGCGTATCGACATGAAAGTAGCCGCGAGGGCATTTATATCCGGCAAGTCGACTTGAAGCATATTCGGCAAGCTCGTGCTCTGGCAAGGCGTCCCGTCCCGTGTAGAATGCCATGACAAGGCGGACATCCGGCTTTACCTCGATATCGGTTACAGCCGAGTCACTGATGCCTGGATGCGCATTAAGCACGTTCTCGACTTCAATCGGAGAGACGCGGTAGCCTCCGGCATTCATCATGTCGTCGGCACGGCCCAGGTACGTGATGCTTCCATCCGAGTCCATTGCGCCCTGGTCGCCGGTGGCAAACCAGTCGCCAATATATCTGGAGGATGTTTCATCGGGAGCATTATGATAGCCAAGCATCAGCCCGGGGTCGTCGCGATGAATGGCAATCGTTCCTTCATTGCCGAGGGGAACAGGTCCATGTGCGTCGACAATTGCAATGCGGCGGCCCTTTTGCGGTCGGCCAAGCGTTCCGCAAGGGGCGGGCATGTCCGGACTTCCGGACACGAATGTCGAGCATTCGGACATGCCATAGGCTTCAAATATGGGCTTGCCGGTGGCGCGCTCCCATTTTTTTCGTATGGTTTCCGGCAGCTTTTCACCCGCTGACAGCCCGTGGCGCAATTCGGGAACATCAAATGCGCATTCAATGTTCAGAATTTTCCGGAACACACCGGGCGCGGCGGCAAAAATCGTGGCCTTGTGGCGTTTCATTAAGCGGGAGAGTTGAGAAGTGTCCACACCCGGGCCTGGAATCAGCGCGGTGGCTCCAATTGTCCATGGGTCCATCAGCCCGGTTCCAAGCGTGTATGTCCAGTTGAACGCCCCGGCATGCAGAAGTCTGTCAGTTTCCGTCATGCCATACCATCCCTCGAACATCATCTGCCTGGCCCATATCGCCCTGTGGGCATGCATTACAGCCCGAGGTGTGCCAGATGTGCCGGACGTGTAGATGACATATGCCAGACGATTGGGATTCCCCATTGCGATTTTCGCTGGCGGCAAGTCCCTCATTGACTTGAGAGCGTCCAGTTGAATTACATTCAAACTTGTCTGCGGGCAGGAAACGCCGAGATCGTGCAGTATGGCTTTGGGCGTGGAGCTCGAGATGATCCGGTTCACTTCAGATTCCGTCAGTTGCGGAGAAGTGGGTATGGGGACAATGCCAACGGCAATGGCTCCAAGATAGGCGATTGGGAATTCGATCGTATTGCCAATGCGCATGACAATTCTGTCTCCGGGCAGCAATCCCGATTTAAGAAGCCCTGCGCTGGTTCCCAACACGGCTTTTTTCAGTTGCGAATAGCTCCATGTTTCATTGCTTTCCGGGTAAATCAAATTGAGCGCGGTTTTATCGGGCAATTCGTCTGCACGTCCAAGCACATGCCCGGCGAGATTGAATTTCAAGGGGCAGGGAGGGCATGGGCCTTCGTCGTAAATTGATAACATGGTGAAGGTCTAGGGACACCCTGTTTCATATGCAAGCATGGGGCGCGATTTGCACTTCCCGGACTACATTTGCCCGCGCCCGCATATCTTTTGGCGATTGCATGCGCAACTGGTTTGGGAATTCCGCTGCAGATAAAATCGTTGCTGCAGATGACGCATGTATATTGCGACTAAATGTGCCAAAGATGCATCAATTGATATTCAAAAAACATTCCAGCGGAAAGCGGATCAATAATTTCAATGAGATGCAAAGGGAAAGTCGCAATGCCGCCAGGAGCAAATAAATGATTGCGCAATCCCGCGGATTTCATTTAATCGGCTGGATTCCATATGGCTATGCACCGTCAAAAAATGCCATCTTAAATTAATGATCGCGTAAATGTTTCTTTAATGGCGGTTAAAATTTTCAAGGAGAAACTGAAGCGGTTTTGATAATTAAATTATGACATAAACGGGAAATTCAATTTAACATTTTTCAATCCAGGCATAATTAGCGCTTGCCATCTTAAAAAAACTCGTATTTTGCATTTTTAATTGAAGTCGTGAAAGGATGTAAAACATGGCGAACCCGGATTTAAAAAACATGAGCCTTGCTCAGCTAAAAAAATTAAGCAGGGATGTTAACAAGGCAATTGAAAAATATGAGGACAAACACCGCAAGGACACCATAAGCGCCATTCGAAAGCTCGCAAAGGAAAAGGGTTACGAACTTTCGGACCTTATGGATGGGCCACAGGGCGAAACCGCAAGAAACCGCGGCAAGCCAAAGTATCAAGATCCAAACAACCCTGAAAACACATGGTCGGGGGTCGGCCGTCGCCCGTCATGGATAAAAGGCAATCCAGAAGATTATATGATACATA